>JBDRMW010000001.1:0-17917 GCA_043811735.1 bacterium
AACCCTTCAATGAGAGTTGACGCAATTTCTGCCGCAGTTTACTGAATTGTTGTGATCGTATCTGCATGTCTATTATATATTATAGCATACAGATTTAAAAATTGTCAACGAGATTGTGGTAATGCACCCTTCATTGTTCGCATCTTGCAAAGCTCCTGTATAAAATGTACAATATAATTTTGTTATTTATATTTATAATTAAAAACGCGCGCGGGTAAATTTAAATTATTGAGCATGTGCATGCAAACTAAGCCGTGGTTATTAGTTTTTGCGGTTATTAGTGTGATGACGGGATTGTCCGGTATCGGGTGCAGCCCTGAAAAGAAAGATGTAGAAAAATTAAATAAATCAACAGAAAAAATCAACCAAGAATCGGTCGCAATCCTGGAAGAAAAAGAAACCGTGCAGAACAAAAGTGAGGCAGCAAAAATAGAGAACCGTGTTGCAGTAATTGAAACATCTATGGGAACGATTAAATTTAAATTTTACCGCAATGATGCCCCTGAAACAGTTAAAAATTTTATAAAACTTGCAGAAAAAAAATATTATGACAAACTCATTTTTCACCGCGTTATTAAGGGATTTATGATCCAAGGGGGATGCCCGTTGGGAACCGGGACCGGCGATCCTGGCTATAAAATAAAAGGTGAATTTAATTCAAATAAGCATATTCAAGGAACTGTTGCTATGGCGCGTGCACAACATCCTGACAGTGCGGGAAGCCAGTTTTACATCTGCCTTGAACCATGCCCATTTTTGGACGGCCAATACACTGTATTCGGCCAGGTTATTGAAGGGATGGATGTGGTTACGAAGATTGGTGATGTACAAACATCCGGTAATCAGCATACAGGCACGCTTAAACCGCCGTTTGATAAACCATTGAAGGATGTAGTAATGACCAGAGTTTATGTGGAAGAGAATGAAAAAAACTGAAAGCTATCTTACATCTTCACTTATTCCACGGGCGTTAAAAAGCCGGTTAAAACTAATACAAACATGCGCTGATCAAGAAGCTCTGCATATGTATATAGTGGGCGGATTTGTGCGGGATCTGTTATTGCGAAAGGTTGTATGGGATATGGATATTATAAGTTTAGAGGATCCATCGAACATATTGTCAACGTTACCGGGTAAAATTACCAGGCATGCCCGGTATATGACCCATACGGTTGCCATGTCTGATGGATCCCATATAGATTTTGCAGTAACTCGTAAAGAGACCTATCCTGGCCCTGCTGCGCTGCCTGTAGTTTCACCGGGGAATTTAACGGATGATTTAAAACGGCGGGATTTTACCTGTAATGCGGTTGCTATTCAATTACATGGAGCTCAGTATGGGACGCTGGTTGATTATTTTCAGGGTAAGGAAGCTTTGCTAAATAAACAGCTTAAGATATTTCATGATAAATCTTTTATCGATGATCCTACCCGTATATATCGTGCGGCCAGGTTTATGGGCAGATATAATTTTAAACTTGAAAAAAATACTGAACGCATGCTCCAAAAAGCGCTGCTCGATCACATGCCGGCACGTCTTTCAATACCGCGTTTATCTAATGAATTTATAAAAATAATATCTGAAACAAATCCTCAACCAGCATTGAAGCTGCTGCGGGATTGGAACGCATTGCGTTTTATTCATCCGAAAATTTCATCATTAGATTGGAAAAAGATATCTTTACCTTCACGAACGCTCAATGTAAGTTTGGCATGGTTTTTGCAGGATCTATCACCTGAACTTGCAGAACAAATATTGACTGATCTTTGTATTGAGCGTAAAGTTATTGATACGGTCACCAGCATCTTAAGCGCCGCGCGGGTTCTGATATCAAAAAGGAGCATACACGATAATATGCTGGAAGAATTACGAAACGAACTTATATATAATATTGATTTTATTAAAAATATTCCGGGTATCAGCACATCGGTGGTTTCAAAACTTAAAAATTACCGTGCTTCAAAAACAGCTTTTTTAAACGGGGCTGATCTGCATGCGCTGGGCTATGTTCCCGGCAGATATTTTGGCGAAATCTTAAGATCTTTAAGGCGGGAGATATGGGATGGGCGCGTAAAAAAAAGACAGGATGCAGTATCTTTTGTTAAACGCACATTTAAAAAGGTGTAAATATATTACATTATGGACAATGAGATACTAGTACGCATTCTGGTTCAGCTGCCGATATTAATGTTTTCTGTTATCGTACATGAATGTGCTCATGGATGGGCAGCTGAGCGCTGCGGTGATGATACGGCGCGGGTTATGGGAAGAATCACCTTAAATCCACTGCCGCATATTGATATTATGGGGACGATTATTTTACCGATTTTGTTTGTGTTAACATCACCATTTGTATTCGGCTATGCAAAACCGGTTCCGGTCAATCCATATCGTTTTAATCATCCCCGGCGCGATACCCTGCTGGTATCTATTTCAGGCCCGGCATCGAATATATTGCTGGCCATTATATGCGCGCTGAGTTTAAAAATAATTATTATTATGCCATGGCTTCAGGTTGATTTAAAGATGATCAGCGTGCAGCTGCTCTCTTTTGCCGTATTAGTCAATTTATTTTTAGCAATTTTAAATCTTATTCCGATTCCGCCGTTGGATGGATCGGGGATTGTTTCGAGTCTGCTTCCTGCAGACCTGGCGTATACCTATGAAAAGATACGGCCCTATGGGTTTGTGATACTGGTTGTACTTCTTTTCTCCGGTGTTATAGGGATGATCATTATGCCGGTATTGCGGTTTTTCACCAGTTTCTTATTAGGCGGTAGTTTAGGATGAGTCATTATCTGCATTTAGATGTCTTTGAAGGCCCCCTGGATCTGCTGCTGCATCTTATTAAAAAAAGCAACCTGGATATTATGGATATTTCTATATCAGATATCACCAGGGAATATACTGAATATATTGAAATTATCCAGAAACTTAATCTTGAAAATGCCGGTGAGTTTTTAGTTATGGCAGCAACATTAATGCAGATTAAGGCACGCATGCTGGTTCCCGTGCCTGAAAAAGAGGCAGATGAAGGGCCTGATCCGCGGGCTGATTTAATCGCCAAATTATTAGAGTATAAAAAATATAAAGAGGCAGCACATATCCTATCGGACAAATATGCAATAAACCGCGGCGTGCACTACCGGACAGAGCCGGAGTTTTCACAGGATGAATATCTGCTTGAAGCAAATATTTTTGATCTGTTGAGTGCGTTTAAAAATATTTTATCAGCTGCGAGCGCTGAAGTAAAAGAAATCATGTATGAAGATATCCCGATCGAAATTAAAATTCGGGATATTTTAACCCTGTTAGGAAATAAAGAATACATTATGTTTGACGACATATTCACATCGGTAACCAGCCGTGCAGGAATTATTGCTTCATTCCTGGCGATCCTCGAATTAATTCGAACTAAACAGATTATCGCTAGGCAGGCTGCTAAATTCAAGGGGATTCGTATTTATCATCTTACGCATAACGAAGCATCTGTTAAGACCGCACAAGAAATACATGAAACAACTGATACTGCAGCCGAACATGAAACACCAGAAACAGCCGATCATGCAGAGGAACAAAACAGTTAAAATAAAAGATACGCCTTGAGAACTGACTATTCTGCGGCTTTTTAGGAGGATATAATGGAAAGGGTTGAGATTAAAAATATTTTAGAAGCATTATTCTTTATTACCGACAGACCGATGAAACTTCAAAAAATTAAAGAGATCTTAAACGAGCATGACATTGATGGTTTGAGCGGTATTATTGAAGAAATCCGCCAGGATTATAAAAACCGCAACGGTGCATTGCAGTTGAACGAAATTGCCGGAGGTTTTCAGCTGGCAACACGTCCGGAATATGGTGAGTGGGTGAGGAAATTATATAAAGACCGGATTACCTACCGGTTGACTAAATCATCTCTTGAAACCCTGTCAATCATTGCCTATAAACAGCCGGTTACACGTTCAGAAATAGAAGAAATCAGGGGGGTTGATGTCAGCGGGATGCTTGAAAAACTGCTTGAGCGTAAATTAATCCGTATTTGCGGCCGCAAAGAAGTTATCGGACGGCCTATTTTGTACGGCACTACCCCGGATTTTTTGAAGTTTTTTGGACTTAAAGATTTATCTGAGATTCCAAATTTGGATGAATTAGCTGCTGAGGCCGAAGAAGAGTTAAACGATGTGACGGATGATTTATCTGATCAAGAGCTTGATAAAAATCTTGATGAATCTGATGTAACTGCATCAAGAAAAACTGCACAAGCGGCTGCTGATAATACTCAGGAAACATTGGTTGAAAACAAAGAGATTATTGAATCATAAAACTTTTATTCGTTCCCGGATTATTCCCCGGCATTATTGGATAGTGTAAATAAAAAAACGGGGAAACTCCGCATAAATTTTAATTGACTTTGCACATTTATTTTTATATTTATATATATTGTTAATGTTAAAGAAGTTGAAGAAGGAAAAAGGAGCGGGATATGCCTGAACTAAGAAGAGACCCGATTATTGGACGGTGGGTTATTGTTTCAACTGAACGGGGAAAACGGCCGTCTGATTTTGATACTGAAATTCTGGAAAATGATTCTGTGTTATGCCCATTTTGTCCGGGAAATGAACAGCTCACGCCTGCCGAGATTACCGCATATCGTAAACCAGGCTCGTTGCGGGACAAAGATGGATGGTGGCTGCGGGTGGTGCCAAATAAATTCCCCGCACTTCAAGTTGAAGGCCAGCTTAATAAAACCGGCATGGGAATGTATGATAAAATGAATGGTATTGGTGCGCATGAAGTTATCATTGAGACACCGGATCATCATAAAAATATTGATCAACTTGATGATAAAAATGTTGAGGATATAATCTGGATATGCAGGGATCGTATTATTGATTTAAAAAAAGATCCCCGGTTTGCATATATATTAATTTTTAAAAATTCCGGCAGATTAGCGGGGGCTTCGCTCACGCATCCTCATACACAGTTGATTGCTACCCCTATTGTGCCAAAGCAGGTTTCCGAAGAACTTAATGGAGGCAAAGGGTATTATGGATATAAAGAGCGCTGTGTTTTTTGTGATATTATAAAGCAAGAAATCGCACAAGGCCAGCGGTTGGTCTGTGAGAATGATGATTTTATTGCATTTGAACCATTTTCAAGCAGGTTTCCGTTTGAAACCTGGATCATTCCTAAAAAGCATTCTTCAGATTTTGAGGATATTCAAAAATATGAAGTCGTAAATTTTTCCTTTATTTTAAAAAACACTCTTTCCAAAATAAACAATGTACTTGAACATCCGCCGTATAATTATCTTCTGCATAATTCTCCGGTTCGTGAATCTAATTTACCCCATTTTCATTGGCATTTAGAGATTATTCCCAAACTAACCAGATTAGCAGGTTTTGAATGGGGAACCGGATTGTATATCAATCCCACTCCTCCTGAAGAGGCTGCAAAATTCCTGCGTGAATCATGAATATAGCTTTCGTCGTTTCTGAATCTGTTCCGTTTGCAAAAACCGGAGGACTTGCCGATGTGGCTGGTACCCTGCCGGGCGCTGTTAAAGGGTATGGGCATGATGTGCGCGTATGTATGCCTAAATATGCGCAGGTATCTGCCGCAGGTCTGCATTTAAAAAAAATGCAGTTTAAGCTCTCAGTTCCTGTCGGCAGTAAGAAAATTATCGCTGCCGTCTGGCAGGGACGGATGAGGCATGATGTACCGGTCTATTTTATTGAGCAGGAATCGTATTTTGACCGCGAATACCTGTATGGAGCGCCGGAAGGCGATTACCCTGATAATGATGAACGGTTTATTTTTTTTAACCGTGCCGCGCTTGAATTATTTTACGCCCTGAAATTTAAGCCGGATATCATTCATTGCCATGATTGGCAGACCGGCTTGATTCCTGCATATCTTAAATCTGCGTATATTCATGCTGCATTTTATGCACGCACATCCTCGGTTTTTACCATTCATAATATTGCTTATCAAGGATTGTTTGAAAAAAATAGTTTACTTAAAGCAGGACTTTCATGGAATCTGTTTTCAATGGAAGGATTGGAATATTATGATAAGATAAGTTTTTTAAAAGCAGGTATCGTGTATGCTGATTTTATTACTACGGTCAGCCCCACCTATGCGCATGAGATTCAAACAAGCAGAGAATACGGATTTGGACTTGAAGGAGTGTTGAAAACACATGCCAAGAAAATGGCCGGCATTTTAAACGGGATAGATTATGAAGAATGGAATCCTCAAAAAGATGCATGTATTGCTGAAACATTCGATCCCCCGAATAATTATGAGGGAAAAAAACGCTGCAAAGAGGATATTCAAAAAATATTTAATCTGCAGGTATCAGAAAAGATTCCATTATTCGGGATTGTCTCGCGGCTTGCTTCGCAAAAAGGATTGGATATTCTAACCAGTATCTTAAGTATTATTTTACGGGAAAATATTCAGCTGGTTATACTGGGTACCGGCGATATCAGTTATCATCAACTCCTGAAAAAATATGCACAAGCCTATACAAACGTTTTTGGCATAGCACTTAAATTCGATAATCAAACAGCGCATAAAATATATGCGGGAAGCGATTTTTTCCTTATGCCTTCGCATTATGAACCCTGCGGATTAGGCCAGATGATCGCGATGAGATACGGTGCTATTCCTATTGTTATGAAAACCGGCGGCTTGACTGATACGGTTATTGATTATGAATCACATCCCCACAAAGGAAACGGAGTAGTTTTTAATCGATATGAACCGATGGCTTTAGTCGGGGCAATTTTGCGAGCCATGCGCTATTGGAACCATCCTGTTGATAAAAAGCACATCTTAAACCATATGAGCAGCGCAAATTTTACCTGGGAAAATTCAGCTAAACAATACTGCGGTCTGTATGCTAATATCCGTAAAAATCAAAAAATCAGCACTCGTATATAGCATACACACGCTGCAGCCGCTGTAAAGGAATCTGCAATGGTTTTTACTCCTTCTCCCCTGGGCAAAAAAAACAATTTTCGTTATATTATTTTTGCCGGCATTATCTGCGTCATTATCGGAAGTCTTATGGTTTCGATTCCCGGTTTGATGCAAAGGCATCGTTATGAGTCAGCTAATACCACCTATCATATATGTGTTGAATTCAATGAAATAGCAGATATTGCTGAAGTTGAACACATGCATGTGTCCGAGGTATTGAAAATTTTTAAATTCGCGGGATTAACTGCCGTTGCGCTGTTCCAGCGCTCGTATGATCCTGAAACAAATCTTTCATCCAAACTGACATCCTCCCCGCACGTGTATGATGAACAAGCAGCAGCACTCATCAAAAAAAACAACCTCTGGTTGATGATACGCCCTCCTAATCCCTGGTATATGGATACTGATGCATTGCGTTATAAATTTATCCGGGAGGATTTCCACCCTCAAGCAGATATTTTTTTAACTGCGGGTAATGAGGCCTATGGTTTTCCTGATAAACTTGCCGTATGCGCTGATATGCTTGGATTGCATTCCGTGCAGCTTGCGTGGCTTGAGTTTGGCGGTCAAAAGGGAAGCAACCTGCTTGCACGTGCATATCCGTCTAAAGCTTTACGGACTTATTCAGTTGAAAAAAAGCTATTGGATGTAATAGAGAATAGATCACAATTGATTGATCGGTTGGTTCGTGCGGTCCGTGAGCGGGGTGTACGGCTTTTATATATTCACCTGCTTCCGGAACAAGATATAAATGGCAATACTGCTTTTATTAAATCAATGGTTGCCCGCCTTAAGAAATATGGATTTTCACCCGGACAGCATACTGCGGTATGGCCTCAATCACTGAAGGAAAAAAAAGCAATTCGACAGATATTAGGATTGATGGCTGCCTGGATTTTTCCTATATTCGGCCTGTATGCCGGGATATGTTGTCTGGAATTGATTCGCGGTAAATGGGCCTGGGTATATGCGTTTTTTGCGGCAAATGGAATTACCTTAATCGGCGGGTTAGTAATTGGTTCAATAGTTTCAATCCCTGCTTACATGAGTGGATTATATCTGTTTAGAGGGATAAAAATAAGTTTAATGATCCCGTTGTTTTGTGCGTTTGTATGGTTATTTAATCTAAAAGACATGGCCCGTCTGTGGGAAAAACCGGTAATCTGGAAAGAGGCAGTATGTATCATTGGAATGGCAGGCATGATATTTTTGCTTTTGGTGCGCAGCGGTAATTATAATGTATTAACCAACCTGGGCGGCATAGAAAATCAGGCAAGATTATTCTTAGAACAGATATTCTCAGTCAGGCCGCGCACGAAAGAGTTTATTGTCGGCCAGCCGCTGATGCTTGCGGCGTGGTGGGGATGGCATCAGTCAATGCGGTCTTCCAAACCTTTGATTAATTCGTATCTCCTGAACGGTATGCTTTGTATCGGTTTCATCGGGCAGGCTTCAATTATCAATACGTTTATGCATGCACATACCCCATTGAGTATATCTATTCTTCGGTCATTCCACGGCATATGGCTGGGGATGGGAGCCGGACTGCTGCTCATAAGCATAATTAAAGGTACAGCCAGGATGAGGAAACATGGGTACTAAACATGTTCTCATCAGCGGTTATTACGGTATGGGTAATGCCGGGGATGAATTAATATTAGCTTCAATACTCACCGACATGCGCACCTGTATTCCCGGCGCATCGATAATGGTTTTGTCAGGAAGTCCGGCACAAACAGCCCGTGATTTTGCTGTTCATGCGGTCAATAGAAAAAATCCCTGGGGTGTATTAACCGCACTTATTAAAGCTGATCTGGTTATGACCGGCGGAGGAGGGATTTTTCAGGATACAACGAGCAGTTTGAGCTTATATTATTATGCGGCGATTATTTTTTGTGCGTACCTTCTGCGTAAAACCAACTGCGTCTATGCGGTAGAAATATCCAATTTAAAACATAGATTTAACCGCATGATAGTGAAAAATATCTGCAGGCTGGCTCGTTATATGTCAGTGAGGAATCTTGAAAGCAGTGCGCATTTGAAAGAATGGGGCTATGCAGGCAATCCGCTCATCCTGCCGGATCCGGTGTTAGGATTGTGCGGCTTGCAGAAACACGTTCAGCAGGAAGCAGAAGCAGTACATGTCGGATTTGTTATTCGGCAGGTACATCGCCGGTCGAAAATCTTTCGTCAAACATACCTCCAGCGTTTGGGCAAAATAATCCAATATTGTATTGACTGCCGAATCTTGCCTGTGCTGGTTCCTTTTCATAAAAAGCAGGACATTGCCATATGCGTTCAGCTTGAGAAGATTGTTAACAAAAAACTCCTCATTCTATGCTTTAACTCAGTTGCAGAACTTTTGAATGTATTTGCTGAATTCTCTTTAGTAATAAGTTCCCGTTTACATGCTCTGATCCTGGCGCATGCGTACCATATTCCGTCGATCGGTTTTATTCCTGCTGATAATGATGACGGGGGGAAAATTAAGAACTTCCTTGAATTCTCCGAAAATAAGAATTATTTTTTAGAAGAATCTCTTGATCCTGATGCGGTGATAGCCCGTATTGATTCAGTTCTTCATAAAACGCCGGCCGAAAATATACTGGTTTCTACTGCTTATCTTAATAGTTTATTTAAAACCAAAGAAATCTTTTGGAAACAAATTACGGCGTTTGATCCGCACAAATAGTATTTCCGGGTTTACATATAATTTAAATTATTATATACTTACATTTAAATGAGTGTAAAAAAAATGATCCCGCGTGTGTTGCTGCTTCATATAATCACCGGTGTTACGGCATGTGTGTTCAGTTTAAGTATATGTGCGGTGCACTTGTTGTATGTGAGCACTATTAATTTATTGCATGATCAATGGAAAAATTCGAAACTCGTCGTTATTCCTAAAGACCATGTTTCCGGTGATAAAATTAAGCAGTTTATAGACAAGCTGAATATGCATCCGGATGTTTTTGAAACACAGGTTATTTCTTCTGAAGAAGGCTGGAATATGCTTCATGATGACCGTGAATTAATACCGGCGATGAAAATGCAGGGAGATAATGCACTGCCTGATGTTATATTGGTCTCTCCTTTGTTAAAGACCTGGCATGAGTTTAACATGCTCGTTGAGGAGTTGCACAAAGAGGATCTTATTGAAAAAATTGCGTATAATGCACCGCATATCAAACAATTAATTTCTCATGCGGGAAGTTTTCAATTTGTCATGAAGAGTCTGGTCTGGATATTAAGTATGCTGATTATTGGCATGTTGTTAATGATCATTCGGTTTTTATTAATACCGCAGGTTATGAATTATACTGCAATTGTTTTACAGCAAACGGCAGCCGGCGGAGTAAGCGCATATATCGGATGGTTCATATTTTCGAGCATGTTCTATGGTATTGCCGGCATGAAAAGTTTGATTACTAAAGAGTCTTTGTTCTCAATGCTGATCGGAATGGTAATCGGGTTTTGTATGGGAATATTCATAATCGTTTCATATGCTTACATCAGGTCTGAGTATCCGGCAAAAAGGATGGCGTCAAGATGAGCATGCAGCATATAAAATATTATGTTTTAGCCGGCATCATGTTTGTGACAGGGGCTTGGGTATATGCCGGCGATATTGACAATCAGATAGAAGAATATGATCTTAAAATATCAGACTCGCAGCGCAGCCTTGAAGAGATCAGTCAAAAAATTATTGAAATGGAAAAAATGGAGAAAGAATTCGCCTCTCAGAAAGAACGTATTGATAACGATTTAACACAAATCGGCAGTGATCTGGGTGCGGTTCAAGATAAAATAAAAACTATTTCGTCTGAAATTGACAGTTCAAAAGCACGGAAAGCAGTACTTCAGGAAAAAATTAAATCAAATCAGCTGTTAAAACAATATTTTCAAGATCAGCTCTCGCAGAATATCAATGAATATTATGTTGATTTCCTGGCTTCACCGTCCCCTGCGGCAATGGATTATGTGCGGTTGTATTACCGGAAAGAGCTTATGCATTCTGAAGCCAAGATTGTTGAATCAGCACATAATGAGTATAGGGAAACGCAGGATACGGTCGGTAAAGTATCAAAATACCAGAAACAGCTGAAAGATAAGTATACGGCAGTTCTTGAAAACAAGAAACATCTGGAACAACAAAAAGCCCGGCAGGTTAAAGATAAGTATATCCTTGTTTCCCAAAAAAATAATACGGTAAAAGAGTTAGCCGGTCTGCAGGAATCAGCATTATCCCTGCAGTCTCTGATTAATGAACTGCATACAAAAAAAGACGAAACAGAGCGGATGAAAAAAGAATCTTCCGCTGCCCGAAAAAATATGATCGGTTCAAAAGGAAATCTGCCCTGGCCGTTGACCGGAAGTATTATTAGTTTTTTCGGTAAGACCAAACATCCTGATTTGGACACATATATTTACAATAACGGCATTAAAATTAAATCAAACCTCAGCAGTGAAGTGCATGCGATAGCGCCGGGGAAAATTGTTTTTTCAGGCAGTTTTGGTACATTCGGTAAGATGGTCATTATTGATCATCGCGGAGGATTTTATACGGTCTACGGCCATCTTAATGAAATTCTGGCGGAAAAAAACAATACCGTTGCCGGATATGATATCATCGGCAGGGTAGATGAAGCGGATAAAATATTATATTTTGAAATGCGGCGCAATGAAGATCCGCAGGATCCGGTTGTATGGTTAAAGAAAGAGTAAAATGAATGGGGACACACCTCTTCGTTTACAAGGAATGGGGACACACCTCTTCGAGGAATGTCTACAAGGAATGGGGACACACCTCTTCGAGGAATGTCTACAAGGAATGGGGACACACCTCTTCGAGGAATGTCCCCGCTATTAAAGGAGAGTATTATGAAAAGAATTAAGCATTCGTTGGTCTGGGGATTAGTAGTAGCATTAAGCATAATCTTCCCACTGCAGTTCGTTGGGGTATATGCTTCAGAAAGCAAAACATATGAACAGATTAAAATACTGGTTGATATCTTAGGATATGTCAAAGAAAACTATGTTGAAGATGTTGAAACGCAAAAACTGGTATACGGCGCTGCCGCAGGTATGGTTAAAACCTTAGACCCCTTTTCACAATTTATGGAACCGAAAATTCATAAGGAAATGAAAGTAGAAACCAAGGGAGAATTCGGGGGGCTCGGCATTCGCATATCTATCCGTGATAATTGGCTGACGGTTATTACTCCCTTGCCCGGCACGCCGGCATATAAGGCCGGCATTCAATCTAATGACCGGATTATTAAAATTGAAGGTGAAGGAATATATAATATCGATTTAGAGGATGCCGTCAGCATGCTGCGGGGTAAACCCGGAACTGATGTTACTATTACGATATCAAGAGAAGATATTAATGAAAAAGGGGAAAAACTCCCTGAGATTAAAGATTATACAATAACCCGCGCTGTCATTAAGATTGAAAGTATCAATTCACGCATGGTTACTGATAGTATCGGTTATGTTCAACTTATTGAATTTACCAAAAATACATACAACGATTTGCATGCGGCAATGAAGTCCCTCAAAGAAAACGGGATGGAAAATTTTATTTTAGATCTCCGGAATAATCCCGGAGGTCTGCTGGATATTGCCGTTGATGTCTGCGATGAGTTCCTGGAAAAGGATCAATTAATCGTATATACTCAGGGAAGAGATCCGGTAAGCAGAAATGATTATAAGGCTGTCCGCTCATCTGAATTTTCTCAACTGCCGATGGTTGTGCTGATTAATGAAGGTTCTGCATCCGGTTCAGAAATTGTTGCAGGTGCCTTGCAGGATAACCAGCGCGCGGTGATAGTCGGTGAAAGAACATTCGGTAAAGCTTCAGTCCAATCAGTAATTCCGCTCTCTGATGGATCCGGATTACGGCTGACGACGGCGCATTATTATACGCCGTCAGGTGCGCATATACATAAATTAAAAGATGCGGAAAAATGGGGTATTGATCCGGATATTGAAATCAAAGTTACAAGAGAGACGAAGCTCAAACTTCGAACTCAAAATGAATTGGTCTATGAAAAAGGGAAAAATCCGAAATCAGAAATACCTGCAGAAGAACAGGTAAAAGACGAAGTGTTAGAACGGGCTGTTGAGATTTTTAAAACGAGGAAACTGTTTGAAAAAATAAAAGTATTTGAACCTGCCGAGGAATCAGCGGAGAAAGAATAAGGAAGCCATGAAGCTTTTTGGGAAAATCCCTTTAATTATATATATCGTCTGCCTGCTCATTATGGGTTCATTGGTCTGGTATTTCTGGGGTGAAAGGCTGACACTGTCAATATCACAGAATAATCTTTTTGATTTATCTCTGGATGTTGATGCTGTTATAAAAGATGAGCTGGTTGCGTGGGGCATCGAAGATAGCGACATTATTAATGAGTACCGTAAAGAGATGCGCTCAGGCGGTCAGATATGGGTCCTGGTTAATCGGGATATTGCGGTCTCTGCCGGCCGGCTGCCTGCGGGGTATGCTGAAAAATTAACCGAAGTTGTGCATGCAGCCGGATGTAATGTATACCGCAGTACGATACAGGGTAATCGATTTATTTTTGAAGCCGGCCAAAACAAGCAGATCCTCCACAGGCTGATATTCACTTTTTTACGGGAAAAAAAACCCGACATTGTCTATGCTGCCATAGTGATCAGCGGCGTGGGCTTTGATAAGGATCTGATTGATCAGTTTTTGGAACTCGGCATTCCCTTGACTTTTGCGGTTATCCCGCAGGAACAGCATGCACAAAGCATTTCTGAATATATTCACCGGCATGGCGGTGAAATAATCGTTTCTATGCCTATGGAACCTAAAGAATACCCTAAGATTAATCCCGGACCGAATGCGCTTTTGTGCAGTATGGAAAATGAAAAAATTCAGGAGAAGTTTTTTGATAATTTGTATTCATTGCCGTTTGCGGTGGGTATAAGCAATTATATGGGATCGAGTTTTCTTGAAGACGAAGAAAAAGTTGAGGTGTTGTTGTCATCCGTCCAGCAGTCAGGATTGTTTTATGTAGATACCCGGACTGTTTCAAATTCATTTATTCCTGATTTATCGAAAAAGCTTAATCTATCCCTGTTGGTGATTGATGTCTTTCTTGATGACGAAGATGATATGCGTTACATAAAACAACAGCTTCAGGTCTTAGCAAACAGATCTAAACAGATGAATACCGCTGTCGGCATAGGCCGGGTAGATAAAAAATATACGGCACTTGCTATCAAGAAGTCTCTCCAATATTTTAAATATCAGGGCATTGAATTTGTAACGTTATCTGAATTACTGCATCTGCCGCACTAATACACTTTATTTTTAGTTTTTAAAAAAAAATTACGAAGGCTGTTATAGCATGTTTATTATCGGAATTGAAACATCATGTGATGAGACCTCAGTTGCCATTGTTAAAAATGGCATAGAAATTGTTTCTCAATGCATATTATCACAGGATGAGGTGCATAAACCCTACGGCGGGGTGGTCCCTGAACTGGCTTCACGATTTCATTTGACGCATATCAATCGGCTGGCTGACAGGGTCTTTCGAGAAGCCAACCTTGGCTGGAAAGATATCTCTGCAATTGCGGTAACTAATGGGCCGGGGCTTATGGGAGCACTTTTAATCGGCAATTTGACGGCACGATGTTATGGATGGGTGTATCATAAACCGGTTGTTCCCGTGCATCATCTGGAAGGCCATATTTGTGCATCACAGCTTAAGCACCCGCGGCCTGAACCTCCTTTTTGTTCATTAGTGGTTTCCGGAGGGCACACGGTATTAATTCATGTAAAAAGCTGGGGTGATTACCGCGTAATGGGCGAATCGCTTGATGATGCGGCAGGCGAAGCGTTCGATAAAGTCGCCAAATATACAGGGATGGGATATCCAGGGGGACCGATTATTGATCGTATGGCTAAAGAATATACTGGTGAAATTGTTTCGTTTCCTAAACCATTACTGCCCGGAACACATAATTTTTCTTTTTCAGGCCTTAAAACAGCGGTTATAAATCACTGGGATGCGTCTCATACAAAAAACAGAGAAGCCGTGGTCAAAGGATTTCAAGCTTCAGTTGTTGAGGTGCTGGTAAAAAAGAGTATGCGTTGTGCGGAAAGCTGCGGGGTTGATACAATGGTAATCGGCGGGGGTGTGGCCGCAAACAGTACGCTGCGCAGTTCACTGCACAAGGCCTGTTTAAAAAATAATATTAAATTATTTATTCCTCCCGCGCATTTATGCACTGATAATGCATCGATGATTGCCGCAGCAGGATATCTTCGATATAAACATAAGATATTTAAAGATCCGTATCTACTTGAACCAAATCTTCCGTTAACCGCATGGAAAAAATAAGAGCATTAAAAAACTGCTTTTCTATAGGATCAATAGTGATTAAAGGAAATGTTATAAGTGCTCCCATGGCAGGCATCACTGATCTTCCTTTTCGTCTTCGTGCAAAACAGGGGGGTGCAAGCCTGGTTTATTCAGAGATGCTTTCTGCAAAGGCTCTCGAACAGCATCATGAGCGTACGAAAAAAATGCTTGAGATCAGCGGCGAAGAGCGGCCGGTTGCCGTCCAGATATTCGGCGGTTCAGAAGATACTATGAGAAATGCAGCAATGCATGTTCAAGAAGCAGGCGCCGATATTCTGGATATTAATTTAGGCTGCCCGGTTAAGAAAGTATGTAAATCAGGTTCAGGAATGGCGTTACTTAAAAGTGAAGAAAATCTAATAAAAATACTGCGCAGTGTGATAAAATCAGTGCAGATACCGGTAACGGTAAAAATGAGAATCGGATTGACTCCGGATGCGGTTATCGCACCGCATGTATGCAGTGTCGCAGAACAAGAGGGGATTGCAGCAGTTGTCATCCATGCGCGGCCTGCATCAAATATGCATAAAGGCCCGGCCTATTGGGATGCGGTTGCCCGGGCAGTTAATAAGGTTAAGATCCCGGTCATTGCCAACGGGGGAATATGTGACGGTAAATCAGCAGTGGATATTATGAAATATACCGGTTGTGCAGGGGTAATGATCGGTAGGGCAGCAATCGGGGATTTCACTATTTTTAACCGGATTCAGCATTATATAAATACTTCAGAACAATTGCCCTCACCTGCGCCGGCTGAAAAAATTGAAACATTCAAAGATCATTTACAAGATTTGTGCAGTTTTTATGGAGAGACGATGGGGATACGGCGCATGAGAAAGATAATACCGGCATATTTTAAAGAACTCCCCGATGCCGCATCAATCCGCAATCACTTAATGCATTGCACCACTATAGATGGGGTCAAGGGGTGCATTACCTCTATCTCGGTTTTTATTGTTTTAATAAAAGTTTTGGATCAATATTTCTTATGAGATACGTATAATTGAAGTACTGGTTCTGGTTGCAGGTGAGTTGATACCATACATGACAAGATAAATTATTTTTATATTCATAGAAGTTGAGCTTGTTTGTTCCAGTATCGATCCCATCGTCCATCTTCAGAATGATATAATGCACATAGTGCCAGCATTTCCTCAGCACCAGTATGGGAGATATTCCAAAACTTTTCAGTTCCCTTCAAACGCAGAGCAAACTGTTTGATTGCTCCTTCAGCAACTCCTGAACCAATAGGGAAGCCTTGAGCTCGGAAATAAGGATAGTTGATAGCATCCTTATTGTTGGGGAAATAGGAATAGGCATTCTGATAAAGAATTCTGCGGGGCGACATTTCCGGTTCATGGTGCTTCGGTAATCCCACGCGCGATGAAAGCTGGCAGATGTCTTTGATAATATCATCAGCCAACCCTTCCCACAACATCTGCTTATGTTTTGCATACCATCGTGCGGCATGGGGGGTTCCTTCACCATAAGCTGCTTTGGCACAGTCTGATAAATGCTGGACGGTATGAGCCCAATCAAGGATAAAAATAGCTTTTGGAAAATGGAGATTCTTAAGCTCCCGAATATGTTTTGCGCCGTCAGCCACGAACACTTTTGATTGTGCCTTAAGCCAGCCGCGGCGCTCAGCTTCCACACGGAGCATCCATCCTAACGATTCCCAGCTTTCCATAGTCGCCACATACGTTTTCATCTTGGCTTCGGCGCCTTGATAATCGCCAGACTTCGCGTGGGTATCTGGCTTAGTCAGTGCGTCATAGACAACCCCGATTTTGTCTTCCTTCCACCGTTCACCAGCTGATGGAGCCCGGGTTTGCACCCGTCCTCCATCAGCCGTCACCACTAAAAGCGATGGCTTATCAGTACCGGCAACTTCAAGTTTTCCTTCTCTATAGCCAGCCACTTCCTTCTTATATTTTTCTGCCACGGTACGTCCTTCTCTTTCTGTAATGCTTCGTAGATGCTTAGCACTCAATTCAATCCGGGCATGCTCATGCAAAATTTCCCGCCCATCCTCAAAAGAACGACCAATGACTGCCGCATGACATATCTTCTGTCGTGCCTCAATACTTGGCCCAAAAGAAGGAATACCCAACGCTTCATCCAATGGTGCTCCCGTATGCCCACACCGATCACACACACCGTACGCTCTGTGATATTCAATTTCTCCGAGGGCCGTCTTTAAAACACGCCGTTGATTAGATTCTTGAATTCTCAGCTTGTTCAGACAGTTCCTGCACACTGCTTCATCCGGATTTGTCCGAGGGTCCTCTTCGAGCCTTGATGCCAAGAGTTTCTTGGCAATCTTTTCTGCAGATTCTCGAATTCTTTTCTCCAGCTCTACCATGTTCATGTCTTTGGTCATTGGATAGCGTGTTCCTTTGAATTCAGTTTGACATACCGCTAAGAATTCCCGCTCATTCATCGCGTCAATTTATGGTGCACATAAACGTATTCTCGCTATATGGTCGATAATATGTAGCATTGCTCGTTGTCGCTGACGGCATTG
>JBDRMW010000002.1:0-11366 GCA_043811735.1 bacterium
TTATGGATCAGACAAACCCCTTAGCAGAGATGACACACAAGAGGCGTCTTTCTGCGTTAGGTCCCGGAGGGCTTCATCGGAAGCGTGCGGGATTTGAAGTTCGAGACGTACATCACACCCATTATGGACGCATCTGCCCGATTGAGACACCCGAAGGGCCGAATATCGGACTCATAACTTCATTGGCTTGTTTTGCCCGGGTAAATGAATATGGACTTATTGAATCTCCCTACAGGCAGGTTGAACGCGGCAAGGTCCAAAGATCAGTTTTATATCTTTCTGCGGAGCAGGAAGATGAAGCACGTGTTGCACAGGCTAATGCGGAAATTGATAAAAATGACCGATTATGCGGGGATCTGGTTTCATCACGATATAAAGGTGATTTCCCGATGGTTGCTCCTCATGATGTAGATTATATGGATATATCTCCGATGCAGGTTGTCTCGGTTTCAACATCACTCATTCCATTCTTAGAACATGACGATGCAAACCGTGCGCTTATGGGCTCGAACATGCAGCGGCAGGCGGTTCCACTTATGTTAACTGAGCGGCCTTTGGTCGGTACCGGTATTGAACCACGGGTGGCAAAAGATTCAGGATCAACGATTGTGGCAAAAAATGCCGGCAAAGTAATAACGGTTTCTGCTGATCAAATATCAATATGGCGGGATGAAACGTCAACTTCAAAATCAAAAGATGATACGAATATCGACATATATAATCTGAAAAAATACGTGCGTTCAAATCAGGATACCTGCATTAATCAAATTCCGCTGGTAAGCACCGGGGATATAGTGAAAAAAGGGCAGATTATTACTGATGGCCCGGCGGTCTCAGGCGGCGAACTTGCGCTGGGAAAAAACCTGCTTGTTGGATTTATGCCGTGGGAAGGGAACAATTTTGAGGATGCGATTCTCTTAAATGAACGATTGGTAAAAGAAGATGTGCTGACGTCTATCCATATTCAAGAATATCAAGTTGAAGCGCGTGATACCAAAATGGGCCCTGAGGAAATAACCCGTGATATACCGAATGTGGGAGCAGAATCGTTAATGAATTTAGATGAAACCGGCATTATCCGTATCGGCGCTGAAGTCGGTCCCGGTGATATTTTAGTCGGTAAAGTTGCACCCAAAGGAGAACAGCAGGTAACGCCTGAAGAGAGGCTCTTAAAAGTTATTTTCGGCAAGAAGAGTGAAGATGTGCAGGATTCATCGCTTCGGGTGCCGCCCGGTGTTGAAGGTAAAGTTTTAGGGGTGAAAGTTTTTACGAGGAAAGAAAAGCTTACCCGCAAAGAAGAAAATGCCAAGATTCGGGAAATAGATAAAAAATTACAGACGTTTATTCAGGAGCTTCGCCAGGAAAAGAAACAAAAGCTCATTGACCTAAAAAAACACCTGGATGATAAAAAAATAAAAACGAATCAGTTTAATGAGGATAAGGAAAATATTAATCTGTTGTATCAAAAACGCGAACGCGGTGCTAAACAGGAATATACGAAACAGAAAGAATTAGTCAGAGCCGGAGACGAACTGCCGGTAACGGTTAATCAAGTCGTTAAAGTATATATTGTGGCGCGGCGTAAAGTGCAAGTCGGCGATAAACTTGCCGGAAGACATGGGAACAAAGGGGTGGTGGCTAAAATTATTCCCCAGGAAGAAATGCCGTTCCTCCCTGATGGTACGCCCCTGGATGTGGTTCTTTCTCCGCTTTCAGTACCTTCCCGTATGAATGTAGGACAGCTTTTGGAAACCATGCTGGGTTGGGCATGCAAAGTATTAGATATTGAAGCAATTACTCCCATTTTTGACGGTGCAACTGAAGCACAGATAAAAGAAATGTATAACAAAGCAAAAGATAAACTCCGGAAACAAGGCATGCCCGGGCATTATCTTCCTGATGAAGACGGTAAAATAACTATGTATGACGGCAGAACCGGCAATCCATTCAGCAGTAAAGTTACTATCGGGTATATGTATTTATTAAAACTTGCGCATTTAGTGGAAGATAAAATTCATGCGCGGAGCACGGGGCCCTATTCGCTTATCACGCGTCAACCGTTAGGAGGAAAAGCACAATTCGGCGGCCAGCGTTTTGGTGAAATGGAAGTCTGGGCGGTTGAAGGATATGGTGCCGCATACACGTTACGGGAGTTTTTAACCGTCAAATCAGATGATGTCAATGGCCGAACCAAAATGTACGAAGCCATTATTAAAGGCGAGTCGTATTCTGAGTCCGGTGTTCCGGAATCGTTTAAAGTATTGGTCAAAGAACTGCAGGCATTGGGGTTAAGTATTAAGCTGTTAAAAAAAGATACACCTGACGGAAAAGAAGTTGCTAAAACTGAAGAAGATAAAATTCAAAAAAGCGAAGAAAAAATAAAAGCTGGTTGAAGTTTTTTTTAGAATTTGGAATTTGTAAGGGGGTTCCCTTGGTAATGACTATGGCAAAGAAATTTATTAAAAAAACTGACAATGTACGGCATCAAAAACGCCGTCCAGAACATAATTTTAATGATTTTGATATGCTGCAGCTTGGTATTGCGTCTCCTGAAGAAATTCGTGCAAATTCATACGGAGAAATCCGCAAACCCGAAACGATTAATTACCGGACATTCAAACCCGAACGAAGCGGCCTTTTTTGTGAACGCATATTCGGTCCGGTGCGGGACTGGGAATGTAACTGCGGTAAATATAAATGGGTTAAACATAAAGGAATCGTATGTGACCGGTGCGGAGTTGAAGTAACTGAATCCCGCGTGCGCCGGGAACGGATGGGACATATTGAACTAGCAGTGCCTGTTTCACATGTCTGGTTTTTACGGAAAAGTCCGTCCCGGGTCGGCAGTGTGTTAAATATGCGGGTAGCTGATCTTGAAAAAATTGTCTATTATGCCCGCTATGTTGTATTTGAAGAATTGCGGGACGCGGATGATAAAGTAATTCTTCCTGAAAAATATCTATTATCTGAGGAAGAATATCAAAAACATAAGGCTGCATACGGCACGAAATTAAAAGTCGGCGTTGGATCAACGGCGATTCGAACTCTTCTTGAAAAAGTAGATCTTCAGAAAGAAGCTGACTTATTGCGCGAAAAAATAAAAAAATCAGATTCTGATACTGAACGAAGCCGTATGATCAAGCGCCTGCGCGTGATAGAGGGATTCATTCGGTCAAACAATAAACCTGAATGGATGATCATGACAGTGCTTCCGGTTATTCCGCCTGATTTGCGGCCATTGGTTCCTCTTGAAGGCGGACGGTTTGCTACATCTGATTTGAATGATTTATACCGCCGTATTATAAATAGGAACAACCGGCTTAAACATATTGAAGCGTTACGTGCACCTGAAGTTATGATCCATAATGAAAAAAGACTGCTTCAGGAAGCAGTTGATGCATTAATTGAAAATGGTGCCCGCGGTAAAGTTGTGGTGGGAGCCGGTAACCGGCCGTTAAAGAGTCTATCGGACATTATTAAAGGAAAACAGGGAAGATTCCGCCAGAATTTATTAGGTAAACGGGTTGATTATTCCGGCAGAAGCGTTATTGTGGTAGGGCCTGAACTTAAAATCAATCAATGCGGATTACCGAAAGAAATGGCGTTAGAGCTTTTTAAACCGTTTATTATTCATGAATTAATGAAAAAAGAAAATGTTACGCTTAAGGCAGCTAAACGAATGCTTGAACGGGTTAAGCCGGAGATCTGGGATATCTTGGAGCAGATTACGAGAACTCATCCCGTGCTCTTAAACCGTGCGCCAACACTGCATAGATTAGGTATTCAAGCCTTTGAACCGGTTTTAGTTGAAGGAAAAGCAATACGCCTGCATCCATTAACCTGTGCGGCATTTAATGCTGATTTTGACGGTGATCAAATGGCCGTCCATGTTCCGCTCACAACCGAAGCACAGCTCGAAGCTAAAGTATTGATGCTGGCGACGAATAATATTTTATCTCCTGCTTCAGGTAAACCAATCGCGGTTCCTTCTCAGGATATGGTGCTCGGCTGCTGTTATTTAACCAGGCCCAAAAGAGGTGATATCGGCGAAGGTAAAATATTCGGATCTGCCGATGAGGTTATCGCAGCCAGCGAACATGATTATATAAGTATGCATGCTAAAATTAAAGTTACGGGCTTAAATATTATTAGAGAAGAAAATCTTTCCGATGAAGATATTCTACATGCAGATAAATGGACTGATTTTACCACGGTGGGAAGAGTTATCTTTAATGAAGTTGTTCCGGAAGGATTAGGTTTTATTAATAAAACAATTACTAAAAAAGAAATCTCAATGCTCGTTGAAAAATGTTACAAGGAACTCGGGCAGTATCAAACGATCAATTTTTTAGATGATTTAAAGCGTCTTGGATTTAAATACTCTACCCAGGAAGGCGCTACGATTTCTGTCTCAGACATGAAAGTCCCCGGTATTAAAGAAGAGCTTATTAAAAATGCCCGAAGTCAGGTTAAAGAAATCGGACGCCAGGCAAAAGCAGGCGTTATTACTGATACCGAACGGTATAATAAAATTATTGATATTTGGACGCATGTAACTGAGCGGATTTCCGATAACATGTTTGACAAAATGAAAGAAATTGAGTTTGAGAAACATGAACCGGGAAAACCGCGCTTTAATTCGATTTTTATGATGGCTGATTCCGGCGCACGCGGATCCCGCCAGCAGGTGCGTCAGCTTGCCGGCATGAGAGGCCTTATGGCAAAACCTCAGAAAAAAATTACGGGCCAAGTCGGCGAAATTATCGAGTCTCCGGTTATTTCTAATTTCCGCGAAGGATTATCAGTGCTTGAGTATTTTATTTCTACCCATGGCGGTAGAAAAGGATTAGCTGATACCGCGCTTAAAACAGCTGATGCGGGGTATCTCACCCGGCGCTTAGTTGACGTCAGCCACGATGTAGTTATCTACGAACAAGACTGCGGAACGATTAACGGTGTAAGAATAGGCACGCTCTCAGCCGGTGACGAAGTAATTGAACCTATTGAAGATCGTATTACGGGAAGAATCGCGCTTGATAATGTGATGGGCATTGTGCCGACTGCGGATGGCGAACTGCATGAGGAGCTGTTGATTAAAGCAGGAGAGATGATCTCGCGCAGTAACGCAGAAAAAATTGCCAAAGCAGGAATCGACCGGATCCGGATCAGATCGGTATTAACCTGTGAATCTGAACGGGGGGTCTGTGCAAACTGTTACGGGTTAAATTTAGCTACCAGTAAACCCATAGAAATCGGCGAAGCAGTCGGTATTATTGCGGCTCAAAGTATCGGTGAACCCGGCACCCAGTTAACCTTAAGAACATTCCATATTGGCGGTACCGCAAGCAGGGTCGTTAAACGATCAAAAATTAATGCAAGCGGAGACGGAACGGTTAAGTACCATAACCTGCGGGTCATTGAAAATAAATTAAAACAACAGGTGATCGTAAGCAGAAACGGTGAAATATCGGTGAGAGAATCAGGCGGCAAGGAACGGGAGCATTATAATGTACCGTATGGTGCACGCCTTATGGCTGCAGATAATAAAAAAGTTACTAAAGGAACAACGTTAGTTGAATGGGATCCGTACGCGCTTCCGATTATTACCGAGCATGAAGGTACCGCAAAATTTGTTGATATTATTGAAGGAATAACGATGCATGAAGAAAAAAACCGCATCACGGGACTCATTGAACGGGTTATTATAGAACATCGTGCTGAAAAACTGCATCCTCAGGTTATTATTATCGGGAAACACGGCAAACAGATTGCAGCTTATACATTACCGGTTGATACGTATCTCTCAGCACTTAATGGTGAGCCGGTTGTTGCGGGGGACATTGTAGCTAAGATCCCGCAGGAAGTTTCCAAAACAAAAGATATAACCGGCGGACTTCCCCGGGTTGCAGAGCTTTTTGAAGCGCGGAAACCTAAAAACATGGCCGTGATTTCTGAAATTGACGGGGTTGTAAAATTAGGCGTTACTTCAAAAGGAATGCTTAAAGTGACCGTCACTAACGAAGAAACAACGATCACGCGTGATTATACTATCCCTCAAGGAAAACATTTAGTGGTCTATGAAAATGATCATGTGGGCGTGGGCGAGCCGTTAACCGACGGAGCGATTAATCCGCATGATATCCTGCGGGTGAGAGGTTCCAAGGAAGTTCAGGAACATCTGGTAAATGAGATTCAAGAAGTCTACCGGCTGCAGGGTGTAACGATTAATGATAAACATATTGAGATTATTGTGCGCCAGATGTTAAGCAATATTAAAGTATCAAAAACCGGAGAGTCCAGCTTTATTGTCGGTGAAACCATAAATAAATCTGTTTTTGAAGCACAAAATAAACTGCTTAAAAAAGCCCGCAAGACGCAGGCAGGATGCCAGCCGGTTTTGTTAGGGATCACTAAAGCAGCGCTCTCTTCAAAATCATTTATTTCTGCGGCAAGTTTTCAGGAAACAACGAGAATTTTAACTGACGCTGCGGTTAACGGTGATATTGATGAATTAGCCGGTTTAAAGGAAAATGTTATTATCGGCAAATTGATCCCGGCAGGAACGGGAATACGGAAACCATAAAAGGATATTTTAGAGAGGAAGTTTAATATATGCCAACAGTTAATCAGTTAATTAAATACGGACGGAGAAGAGATACAAAAAAAATCAAAGCACCTGCATTGTCAGGTTCTCCGATCCGCCGCGGTGTATGCACGCGGGTATATACGACTACCCCTAAGAAACCTAATTCGGCACTCCGCAAAGTAGCGCGTGTCAAATTAACATCCGGCATGGAAGTAACCGCGTATATCCCGGGTGTCGGACATAATCTCCAGGAACATTCCATTGTAATGATACGGGGAGGGCGTGTAAAAGATCTGCCCGGTGTGCGCTATCATATTGTACGCGGAAAATTAGACACCATGGGTGTTGAAGGCAGAAAACAGAGCAGGTCTAAATACGGAGCAAAGAAATCAAAAGCAGCAGCAACAGCAGCAGCGAAATAAAAAAAATGCGAGGATACAGATCATGCCGCGGAAAGCTTTAAAACCGAAAGAACGCAGACCAGAACCAGCACCTGATTTTAAATATAACAGCGTGTTGGTATCAAAAATTATCAATATACTTTTTTTGAAAGGCAAGAAAACGGTTGGTGAACGAGTTTTTTATAAAGCAATGGATCAGGTTACCGAGAAAACCAAGCAAGATCCTCTGGTTGTCTTAACTCGTGCGATGGATAATATTAAACCATTGCTGGAAGTTAAAGCCCGCCGGGTTGGCGGTGCAACCTATCAGGTGCCGGTTGATGTCCGCAGGGAGAGACAGATTGCGCTCGCCATTAGATGGCTTATTGGTTTTGCACGTGAACGCACCGGACAGGCTATGTATGTGCGGTTAGCACAAGAAATTATCGATGCGTCAAACAAGGTTGGTTCAGCGATTAAAAAACGGGAAGATACGCATAAGATGGCTGAAGCAAACAGGGCGTTTGCTCATTATCGCTGGTAAACCAGCGAATTTAAAATTTAAGATTTAAAATTTAAAATTAAAAAAAGAAAGAAATACAAAGTGACTACGGAAAGACATCCATTAGATAAAGTCAGGAATATTGGGATCGTTGCTCATATTGATGCAGGGAAAACAACCACCACTGAGCGCGTTCTGTATTATACCGGCCGCATTTATAAGATCGGTGAAGTTCATGATGGTACGACCACTATGGACTGGATGGCACAGGAAAGAGAGCGCGGCATCACGATTACGAGTGCAGCGACCTATTGTGTCTGGAAAGATTTTCAGGTTAATATTATTGATACGCCCGGCCACATTGATTTTACGGTTGAAGTAAACCGGTCATTACGTGTGCTTGACGGTGCAGTCGTTATCTTGGACGGATCTCAAGGGGTAGAACCGCAGTCTGAAACCAACTGGCGGCTTGCTGATGTATATAATGTTTCGCGGATAGTCTTTATTAACAAGATGGATAAAGTCGGCGGAGATTTTTTTATGAGTCTGCAGTCATTAAAAGACCGGCTTGGCGCAAATGCGGTGCCGATTCAACTGCCGATCGGCGCTGAAGAAAAGTTTGAAGGTGTGGTGGATTTGATAAAGATGAAAGCATACATCTGGCATGGTGAAGAGCTGGGTTCCAAGTTTGAGGAGACTGAAATTCCCGCTGATTTACAGCATAAAGCCAAAGAATATCGTGCGGCGATGCTGGATAAAATTGCTGAGTATGATGATGAAGTTATGGAAAAATATCTTGAAGGTAAAGAATTGAGTGTTGAACATATTAACACCTGTATCAGAAAAGGTACGATCTTAGGAAAACTATTTCCGGTCATGTGCGGCACGGCGTTTAAGAATAAAGGGGTACAGCCGTTGCTTGATGCGGTCTGTGCATATCTTCCTTCGCCGGTCGATATGCCTCCGGTTAAAGGAAAAAATCCTGAAACCGGTGAAGAAGTTGAACGTAAACCATTAAGCAATGAACCTTTTTGTGCATTGGCATTTAAGATTCAAACGGATCCTTTTATTGGAAAACTAACATTCTTTAGAGTTTACTCAGGGAAAGCAACATCCGGTTCATATATTTATAATTCAAACAAAGCAACCCGGGAACGATTAAGCAGAATTGTACAGCTTCATGCGAATAAGCGTGAAGAAATAAAAGAAATTTCAACCGGTGATATTGGTGCAGCGGTGGGACTCCGGCAGGTTGGAACCGGCGATACATTATGCGATGAAGAACATCCTATATCACTGGAATCCATGGTTTTCCCTGAGCCGGTTATCTCAGTGGCGATTGAACCGAAATCCAAACCGGATGAGGAAAAAATGGGCATTGCTCTTTCGAGACTGGCTGAAGAAGACCCTACGTTCAGGATTCGCACTGATGATGAGACCGGCCAGACGATTATTTCAGGGATGGGAGAGCTTCATCTGGAGATTATTGTTGACCGGATGCTCAGAGAATTTAAAGTGCAGGCCAATGTCGGCAAACCGCAGGTAGCATATAAGGAAACTATTCGTGAAAAAGTTGAGCAGGAAGGCAAATATATTCGTCAAAGCGGCGGCCGCGGGCAATACGGCCATGTATGGATTACCATAGAACCGCAGGAACGAGGCAAAGGATTTGAATTCGACGACACGATCAAAGGCGGTGCGATCCCCAAAGAATATATTCCGGCAGTTGAGAAAGGTGTTATCGGCGCTATGGAAGGCGGGGTCTTGGCGGGATACCCGTTAGTTGATATAAAAGTAACGCTTACTGACGGCACGTTTCATGAAGTCGATTCATCTGAAATGGCGTTTAAAATCGCCGGATCCATGGCATTGCGCGCAGGTGCAAAAAAAGCAAACCCATGTTTAGTTGAACCAATTATGAAAATTGAGATCATCACGCCGGAAGAATATATGGGTGAGGCGATAGGTGATTTAAATTCACGGCGCGGACGTATTCAGGGAATGGAATCAAAAAATAAAGTCCAGTATATTCGAGGATTGGTACCATTAGCTGAAATGTTTGGATATGCAACAACGCTTCGTTCGTTATCGCAGGGACGAGCTAATTATAGCATGGAACCTTCACATTATGAAGAAGTTCCAAAGAATATTACTGAACAAATAGTTGAAAAAGCACACGTATAACGAAACAAGAAGTACGAACAACGAAAAACGAATAACGAAACACGAATTCAGGGGGGAAACATGTCAAAAGTAAAATTTGAGCGGACCAAGCCGCACGTTAACGTAGGGACGATCGGGCACGTTGATCATGGGAAAACGACCTTGACCGCTGCTATTTTAGCAAATCTCGCAAAGATAGGCAGAGCTGAAGCCAAGAAGGTGGATGATATTGATAATGCGCCCGAGGAAAAAGAGCGCGGTATTACGATTGCAACCGCCCATGTTGAATACGAGAGCGATCAGCGGCATTATGCGCATGTGGATTGTCCGGGGCATGCTGATTATATTAAGAATATGATCACGGGAGCCGCGCAAATGGACGGTGCGGTGCTGGTGGTAAGCGCAGCTGACGGGCCGATGCCGCAGACGCGAGAACATGTGCTGTTAGCGCGTCAGGTGAACGTTCCCCATATTGTGGTATTTTTAAACAAGATCGATCAGGTAGATGATAAAGAACTGATTGATTTAGTTGAATTAGAAGTCAGAGAGCTTTTGACCAAGTATGAGTTTCCGGGAGATAAGACACCGATCATCAAGGGAAGCGCATTACAGGCATTGGAGCATGCATGCGGGGATAAGGGATGCGAGAAATGCAAACCCATATTTGAGCTGCTTGAAGCGCTGGATAAGCATATTCCCTTACCTAAGAGAGAAATAGATAAACCGTTTTTAATGAGCGTGGAAGATGTATTTTCGATAACGGGCAGAGGAACGGTTGCAACGGGCAGAGTAGAGCGGGGGAAGGTAAAAGTCGGAGAGAATATTGAGATTGTGGGCATTCAGCCGACGAGGAAAAGCGTGGTGACCGGTGTTGAGATGTTCCGCAAGATGCTCGATGAAGGCATGGCGGGAGACAATTTAGGGATACTCTTGCGCGGTGTTGAAAAAGACCAGATAGAGCGCGGCCAGGTGATCGTAGCACCGGGCACGATTACTCCGCATAAGAAGTTTAAAGGGCAGGTATATATATTGAACAAAGAAGAAGGCGGCAGGCATACGCCGTTTTTTAACGGATACCGTCCGCAGTTTTATTTTCGAACGACTGATGTAACCGGATCGGTGACCTTAAAAAAAGGCGTTGAGATGGTTATGCCGGGAGACAATACTGAGTTTGATGTTGAGCTCTTAACCCCGGTTGCGATGGAAAAAGGATTACGGTTTGCGGTACGGGAAGGCGGACATACCGTAGGGGCCGGCGTGGTGGGAGAAATCACGGATTAAACTTAAAGCGTAAAGCGGAAAACTTATGAAGAAACTTTATAACAAAGCAAAGGGAGATTTCATTGGCAACTAATACAATTGTATATACACTTTCATGTAAAGTATGTAAAGACAAGAATTATTCTTTTCGCCGGGGGATAAAAAAACGACCTGCAAAGAAGCTTGAAATTAATAAATATTGCAAAAAATGCGGGAAGACAACTCCCCACCGAGAAATAAAGTAATATCAATATATAAAAAGGCTAATTATTGTGGAGTTTCCCCAGTTTTTACAAAATTAATTAAAATATGTATTGAAAAATAGAAGAAAATGTATATATGAGAAGTGAAATAATGTCAGAGGATAATTTGTCAATCGAAGAAAAATTTCTTAACGGCTATGGCGCACTAAAATTCGGTGTCCGTGTAACTAGCCAAAAAAGTCGAGGACTTTTTTGGCGTCGGACATGCACGG
>JBDRMW010000003.1:0-2443 GCA_043811735.1 bacterium
CCATAAGCAATTTATCATTGACTATATCGCACTGCTCTTCAACAAGCACCATAAATTTTTCC
This sequence comes from bacterium, assembly GCA_043811735.1. GTDB lineage: Bacteria > Elusimicrobiota > JBDRMW01 > JBDRMW01 > JBDRMW01 > JBDRMW01. The sequence goes on from JBDRMW010000003.1 coordinate 63, forward strand.
AGGTTTTCCGATTGCAGATCGCGCCTTTGATCATTCAACTCAATTATTTGGTCCAGGAGTTCATTTGCACGGTAAGGTTTTTTAGCTAGAATAAGCTCCACCGCAAGCCCGGCTTTACCGCGGCGCCCTGCCGCGTTAAGCACAGGGGTTACGTTCCATGAAATATTTTTAGCACTTAAAGTATTGCCGTTATTAGTTCTTGAACACCTTTCAATAATAGCCTGCACTCCGGGTTTACTGGAGTTTCCCAACAACCGCAATCCTTCTTTCACTATTATACGGTTTTCGTTTATCAACGGCATAATGTCGGCTATCGTACCCAAAGCAGCCAGGTCAAGGTTATCTTCCATGAAAAACCTCATCCTTATATCATCAGCATATTCTTTGTTATAGAATGCTTTTAGCACCTCATCAGCCTGAATGTAGGCCCCAGCATGAAATATCTCAATAATTTTGTTTTTCAACTCAAAATTAAAGTGTTTTTTAAACAGCGTTTCTATTGCTTCTCTGTTACTCACAACCAAGCACCTATCACCAATAAACCCTAACAGCTTCTTTTGATCCCCATCGCCTCTTATAGTGCGCGAAAACGAATTGATAATTAAATCATTTTTTGATACTGTTATAGACGCTTCTATACCGTCTTCCGTTTCCATAATCCCCAAAGCCGCTATTTCTTTGTTAAAGTATTTCCCGAATGACATCATAACCGCTTCAGACACTTTAAAAGAAACTGCACATCCCGCAAGCTCGCTAAAAGGGTACTTTGAATCAAACCTTTTAGGGTCAACTACTGCCACGGCTTCGGGCAAACCATCGGGCGAGGGTTCATGGTGATCGGTAATTATAAGATCAATTCCAAGGCTCTTTATATATTGTGCCTCATTAACTGCCGTTATGCCGCAGTCAACAGTAATAATAAGAGAAACGCCTTCTTTATGATAACGCTCAATCACCTCCTTATGCATACCGTAACCTTCATCAAGAGGCACATACCATACAATTTCTGCGCCAAGGGATTTAAGCGTCTTATATATAATGCATACCGAAGTAACTCCATCAACGTCCCTGTCTCCGTATATAAGAATTTTTTCTTTTTTATCAACCGCCTCTCTTATCCGGCTTACAGTTTTTTCAATATCAGGTAGCAGATATGGGCTGATGAGGTTTTTTACATCGCACTCAAAAAATGCTTTCGCATCAACGGCAGAGGTGACACCGCGGTTTACAAGCACAGCAGCAAATGCACGCGAAACATCCATTTTTTCAGCTATGTCGTTCACAACATCTGTTTGAGGTGATTTATATATCCATTTTTTCTGCATAATTTTAGTGCTATTACAGTAATCCTCCCCCGACAGGAGTCGGGGGCTTCTTTAAGGAACCCACCCCCGCAGTTTTGCTTCCCCATAGTTTTCTTCCCTGCAGTTTTCTATGAAAAATAATCTAAGGGACAGACCGAAAACTAACCATGGGGACAGGTCGCAAAACTAATCACGGGGGTTATTCATCTTCGCATTCATCCCCGCCGATTTGTCCGCCATTAAGTCTTTGGCGGACAGCAGGGGTTTTCTGCGAATCTGAATAAAAAACTGCTAATCGGCAAACTTGCAGACTAACCCCTTAATGAGCTTAGTCATGCTTGCAGTTGATTTTTTACCAGCTGCCAAAACTTCTTTATGAGTTACATCGACATGTGAAGACGCAGTGTTTGAAACATTGCAAATCCCGACAACCCGAATAGACATCTGTCTGGCGGCAATCACTTCAGGCACAACAGACATTCCCACAACATCTCCGCCAAGCTTCCCAAAAACCCTTATTTCTGAAGGAGTTTCATATGACGGCCCGCTTACGGCGACATAAACCCCCTGATGAACGTGTATCTTCTTTCTTTTTGCAAACGAGATACCAAACTTAAGCAAATCCCTATCGTATGCACATCCCATATCCGGGAAACGCTCGCCAAACCGTTCGTTATGGGCCCCTATTAGCGGGTTATATCCCATAAAATTAATATGATCTTTTAAGAATACTATATCGCCAGTATGGTATTTTGAATTAACAGCCCCTACGGCCGCAGTAACAATAAGGCATTTTGCGCCAAGCATTTTCATAAGCCGCACAGGATAAACTATATCTTTCATTGCGAAACCTTCATAGTAATGAGGCCTACCCTGCATTACAACTACAAGCTTCCCTGACAAATGACCAAAAACAAGCTTCCCTGAATGCCCGTCAACCCCGGTTTTTGGAAAATGTGGCAGGTCTTTATATGAAAACGATACGGTATCTTGTAAATCATCCGCAACGCGGCCCAGTCCAGAACCTAAAATAATACCCACCCGAGGGAAAATACTTATTCTTTTTTCAATATATTT
>JBDRMW010000004.1:0-45352 GCA_043811735.1 bacterium
GTATAGGTCCCGTTATCATGACACTCAACATTAAAATCCGGTTCGTTCGGATTTGAGTCTGTCCAGTTTGCCTGGATACCGTTTTCTGCCACATTCGTAAATGCCGCTATCCCCGGCAGATTCGCTAACGTGAATGTTGAATTGGTGCTTCCGTACGGTGTTGCGTCATCTCCTGAACCGTTATCGCATGCAGCTATTGATACCGTGTATTCATTATTTACAAGCAAGCCTATAACATCTTCGCTGGTTCTTACTACCCATTGTTCGGTGCCGACTAAATTCCCGCCGGAATCAGCATAACCGGTATAACTTGGTGATGTTACTCTGATGGAATAATATGTTCCGCCGGGATTGCCGTTTGCATAATTCGATACCGTAAAACTGGTAATATTTACCTGCGTAAATGTCGGCGCCGTCGGTGTTGCCCGGAATTTCCAATGGGTGTTGTTGTCTGAATTTGTACAGTTATCTGTTGCATCAATCTCATCTCCGCCGGACGCATTGCTATCCATTACATCAACATTTTTGACAGTCGTGCTTGAACCTGAATAATTAAAATACCAGGTTGTGCCGTCTGATGTTGACCGTAAATACACATCTTCAAAATCAATCATGTTGCTTGCCGTGAATGTTTCTCCAGCTTCAAATTTGAGTGTTGATCCGGGCGTTAATGCTTTAATACCGTAGAAAGATACTGCACCATTTATGGTCTGATCAGTCCCGTCAAAGGTAACCGTGCTTTCATTTAAGGTAAACGTACCCCCGTCATAATTTAAATTTCCTGCAAGATTAATAGGATTGTTTTCTGTTTTTGTGGTAAGCGTTCCTGCAGTAATTGTCAGGTTTCCATCAATATTTAGATCATCTTCAATTTCTATGGTTGCACCGGCATTAATGATAAGATTTTTAAATGCATCCGTTCCTTCGGTTACAATATCTGACGTCCCGCCGGCATCATTCATGGTAACGGTTGAACTGCCCGCATCAAATGAAGAGCCTGCATACGTTCTAAAAGTTCCGCCAACATCAATCTGTGATGCTCCGGCATTTAATGTGCCATTTGCCTGGATATATAAATTAGAACTGCAGTCAATCGCTGCATCATCGGTAGTTACTATTCCGGTATCATCTGCTGAGCCAATATTAAAATCACCATTGCATGTAATATTTTTCCCATCCATATCCAATGTTGATACTTTGCCGGCACCGTTTCCATAAACGTACATGTCTTCAGCAGTAATTGCTCCAGATAAAGTAAAAGTTGTATCACTAGTTGTATTACTGAGGAGATATAAATCAGGATAACCTGCATAAGAAGGAATATTTACCGATGTTACGGTTGGATACAGTTGTAACGAATTAAAATTCATCAGTGTACTGCCAATACTTACACTGTTAATAGGATCTGAATCTGCAGAATTAAGATTAATAGAGTAACTGCCGGTAACTTCTCCTTTACCGAATGATACGCTATTTGTCACATTAATATCAGATATTAAAGTTGTTACTTTTCCGGTTTCACCAATCGACAAGTTATAGAAATCATAACCAGCTGATAGATTTCCGGTACCGGTTAATCGCACCCATGATTTCCCCGGAACAAAAAAACTGTCTGCTATCCAGCTTACCTTAACAGTTATAGTTGATGCGCCTGCGTAAAATACTCCCATATTATTATACAGGCTGCTTGCAACGTTAACTTTATAATCATTAGTATAAAATATACTGCTATTGTCTAAAGTTAAATTATTACCTGCATATAAATTATCCAATAAGTTACGGCTACCGCCATGAAAATAAATATCGTAAAATGTATTTCCATCTGACAATATGTCATATGTACCTGATGTGTCAAATGTTACTGAGCTTTGCTGTGCATCGAAATAACCGCCTGCTGCATTCCAGTCACCGCCAACAGTTATACTTTCTTTATTGGTGCAGGTTATAGTGCCTGCCAGAATTACATAGGTGCTCACATCAAGATCATATCCGCTAGTTTTAAGTTCGCCTCCTGATTGGATAGTTAAACTGTTAATTGCTGTTGTTTTGCTTATTTCAGGTTTGTTGGGTGTATCAGGTATAATAATATCACTTGTCGGTGTTGGAATATACTGAGGATTCCAATTGGATGCAGTGTCAAAGACTGAATCAGTATTCCCGGTCCAGGTAAGAGTAAGACCTGTGCCGTCAAAATACCAGTTGTCATTATTATTCACATTGGTTGAGTTTATAGCATATATGGGATCACCGCCTGATGCATTTGAATCCTCAACCGTAACATTTTCAACCGTCATGCTTGATCCGGTGTATTCAAAATACCAGTCTGATCCTTGTGATGATGAACGCAAAAATATATCCTGAAAATCAATCATATTACTTACCGTGAATGTTTCTCCTGCTTCAAAATACAGTGTTGATCCCTGCGTTAATGCTTCAATCCCATAAAAAGATACTGCACCATTAATAATCTGATCGGTTCCGTTAAAAGTAACCGTGCTTTCATTTAAATTAAATGTACCGCCGTCATAATTTAAGTTTCCGGCAAGATTAATCGGATTGTTTTCTGTTTTTGTGGTAAGCGTGCCTGCCGTAATCGTCAAACTGCCATCAATATTTAAATCATCTTCGATCTCAATGGTTGCACCAGCATTAATGACCAGATTTTTAAACGCATCCGTTCCTTCGGTTTGTATGTCTGATGTCCCGCCGGCATCATTCATGGTAACCGTTGAAGTTCCTGCATCAAACGTACTTCCTGCATGTGTATACCAATCATTGCCAACCGTAATCTGAGAACTGCCTGCATTTAAGGTGCCGTCTGCATAAATTTCCAAATCTCCCGTTGAATTAACAGCTCCATTATTGGTTGTAACAACACCATCACTTAAGATATAAAGTTGGGTGCAATTTAAAGTTTCTCCTGCTAAATCAAGAATAGTATTGTAACCGCCTCCTCCGTCTACATGCACCCACCCTGCACCAATACCGCCTGCTTCTAAGGTATATGTAGTATCATTAGATCCATTAAGTAAAATCTGAAGTTCACCGTACTCATCCCAGGAAGGTAAATTAACTGATTCTGCAGTTGACCAAAACCAAATTTCTAACAATAATGCGGTTGTATCAGGATCAATATATAATGGATCAGCATGATCAGGAAATATTTCTACCCTCAGTAATCCGGGTGCTTCTATTCGTCCTCCATTAAGCGACAGTTTTTTCTGAACAAACAGTTGAGCGGTTAATATGGTAGTTGAACCGGAATATGCACAGCTCAAATTATAAAATCTGTTATTCGTCGTATTTTTAACATTGCCGGAACCGGTTAGACTGACGGATGATGTACCCATATTAAATGCACCTGCTGATGCATCCCAGCTTGCACCAACAGTAATGGTTGAACCTCTGGCTTCAAAACTGCCGCCAGTCATTACCACACTGCTTCCGATACTCATTGCATAACTGTTTGAGTTGTTGGTATCAAGCTCGCCTGATGTTATGGTTAAATTATTCGTTGTATAAAACTGATCTGATAATGTCCAGGTTGAACCTGCCTGCATAAAGTTTGCGTCATAAAATGTATTTCCGTCAGAAAGAATTGTATATTCACCGGTCCCGTCAAATTTTACAGTTGATACCTGCGCATCAAAAAAACCTCCTGATGAGTCCCAGTCACCACCGACAACAATTGTTTCTCCAGGACCTCCCGGCGTCACAGTCAATGTTCCAGATAAAGTCACATCACTGCTTACCGTTAAGTCATAATCATTTAAAATAAGTTCTGCATCTGCCTCGCTGATATTCAAACTTTTAATTGTGGTATGACCGCCAAGTTCCGGTTTATTTGTTGTATCAGGGATGATAATATCACTGGTTTCTGCCGGTGCAAGCACCGGGCTCCAATTCGATGCTGTTTCAAAGGTTGAATCAGTATTCCCGGTCCATGTAAGCGTAAGCCCGGTACCGTCAAAATACCAGTTTGCATTATTGGCAGTATTAGTTGATCCGTCGGTTGCATAAATCGATTCTCCGCCGTTTGCATTTGAATCCCGTACATCAACTGATTTTACCGTCATGCTTGAGCCGGAATAATTAAAATACCAGTCTGAATCATCAGAGGATGATCTTAGATAAATATTTTCAAGATCAAGTTTATTCGTAACAGAAAATGTATCTCCTGCATTAAACTGCAGAGTGGCTCCTGAGGTCAATGCTAATAAATTATAAAAAGGGGTATCCCCGGTAAGAACCTGTAATCCATTTTTATTAAATGTTACTGTGCTTTGATTTACATTAAACGCACCGCCGCTTATCGTCCAGTCACCGCCAATAGTAATAGAATTATCTTCACTTGATTTGGTATCCAATGTACCGCTTATTATATTTAAATCATTAGCTACCGTAATACTTTTTTCTAATGTTATTGTTCCTGAAGCATCAATCTCTAACTGGTAAAAATTATTAGGATTTCCGATAATCCCTGAAGCCGTTATAGTAACTGTTGAAGTACCCGCATTAAACGTGCCTGTTCCAATTCCATCACCACCCCAGGTTCCGCTTACACTGATTGCTGATGATCCTCCATTTAATATCCCGCTTGTTTGCAAAAGCAGACTAGTACAACTAATACTTCCTGTGCCAATAGAAACCTCGCCAAACTTACCAAAATCCATTGAACCAATACTCACATCACCGCATATAACATCTTCACCATCGATTACAAGATATGATTTCATATCATTACCGAATGATCCGTTACTGTCAACAACGATATTACCTGCAGTTATTCCTCCAGCTTGAATATAGAAGGTGGTATCAGAAAGCGTATTGCTGAGTAATTGAAGATTTGGATAATCATTATAAGAAGGAATATTTACTGATGCTGCGGTCGGATACAATCTAATTACGTTAAAATCCATGTCCTGCAGAGGGTCTATGTCTAATGGATCAGCATGATCGGGATACACATTTATTGAGTAACTGTTATCCCCATCAGTAACCATTCCGCTATCAAACTCGAGTATGTGATCTACATAGGTAATACTTGCATCAAGCGTTGTTGTGGAATTAAGGAAACCAAAAGAAACATCATAAAACCTGTTTGCACTGGTGTTTTGAACATATCCCGAACCTTTATGATTAACTTCTGATGTATCGCAGTTAAATGTTCCGCCTCCGGCAGCATCCCAGTTTGCAGCAAAACTTATAACTGAATCATTTGCATTAAACGTGCCTCCGTTTATATACACACTGCTGGACACGTCCAGTTGATTATTTTCCGTTGAATGAGTATCAAATGTACCGGCTGTTATCGTTAAATTTTTATCAACAATTAATGAATCTTCAAGTTCAACGATCGCACCGCCGGTAGCATTAATTTCAAAATTATACGGGTTGTCTGATCCTAAAGTAATAACATTAGCTGTCCCGCCGGCTGGATTCATTGTTATGGTAGAGGTGCCGAAATCAAAATTGCTGCCTGAAACAGTCCAGAAATCACCGCCCACATTAATCTGTGTTGATGCTCCCAGCGATGCCCTGCCGTACTGGTCAATTTTAAAATCACCCGTGCAGTTAAGAATACCTCCAGCACCAACAAGATTACCGTACATAGTATCAACAGAGAATCCGATATCAAACTTTGAGCAGGTGAAAGTTTCTCCGTTTAAATTAAGTGTCTGTACTTTACTCCCCTGTCCCCATATAATAAAATCTCCTGTCGTAACTCCTCCTGCCTGCACATAAAAGGTAGTCTCATTTGTTACTGAACCATAAATGCTCATATTAGGATATCCGGTATATGCCGGCAGATTAACTGAATCAGTGAATGCGATAAATGAAATCCCATAAATATTCATGGTTGTTCCCGGATCAATCGTTAACACATCTTGTTTATAGGCATTAATATTAACAATCTGACTGCCCGACTGATTAACCGTTCCGCCGTTAAATGATATTTCACCATTAGCATAAATATTACATGTAATGGTAGTAGTATTTCCACTTGCAGCAATCGATAATTTTTCAAATGGGTCCGAACCTTCCATGGCAAGGTTTCCGGTTCCGGTAAGAGTGACGGTTGATGTTCCACATACAAAATTTCCGTCTGCTGAATCCCAGTTTGCTCCTACGGTGATAGTTGAACCGTTTGCTTCAAAACTGCCGCCGTTTATATACAAACTGCTCGAGATATCAATCGCATAACTGCCGGATGAATCAGTATCGAGCTCACCATTTTGGATTGTAAGAATATTACTTACTGATAATGCATCAACCAATGTCCAGGTTGAGCCTGCCTGGTCAAACTCAATAGTATTAAATGGGTCCCCATTTGATTCAATGGTATATTCTCCTGACCCGGTGAATGTTACGGTTGAAGTATCCGCATAAAACTCGCTTGAGGGTTCAGTCAGCCAATCACCTCCCACATTAATCTGCGAAGATCCGGCATGCAACGTACCTTGATATCTTATTCCAAAATCTCCTGAACAATTAATATCTCCGTTAGATGTAATTATACTCCCCGGCCAGCCATCTCCTGAAGGAAATCCTACCATTAAACTATTGCAGTTTAATGTATTCCCATTTAAATTTAATGTGGTATAATTTTCAACAGAATAATAAACAGTAATAAGGTTGGCGGTAATTTCACCCTGCAGATAATAAGTGGTATCAGCCGTTGTATAAGATTCAAGTTTCATTTTTGGATACCCTGAATACGCAGGGATATTCACCGTTGTTGCAGAAAGATGAAAATTCATATTAATTGCACTGTTCATACTTGTACTAGTTTCAATAGCAAGCGGATCAGGACTGGATCCAGCTATATCAATGTCAAATCCTAAACCATATATTTTGTCAATTGTCCCGCCGTTTAAAGAAAGTTTATTAGAAATATAAATTTCTCCAACAAAAAGACTGCAAAGCGTCTGTTCACCAGCATATGCACAGCTAAAATTATAAAATGACAAAGCACCGGGAGCGACATTGTCATAGGCAAGATTTCCCGTGCCCTGCAGGCTGACTGATGAGGTGCCGATAGTAAAAGTACCGCTCGGCGCTACACTCCAGTTGGCTCCGACGGTTATGGTTGATCCGTGTGCATCAAACGTTCCGCTGTTTAAATACATACTGCTTCCGATGTTCACCGCATAACTGCTCGAACTGCCGGTATCAAGTTCACCGTTGTTAAATGTCAGGTTATTATCTGCATTAAAATCATCGGATAATGTCCATACGCTTCCCGATTGGTTAAACTCCACATCATTAAATGGTATGCTGTTTGAGAGAATATTAAATGTTCCGCTTCCGTTAAATGTTACTGTTGAATCAGCATGAGTAAAACTTGATCCTGAATACGCTGACCAGTCACCGCTTATGGTTATATGCTCAGTATTAGTGCAGGTTAAGCTGCCGTATAATTCCACTGCACTGCTGATGGTAATATTAAAATTATTCAAGTTAAGTTCTCCTCCGGGCAGAATCGTCATTGTTGCAACAGCAACTTCTGCGTTTAACTGAGGAACATTAGGTGAATTGGGGATTATTACTGATTGGGTAGATAACGGCACCGCATTATGGTTCCAGTTCCCCACAGTATTCCAGTCAGTTGATTCTGAACCATCCCAGGTGAGTGTCGTAAAACCGCCGCCGAAAAACCAGTTAGTGTTATTCCCTGAATTAGTGCATCCATCAACAGCCATAATCTCAGCACCGCCGGATGCATTTGAATCCTTTACATCAACGTTTTTGACGGTCTGGCTGGCAGAATAAAGATTAAAATACCAGGTTGAACCCGGAGTTGATGATCTAAGATACACATTTTTAAAATCAACCGTGCTGGCAGCAGAAAATGTTGTTCCAGCTTCAAACCAGAGGGTTGCACCCGGGGTCAATGCTTTTAATCCGTAAAAATCTATTGATCCGGTTATCACCTGCTCTTCGGAGCCGTCAAAGGTGACCGTGCTTTCATTAAGATTAAATATGCCGCCGTCATATGAGAGGTTCCTGCCTATACTTATTGAATTGTTTTCATCGGATTTTGTGGTCAATGTTCCGGCTGTTATCGTTAAATCGTAATCAATATCCAGAGAATCCTCTATTTCTAATGTTGCACCTGAAGCATCAATTACAAGACTGTAAAAACTTCCAGAACCAGCGGTAACAATATCACTTGTCCCGCTGGAATCACTCAGCGTAACCGTTCCTTCACGGGGCTCGAACGTGCCTGCATTATGCAGCCAGCTGCCGCCGACATCAATGCTGTAGCTTACCCCTGATTTGGTATCAAGTGTTCCTCCTGCTATGGTAAGATCATTATCAACAAAAAGTTTATCTTCTAATTCAATTGTTCCGGATGTATTAATATTAAGATCATAAAAAGGATCATACTCGGACATTATTAAATCACTTGATCCGCCGTCCAATGTAACTTCTGAACTGCCGCAGTTAAATACACAGCCTGAAAATGCTTCAAATATACCGCTTACCGAAATATCCGAATCTCCTGCGTTAAGTGTGCCATTGCCGTAAATATAAAAATTCCCATTACAATCAATCGCCGCATCATCAGTTGTTAAACTTCCAACCAACGATGCAGAAGCATTACCAATATACAGGCTGGTGCAGGTTGTTGAGAATCCATTTAAATCCAATGTTGATACTCTGCCGGATGCATTGCCGTAAATATTAATTAAATTAGCTTCAATCACTCCCTGCACATTGAATGTCGTATCTGACGCCGTATTACTGCGAAGATACAGATTCGGATAACCGGTAAACGCCGGGATATTAACCGTTGTTGCAGTTGGATAGAGTTCCAGATTAGCAAAACTCATTGTTGAACTTGCATCAATACTTAATGGAGTTGTTCCTGTATTATATATTTTAATATCGTATGAACCGCCTGTTACTATTCCCTGATAAAAAGTTACATTATTCTGCACATGTACATCTGATGTTAACGTCGTAGTTTTTGTATTATACCCCATTTTTACATTGTAAAATCTGTTCGTTGTAGTATTTGCTACATTGCCGGTACCTGTTAAGTTTACAATTGAATTCCCGTCATTAAATATCCCGGCTGATGCACTCCAGCTGCCGGTAACAGTTATACCTGCAGATCCTGCTTGAAATTCGCCGGCGGTTAAGGTAAAATTCCCAAAACTATGAGAATGTGATCCATTATTAGTAAAAACTCCGTCTGCCTGGCTAAAAGTACCGCTGACCGTAAGACTTCTTAAGTGAGTTACATCAATGGTAGCAGTATAACCAGACTGAATAGTAAAAGTAGTAACCGTATCTGTTTGATCTATGGTACAGCCGAAATTACCGCCACTGTTAAATATTGCAGTATCACCATCATCTGGAACACCGGCAGGATCCCAATTTGACGCAGTACTCCAGGCACCAGCCTTTGATGGTTTCCAATAACGGGTAGTTCCTGCACTAAAAACCGGAGCTGAAGATAGTATAACCATGACTATCGCAGTAATGAATATACTACTATGCAGAGTAATATATACACGCTTACGCGCGGGTAATAAAAATACCCATATAAGAGAAATAATATATTTCATATATATGAGCGGGTTTTTTGGATAAAAATATTTTTTATTACTATTTTCCATATAGGTAAATTTAGACGAATCGTACGTTCCCGTGCCGAATTTTAAGCGGCAGGTACATCCTCCTTTAACGTATACTCGTACGTATACTGCACTTATATGTATATAACTGAAAATCGTGATTTTTCAACCTATTTGTTGTATTTTTTTGAATACTCTGCATACTTACTCTCTCCCCAGCTCAATTAAAGCTTCTTCTGCATCCAATGTATCAACACCCATTGAGCGGTATTTCTTTATTATTCGATTTAATATAGCCCGGCTGTCATCTTCAGTGGCGCCTGAACGTTTCATTTTTTTGTAGTATTTCAATTCCGTATTATAATCCCTGCCGGATGAATCAATGCGGGCTTCGATTTTTGCAAGTTCCTCTTCAAGTTTTTTAACCGAAACCCCGGTGGGCCGGTATTTTGAAATGATCTTTTCTAAAATAATTTTCTGTTCAGGCAGGTTTACGCTCTCAGCAATTCGTTTTTTATAAAAATCATAGGCGATCTTGAATGCCCGTCCGTAAATTGATTCCGCCCGGTTTTCAGCTTTCTTTGCCCGCACCAAGGCTTCTTTTTCAAGGCCTAAATGCATCTTTCTTTTCAGGATATCGACTTCTTCACGCGCCAGTTCAGCTTCTTTGCGGGCAAGTTCTAATTCTCTTTTTGCATCTGCCAATGCCTGCTGTGCATCCTGATATAATCCTTCTTCTTCCAAAAGCAGTCTGCCGATATCATCACCCGGATCTAAATCACCGAATTTAAAAGAGAGCGATACCCGGTGGCTGCCCAGGGTATCTTCTACACCGGTTAACGGCAGGCTGAATCCATAATCAAACTGAACCGCATGAATGCGGTAGGAAGCACCAAAGCTTAAGTTTCTATACTCTCTGCTGCCAATACCTAAACCGGTGCGTACACCGACCATGCCGTATTCATGTATATCAAGCCATTTTTCACCGGCTGCAGCAATAATATTATCAGTGCTTGAAGAAAGATATTTTTTACGGATCAAATCCATGCTGAAATTCATGATCCTGTTTTTATACAACATCCCCATTTTAACGGTCCTGGGTAATGGATCGCTGGTTTTTAAACCTAAATCAGGCTTATTAATATTCGTAAGAGACAGGCCGAATACATACCGGCTGGTATATTCGGGAATATACTGAATACCTGCATCAATGCCCAGTGCCCGGCTGCTTCTGCCGCCGCTGAAAACCGGATCCATACTGCCTAAGGCATTACCGCTTTGATCAACCGCGTTTTCAGTATACTCGTCACTGCCGAACGTGCGGCGTAAGTTTTTTAAGTTAATGCCGTATTGAAGAGATTTAGAAATTTTATTAGCATATGAAAGATAGAGCGCGGTTTCTGCATAGAGGCTGTCGAGTTTAAACTCCTGCCAGGCAATCGCTAACGTGCCTAAGTTGCGGTCTAATTTTTTTAAAGGGTGTGAATAGGCAAGAAAACTCGTGCCCATGTCTGATTCATCATCTAATCCCATCATCAGTTTTCCGTAGGTAGAGGCAAACTCGGGGAATGTAAGATTGTTAAGTCCGGCAGGATTATAATAGACTGAATACGCATCATCAGCAACTGCGGTGAAGGCATTGTTCATGCCTGTTGCGCGGGCACCCAGGCCGATATCTTCAAACGATGCAAAGATATATCCGTTACATAATACAAAGATAAAAAATAATATACTAAAAAATATTTTTGAAATAAATTGAGCAGATATTTGGTTTAAGATTTGTATGTTTTTGAAGTTTACTGTAAGGTTTGCTTTCACACTACAAGTATAAGGGAAATTTGGTCTGTTTCAATGGGGGTATGCCATATTTATTAAAGTTGACTGTTCATTTTATAATAAGCCCTTTTTGTATTGATTTATAGATATGTACAGGTTGTGGATAACTTGTTAGTAATGTACTTTTTTTGTTACAATTGGCCTTATTTAAAGTTGAGTGTTTAGTTTATGCAATAATGCGGATAGTTGTAATAATTGGTATGATTTATTTTGTTCTTTACAGGCCGAGAAGTTCGTTGATTTTTTTTTCTAAATTATCGATGTCAAAGGGTTTGGAAAGATATGCATCAGCACCGGAAGAAATTATTTTTTGCGCATTCTCAGGAGTGTCATAGCCGGTGATAGCCAGGATTTTGGTCTGTACCAGATTTGCATTTTGTTTTATACGCTTGCAGATTTCAAAACCATCCATCCCGGGGAGATGAAGATCCAGGATCACGAGGTCAGGCACTGATTCACCCAGCGCCTGGCCGGCACCGAATCCGTCATGGACCACACGGGTGTTTATATCTTTTTCTTTTAAGAGCGTTTGAAAAACTTCCGTGACATCTTTTTCATCATCAACTATTAAAACCTCTTTACGTTTGGAGGGTTTGGAAAGTTCAGTTTGGATCTGATCAAGGCTCATGCCCTGACTGATAAGTTTGTGAATAGCTGAGAGCCGGTCATGCGTTTTGGTGCGGTCAAAAAGCCTGAACTTGCCCGGGGTATAATCTTCCGGCAGAATAAGCCCTAAATTAGAATAATGCCGGATAGTTCCTAAACTCACCAAGAACTCATCAGCAATCTCACCGAGCTTTAATAATCCTTTTTCCAACCGTTCTTTTTTATTCATCAGTATCTCTATAATATAAAAAATTTTCTCATTAGGCAAGCTAACATTACATGGAGTTTCTCCATTTTTTAATTTAAACGGACATATAATGTCAGGGGATAATTTGGGAACGAATAATAATTTTAGGATTTTTTGTGAAAAAATTCGGAAACTTTGTTCGATCTGTCTGACGGTAAAAAAGTCATCGATTTTTTTACCGGAGTTATCGAACAACCGAATTTTTTCACAAAAAATCCGTTAAAAAATTTTTTCCTGAATGGACAGATTATCCCCTGACATTATTTCACATTTCCTGCATATATTTTTATCTACTTTTCAATGCATATCACACATATGAATAAAAAAACGGAAAAACTCCTCAACAGTCTGCTAAAGATTGCCTGAAAATAATTTTTTTAAGCGGACAAATCTATTTCCTTATTTTATTTTGTAAAAATAGTTTTGTGCAATTTTTATATCTTCATGTATACGCTCGACTAAATGATCCCTATGGGTATACATCCGTTCATTACGGATTTTTTTTCTTAAAACAACGGTCACGGTCCGGCCGTAGAGCTGAGCTGACCGGTTAAGTATATGGACTTCAACCAAGGGGTAGGCAAGCCTATGAATGGACGGCCTGAAGCCTATATTGGCAACGCCGGGGAACGTCTTTGAACCGGCGATAACCTCAGCGGTAAAAACACCCAGGGGAAGAAGCTTATGCTGAGATACCCGTATATTGGCGGTCGGAATCCCCTGTTTTGTGCCCCATCCCAGGCCAGGAATAACTTTGCCGGTTATACTATACGCATTATGGAGCATGTTTAATGCAGATGTAATATTGCCCTCTTTTAAAAATCTTCTAATACTGCTGGAGGAAATTACTTCTTTGTGTACTGCTGCCGGCCCTATAACATGAAGACGAATACCTAACCGTGCGGTTAACTTCCGTAAAACGGCAACATTTCCCCGGCGCCCTCTGCCGAATGCAAAATTATGGCCTACAACCATTTCTTTCATCTGGTATTTGTTCCGCAGATACAGCACAAACTCTTTGGGACTGGTCTGCACAAGTTTTTTGGTGAATGAAATGGGGATGATTTTTTGAATATTGTATTTTTGGATCAATTTTTTCCGTTCGTTCCAGAGGGTAATCAGCAACGGTTCTCTGGCAGGATTAATAATATGCCTGGGGGGGTATTTAAATACCAAGACAACCGGTCTTAATCCTGATGTATGAGCCCGATCAACGATTTTTTGGAAAATTTTTTGATGGCCGCGGTGAACACCGTCAAACGTCCCCAGCGTGAGGATAGAATCTGGTGAACTATTAGTTTGTTTCATATGAAGTTTTCAATTGATCTTTAAGGGAACCGCATACATGAGCAGACGTTCCTGATTCATCCGGGTTAGTTCTTCCCAGGGGATTGCATCCTCCACAGTAAACTCACCGCTTGCCGAGCGCTCCAACGAAACAAGCACGGCTCCGCAGGATAATCTATCCCCCACATCTTCAACCAGGCTCCTGATATACGTCCCTTTTGAACAGCTCACGCTGAAATGCACGTCCGGATATTCAAACTTCAATATCTTAAAACTGTAAATATCGACCTCGCGGGCAGGCCGGTCGATGATTCTGCCTTCACGAGCAAGCTCATATAATTTTCTACCCTTAATTTTTATGGCCGAATACATCGGGGGAACTTGCATAATCTTTCCTGAAAATCCGTTACTTACCGCCGTGATATCCTCAAGGGAAATCTCCCCCGGATCAGATTCTGATATTTTTTTGCCGTCTAAATCACCGGTGTCTGTTTTAACTCCCAGCCGAAAAATACCCCGGTATGTTTTGCGTGCAGACATAAGGTTTGAAGACATCTTGGTTGCCTGCCCAAAGCAGACCAGCAGCACCCCGGTTGCCCGGGGATCTAAGGTTCCGCAATGGCCGACTTTTCTAACTTTAAGGATACCTTTGATATAGGCCACTACCTGCGCTGAGCTCCATCCGGCAGGTTTATTAACATTTAAAACACCCGAAGCATTATTCATGGCATCTAATAATATTACCCCCTCACCTAATCCTCTTCCCCGGGGGAGCAGGGCTGGGCGAGGGGAATTACAATTGCGTTTAGTTTGTTTTATATGATTTTGTGTATCTCTCTTAAAAGCATCTTTTTTGTTTGTGTCAGATTTTTATTAATCGTACATCCTGCCGCACGGGTATGGCCGCCGCCGCCCAGGCTGACCGCTATTTTTCCCACGTCAACCGAATCCCGGGAACGCAGACTTACCCGGGTGCGGTATGCATGAGTTTTCTGCAGGAGCATTGCAACTTCTACGGTTGCAATCATCATCCCGTAATTAATAATATCTTCGGTATCGCCCGTCCCTGACGGCAGGGTTAAAACAGCTGTTTTTTTTATCCCGGTCAAGCTGGAGGCGGATCAATGTTTTTCCTAAAAAATGCAGATCAGGCATTGATTTCTGCTGATATATCTTTTGATACACCTCATCCGGCTTAACCCCTAAGGCAACATACTGTGAAACAAGCGCTAATGCATGGCTTGAGGTGTTTGCATGCCTGAAATATCCGGTGTCAGTTGCGATACCCGTAAACAAACATACTGCTTCAGGATAGCCTATCTTAACACCTAAATACTCAAACAACCCGTGTATCTGTTCACAACTTGACGAAGCATGCGGATTGATGATATTGATATCCCCGAAGGCATTAAAATGAGCATGATGATCAATATTAACCACTTTTTTCACCTGTTTGGCAAGATTAATAATATTGCCCATCCGGTCCTGACCTGAACATTCTATAATAAATGCGACATCATAGGCGGTATGCAGTTTTTTACATACGCGCATATGAGAAACACCGGGCAGAAACAATAAATTATGGGGAACCGGATCAGCCGAATACAAATCGCCTCTTTTGTTCAGGGATTTTAAGAGTGAACGGATAAGCAGCTGTGCTGCAATACTGTCGCCGTCAGGCCGGCGGTGGCCGGCAATAAAAAAACTAGCATTATTTGTAATAAGCCGGCCGACATCACTGTATAATTTGTTATATGTGGAATTCATCATCAGTTTTTTCGGAAGGTTCCGCAGATTCTTTTTCAGCATGAAGTTGATCTAATATATTAAATATTTTTGATGCTTTTTCCGAGGTTTCGTCTAGAACCAGTTTGATTTCAGGTATGCGCCGCAATGATAATTTTTTTCCCAGATATTTCTTAAGCCGATGGATATGACTGCTTAAAATAAGATACGTATTTTTCTTCTGCTCGTCATCACCCAATACCGAATAAAGCAGCTTTGCATGCCGCAAGTCATCAGATAATTTTACTTCCGTGATCGTAACAAACCCGAAACCCGGATCCTGGATGGTCTGTACATACAGTGATATTTCTTCGCGCAGGAGTTCACGAACCCGTGCTGATCTTTTATATCGTAACATATTATTTCCCTTCAAACTTACAATTTCATTAAAATCAACAAAGGATAGCCATGCAGATAATCAGTTCTTGATACTTTAGAATAAATTCGAAGAACGAATATCTAAATTCTAAACAAATCCCAAATCCGAATATCGATTTTTCCTGATTTAGATATTCGATTTTCGAATTTTGCCTTCGATCTATTTTTCCTTGCTGTGTCTTTGTTTGAAATTTCGAATTTCGATTTTGTTTCGTATTTCGATATTCGTATTTCGAATTTACCCTTTATTTGTTTTTTATAAATTTAAGATTCGAGTTTTCTCTTTACTTTTTCTTTGATAAATACTTCAAAGATATCACTGGTTTTAATGTCCTGATAGTTTTCAATGCCGATACCGCATTCAAAACCCTTTTCAACCCGTTTAACATCATCTTTAAACCGCTTAAGAGAGCTTATTTTACCTTCAAATACGATCACATTGTTGCGCAGCAGCCGGATAAAACCATGCCGCTCAATATAGCCGTCAATAACCATGGAGCCAGCGATCGTGCCGATTTTAGGCACTTTAAACAGTTCCCGAATCTCTGCGCGTCCGATAGCAACTTCTTTGGTTTCCGGTTCAAGAAGGCCTTCCATGGCAGCACGGATATCTGCAACGACTTCGTAAATTACCCTATAGGTTCGTATATCAACGCCTTCCCGCTCAGCTAATTTTTCAGCCTGCAGTTCAGGGCGCACATTAAATCCAATAATTATCGCATCACTTGCTGCAGCTAAAATAACATTGGATTCATTTATCCCGCCCACGCCGTAATGAAGAATGATAATACTTATTTTTGATACGGATAATTTTTCAAGTGAATCCCGGAGCGCCTCAACTGAGCCCTGCACATCGGCTTTAATAATAATTTTTAATTCCTGAATTTTTCCTTCAACAATCTGCTGATTAATATCTTCAAGTGAAAGATGCCGTCTTTTAAGCAGGTTCTCTTCACGCGATATAAGCTGCCTGCGGGCCGCGATAATACGCGCTTCTTTCTCTGAAGGAACGACCACAAACCGGTCTCCGGCCTGCGGCGTGCCGGTTAAACCCATAATCTCAACCGGAATACTGGGCCCTGCTTCACGCACATGTTTTCCCCGGTCGTCAATTAACGCACGGATGCGGCCGTTGCACAAACCTGCTACAAATGTATCGCCATTACGTACGGTTCCTTTCTGCACCAGCACCGTCGCAATCGATCCCCGTTTGGGATCCATACGCGCCTCAACAACCACCCCGACGGCAGATCGATTAGGATTTGCTTTGAGCTCCATCATTTCAGTCTGCAGAAGGATCATTTCAAGCAGTTTATCAATATTTGTCCCGTTTGCTGCGGAGACTTCTACCGTAATTGTTTTCCCGCCCCAATCTTCGGGTACCAAATTATATTGTGAAAGCTGCTGCTTGACTTTTTGAAGATTAATATCCGGCAGATCGATTTTATTAATCGCCACCATAATCGGGACATTGGCTGCACGGGCATGATCGATCGCTTCAACGGTCTGCGGCATAACGCCGTCATTAGCTGCCACCACTAAGACTACAATATCAGTCGTCTGTGTTCCCCGTGCCCGCATCGCCGTGAATGCTTCGTGGCCGGGTGTATCTAAAAACACAATCTCACCGTGTTTTGATTTTACCCGGTAGGCGCCGATATGCTGGGTAATCCCGCCTGCTTCTTTACTTACCACATTCGTGCTTCTGATCGCATCGAGCAGCGAGGTTTTACCATGGTCAACATGCCCCATAATAGTCACGATCGGCGGCCGTTGCACCAGTGTTGCCGGATCATCGATTTCCTCAATTTGTTTATCGGTATCACCGTATAAGGGAATCCATTCAACATTGGCATTATATTCATTTGAGATTAAGATGCAGGTATCTTTATCGAGCCTTTGATTAATGGTTACTAATGTTCCCATGGATAACATCTTTTTTATCAAATCAGTAACTTTAATTTGTAATTTTTCAGAGAGTGTTTTTACGGTGACCATCTCATTGATTTGAATGGTTATCCGCGGCTTTTCTTCCTCAACCGGCTCAGGGATTGATTTTACTTCAGGCACAGGCAGGGGCGCAGGGATGACCGGCTCTTCGTGGATTTTGTGTACTGCGTTAACCGGTTTGTGAGCCTTTTCTTTGATGGGTGCTGATTCTTTACGCTGCTTTGATTTTACGATAATAACTTTCTTTTTTTTCTCTTTGGGTATTTCCTCCTCAGCTGTAACCACAGCCTTGGTTTTCTGTACGCCTGTTTTTTTGGGTTTTTTAACTTCTTTTTTATGCTCGAGCTTTTTAACCGCCTTTTTTTCTATTTTTTTCTCAAGCTTCTTTTCCGCCTTTTTCTTTGTCTTTTTCTCCGTCTTTTTCTCCGTCATCAGCACTCACCCCCTTTCCATCTGCTGCCTCGGCTTCGGATTTATTTTTTTTATCAGTATCTTCCGGTGAACTGTCTTTTAGAGCAGTTTTCTTCTTTTTAACTGAAGTTTTTTTCTTTTTCTTCGGTTTTTCTGCTGTCTTACCGGCAGTTTCGTCCGGCCGGGGTTTTGAATCTCCTGCAATATGCTTTTGGGCTGAGGCAATAACACGTTCAGCTGTTTTGGCGCCGATTCCCTGGAATGCGGTCAGTTCCTCCACCGTTGCCTGGGCAAGACGCTCTATGCTTCCCCTGCCTGCTTTAACCAGAATTTCAGCTGTTTTTGTCCCAACCCCATCCAGAGAAGAAATCTCTTCAGTACTTGCCGCAGTCTTTTCTTTCTGAATGTCTTTTTTCTGGTTTTCAGATTTAATATCAATATGCCATCCGGTTAAGCGTGCGGCTAAACGGACATTCTGTCCTGATTTGCCGATCGCTAAAGACAGCATATCATCTGCAACGAGCACTTCAGCCTGTTTGTTCTTTTCATCTTTGACAGTTACACTCAGGGCTTTCGCCGGTGAAAGTGATGAAGCCATGTATTTTATATAATCCGGACTGTAGGAGATAAGATCAATTCGTTCACCGAAGAGTTCATCGATAATCGGTTTTACCCGCGATCCTTTGACCCCGACGCACGCACCAACCGGATCAACTTTCGGATTATGAGACCGTACCGCAACTTTAGAACGCATACCCGGGTCACGCACCACCGCGACAATCTCAACTGTTTTTTCATATACTTCGGGAACTTCCTGCTCAAACAAGCGTTTCACCAGCTCAGGTGCGGTGCGTGAAACAAGGATCTGGGGTCCCCGCGGGCCTTTTTCAACCTTTAAAATAACAACTTTTAACCGGTCACTTATATTGTACGTTTCTTTTCTAACCTGTTCGCGCACCGGCAGAATCGCTTCAACTTTGCCTAAATCAACGATAATATTTTTATCAACAAACCGGTGCACCGAACCGTTTACCAGGTCTCCTTCTTTTTTCTTGAACTCTTCAAACAAGGCATCACGTTCAGTCTCACGGATCTTTTGAATAATCACCTGTTTGGCGGTTTGGGCAGCAATACGCGAAAAATCAACCGTATCAATGGGGATCTTCAACAATGAATTAAGTTCTGCTTCCTGACTTAATTTCTTTGCTTCCTTCAATGATATCTCCAAACTATCATTTTGAGGGTTCTCCACCACTTCTTTTACCATATAGGCGCGTATCTCAGCGGTATTAGGATCAATAGTAGCTTCCAAATTAAAATTCTTGCCGGAATGCTTTTTATACGCGGAAACAACCGCATTTTCTATCATGGCCAGGATCTCTTCTTTTTTTATGCCTTTATCACGTTCAATCTGCTCTAATACCGGCATTAATTCGCCTTTTTCTTCCATTCCAATACTCCTCCTGCGTTTAAAATAAAAAAGTGGCTCCTTAGAGCCACTTAAAGATTATTTATTCTACCATAATATATCTACATAAATCAAATACTATTTCACTTTAAAAGTCACGATACAGATTATCCAGCCAATTCGACAAAGAAACTACTTGTATCCCCCGTATTTCTTTCGGCCTCGTTAATTCCTTAACCAGTTGAACAGATCTCCTGGGTTTTATCCTCGAATGCAAATATAGAAGATGCGGACTTATTGAATCATCGCGTTTTTTAACTTCAATTGATAAATATGCTTTGCGATTTAATATAATTACAAAGTCAACTTCTCTTTTTTCACGATCTCTATAGTACCGCAATTCCATATTCTTTCCATATGCATCTCTCTGGAGATTACAGAATTTAATTAAACTGCAGGCAACAATATTTTCCAGAACAGGTCCTTGATCGTCAGAATATGCAGCAGCACAATCATAAAAATAAAACTTTGGCTCCTTACGCAGACTTCTTGCTAAACCCGCTGAAAACGGCGGAACAATAAATATTATAAAAAGCCGCTCTAAAAGTTCGATCCAAGATTTAATCGTATGCGGAGAAACTCCAATATCTTTAGATAAATTAAAATAATTCAACTGACTCCCAACACGTTCGCGTAAAATTTCAATCAGTATTTTGATACCTCTTATTGAATTCGATTTACTAAGATCGCGTAAATCCTCCTGCACAACGAGGTCAAAACGACCATTGCGAAGCCGCTCGGCTTCTTTTACGTTTAGAAAAGACTCCGGGAAACCGCCTGTTTTTATAAGTCTTTCCAAACACTGCACCGGAGAATAGTTTTTTACAAATAATTTTGCTTCCGCAACATCAATAGGATGTAAACGAAAAGAATAATATCTGCCGGTTAGCGCATCCCCCGCGTGCCGGTATGCATCAAGCTTAGCGCTTCCCGTTACCAGCATAGGAGGCTTATTTTCAAACTCATCAACTATGCCTTTTAAAAAATTCTTCCATTGAGGATATTTGTGCAATTCATCGAGAACAACCAGAGATACATTTTTCGGCCATCCAATTTCCCTAATAATTTTTTGATCAGATCGAATATCCCAATTTAAATAAACGCCGTTTTTTTCAGCAAGAAATTTTGATAAAAATGTTTTCCCTGTCTGGCGAGGACCTGAGAGAAGAATCATTTTTTTTCTCAAATCACGAATTAAATATTCGTATAAATAACGCATAATATGTTTTTTGATCAATATGACAATTATTATCAAGACTGCATAATTGTCATGACAATTTAGCAATAAACATCATAATTGTCATATACTCTATAGTACATTCTAATCCATTTTTTGTCAACCAATATATCTGCATGGAGTTTACCCGTTTTTTATGTACACATGCAAATAATTTCAGGGGATAATTTGGGAACGAATAAAAATTTTAGGATTTTTTGTGAATAAATTCGGAAACTTTGTTCGATCTGTCTGACGGTAAAAAAGTCATCGACTTTTTTACCGGTGTTATCGAACAACCGAATTTTTTCACAAAAAATCCGTTAAGATATTTTTCTTCGGTTGACAGGACATTGGATATGGAATTCGACGAAAAATGCCCGCATTTTTCCTTCGAAAATGGTTCAACCGTACTTTCACGCTTTCACCATTTTCATCGGAAAAATTTTGGCCTTTTTCGTCTCGGTTCTCATACCAATGTCGGTTCTTGAGCTAATATGAGTTTTTGGATTGCTGCAAGAATTGTCTTTATTGGATAATCAACTGCGGCGGCATCTGCGCGGCGTTTGACTTCAATTATTTTATCTTTTATCTTTTTCTCACTGATGGTTATTCGTATGGGAATGCCGATCAGGTCAGCATCTTTAAACTTAAAACCTGCCCTGCCCGGCCGGTCATCAAGCAGAACTTCTATGTTTTTGCTCAACAGATCATCATAAAGTTTATCAGCAGTTTTTTTAGTCTCCGCATCATCGTAATTAATCGGAATGATAATAACCTGATACGGCGCGATCGGCATCGGCCAGATAATGCCAAACTCATCATGCGATTGTTCGATGGCAGCAGCAACCATTCGGCTGACCCCGATCCCGTAGCAGCCCATGACATATTCCTTGGTTTTACCGTCAGAATCAAGAAATACGGCCTTCATGGATTCGGAATATTTCGTGCCCAGCATAAAGGCATGGCCGACTTCAATACCGCGTGAAAACTTAAGTTCCTTTGTGCATTTAGGGCAAACATCACCTGGTTTGATTTTTCTAATATCAGCAATAATAGTCGGTTTATAATCCCGGTCAATGTTAATATTAACGTAATGATAATCTTTTTTATTCGCACCGCTTATGCCGTTAACAATATAAACAACCGAATTATCAGCTATAATAGTTAAAGATTTTAATGAAGCTATGTGTCTGCCCGCAGGACCTGCAAAACCAACCGGCGCACCGGTTAAATTTTGAATTGTTTCCGGATCAGCGAGGGCCAGCTCCTGGCTTTTAAGAACTTTGTGCAGTTTATGCTCTTCAACTTCATCGTCACCTCGTACCAGCACCATAACCGGATTAGAATCAATTACGTATATAAGTGTTTTAATAAAATATTCAGGGGTTTTATGTAAAAATCCGCTTACTTCTGCTACTGTTTTTTTATCCGGTGTATGTACTTCTTCCAAGGGGAGCTCCTGGTGCGCGGATGCGGCTGGTTTTTCTGCAATAACCACTTCTGCTTTTTCAACATTGGCCGCATAGCCGCAGGAACAGCTGACCATGCCTTCTTCGCCGGTATCAGCACATACCATGAATTCATGCGAAAAACTTCCGCCGATTGCACCGGTTAATGCTTCGACCGAGCGGAATTTAAATCCGCAGCGCCTGAATATTTCAGCATATGCATCAAAAACTTTCTTATACATTTTTTTTGCATCCTCCTCATCCCTGTGGAATGAGTACGCATCTTTCATATAAAACTCACGTGCACGCATAATACCAAACCGGGGACGTATCTCATCACGGAATTTGGTTTGAAACTGATACAGCAGGAGCGGCAGCTGTTTATATGAACGAACTTCTTTGCGGACGATATCGGTTATCACTTCTTCATGCGTAGGCCCTAAGGCAAACTCCCTGTCATGACGGTCTTTAAGCCGCATCAATTCTTTGCCGTAGACTGCCCACCGTCCCGTTTCTTCCCACAGTGCACGCGGCTGAAGCGCCGGCAGCCAGACTTCCTGACCCCCCGCATTATTCATTTCCCGGCGGATAATATGCTCAACTTTTTGCAATACACGCATACCCAGCGGAAGCCATTCATACAGTCCCGAAGCAAGTTTGCGTATAAAACCGCCTCGAAGCATTAATCTATGAGAAATTATTTCAGCATCGCCGGGTGTTTCTTTCATGGTCGGCATAAACAATTTCGAAACTCTCATACTATTCTCCCGTCGCTATTTTAAGTATTTCCGAAACCCATTGTTTCTCTTGTATCTGCTTGAAGGCTTTGCCGTTTTTAAAGAGAAGACCGGTTCCCTTGCCGCCAGCAATGCCTATATCAGCATCTCGTGCTTCGCCGGGACCGTTGACCATACATCCCATTACGGCGATTTTTTTTGCATAAAATTTTACCTTTTTCTCCTGCAGTTTCTCAACCTGCGATTCAAGATTATGAACCACCTTGATTATATTTGTCTTACACCGGGCACAGGTAGGGCAGGATATGATCTCAGGCCCGAATGTGCGGAGCTTAAGATTTTTAAGTATTTCTTTAGCGCATTTTACTTCATACACCGGGTCAGCCGTTAAAGAAACACGAATAGTATCGCCGATTCCTTCGGCAAGCAGCCCAGCAATGCCGATCGTTGATTTTACAATCCCCGGAATAAGGCTTCCTGCTTCAGTGATCCCTACGTGCAGGGGATATGATGTTTTGGTGCTCATTAATCGGTACGCTGCAGTTGAGGTCGTAATATCAGCAGCTTTTAATGAGACGACGATTGATTTAAAACCCATGGATTCTATCAGACTGATATACTCAAGGGCTTCCTGCACCAGGTGCCCAGCACGCTTATTAACCGGTAACCTGCGCCAAAGAGAAGAATGATCTTTTAAATATTTTAATGATCCCGCATTAACCCCGATACGGATCGCGGTATTATGATCTTTGCAAGCAGAAACAATCTCTTTGATCTTTTTTTCTCCGCCGATATTTCCGGGATTTATTCTAATTTTATCGACACCGTGCTTTACGGATGCGACAGCCAGCCGGTGATCAAAATGAATATCTGCTGCCAGCGGAATACGAATAGCTTTTTTTATATTAGGGATGGCCTTAACCGCCTGCATATCAGGAACCGCAATGCGGATAATCTCGCATCCTGCTTTTTCCAAACGATGTATCTGCGTAATGGTTGCCTTGACATCAGCCGTATTAGTTGAGCACATTGACTGGATAAGAATCGGCATATTGCCGCCGATAATCCGATTGCCTATGTGTACGTTATGCGTTGAACTCATGGTGATATGGATTGTTCAGTGGTGGTTTCTTGGGTGTTTTTCCTGCGCAGCCGTACCACGTCGTTATAAGACGCATATACAAAAATACTCAGCAAAAGCCCCAGGCCCACATAATTAGCGACGAGCATTACCTTCTGATTCAAGGGTTTACGTATGATGCCTTCAATAAGATAAAAAACCAGATGGCCGCCGTCAAGAAGCGGGATCGGAAAGAGATTAAAAAGCCCGATCGCCACAGACAAAAGCCCTACCAATGAAAGCAGCTCCCTGAATCCGGTTTGGGCAGCATCAGAAATAAATTTAAAGATGCCGATAGGGCCGGAGACTTCCTTCGGCTTTTCCATTCTTCGTATCGTCCCGCCTACATACGACAATGTTTTGGCGGTAATCAGCCAGGTCATTCCCGCCCCCTGCTTAATACTTTGAAAGAAGGTAAAATCAGTCATTGATACATCAGGATAAATGCCGATAAGGCCGACCATGTTTTCTTGATCAAGCCGCGGGGTAATTGTTTTAACGATTCTTTTTCCATCGCGGATCAGTTCTATGCGGAGTTCTTTCTCAGGACTTTGATGAATGATCTGTGCCATATCATCCCATGTTTTAACTTCTGCGTCATCTATTTTTATGATCGCATCGCCTGTTTTAAGTCCGGAAGCTTCTGCCGGCATGCCCTGCTGCACTTCACCGATAACGGTTGTTCCAGAAAATTTCGGCACCCCGCCCCATACCCAGAAAACAAAAGAAAAAATGAATAATGCTAAACAATAATTCATAAAGGGCCCCGCAACCACGACCATAATCCGCTGGTACCAGGGCTTGCCGAAATATTCATCTTTCTTAGGCGGTTCAGGGTTTTGATCCATCTTCTCAAGATAATCCTCGCCAGCCGGTTTAACATACCCGCCCAGCGGAATCCAGCCAAAACTATACCGCGTTCCCTTCCAATCAAATCCAAAAACTTCTTTACCGAATGCAAACGCAAATTTAAGCACCCGTATCCCTACTGCTTTACAAGCAAGAAAATGGCCCAGCTCATGCACAAATATAACCACACCTAACGTAAAGAGAATGCCTGCAATACTAATTATAAAATTCATTTATTTTTTCCTTTTCTTTTTTTAATTACAGGTTATATCTTATATTATTACGCTCTAATTGTAAATTAAATCCCGCGTCAGAGTACGCACCTCATTATCAATATTCAGAATATCTTTTATTTGCGTTATTTGCGGATTATTTTTTAGTTTGTGTTTTTTCAGCATAGCCCCGACAATAAACGCGATCTTGTCCAAACTAATATTGCCGTCAAGAAAGGCCTCGACCGCAACTTCATTCGCAGCATTTAAAACAACCGGCATGCTTCCGCCGGCCTTCCCTGCACGTATGGCAAGGCCTAAACAGGGAAAGCGTTTAAAATCAGGCTTATAAAACTCTAATTTTTGGATCTCGCTTAAATTCAACTGCCTGACGATACCTTTTTGGCGTGATGGATACGTCAATGCATATTGTATGGGCCCGCGCATATCCGGTTTTGATAACTGCGCCAGCACAGATCCATCTACAAACTCAACCAACGAATGCACAATCGACTGGGGATGAATCAATACTTCGATATTATCCATCGGTATGCCGAAGAGATGATGTGCTTCAATCGCTTCTAATCCTTTATTCATGAGCGTGGCAGAATCGATCGTAATCTTTTTTCCCATTTTCCAGTTAGGGTGCGCAAGGGCCTGCTGAATGCTTACATTTTTTAAAGATTTTTTATTTTTATAAAAGGGGCCGCCTGAAGCAGTTAAGATAATTTTTTTTATTTCAGCTCTTTTAGAATTTTGAATACATTGAAAAATCGCCGAATGTTCACTGTCTACCGGAATAATAGATACATTTCTTGTACGCGCTTCTTTCATAACCAGGTCACCGGCAATAACCAAAGATTCTTTGTTAGCTAATGCGATTTTTTTGCGCGCCCGGATCGCAGCCAGCAGCGGCAGCAGCCCGGCAGCACCAACTAACGCAATA
Source organism: bacterium (assembly GCA_043811735.1). Classification (GTDB taxonomy): domain Bacteria; phylum Elusimicrobiota; class JBDRMW01; order JBDRMW01; family JBDRMW01; genus JBDRMW01. The sequence continues at coordinate 26,087 of JBDRMW010000004.1, forward strand.
AGAATGCAATCACTGCCTGTATGTGAAGCAATAGCAGCCAGACGGGTATTCCCCCAGCAGACTTCAACCCGTGAACGCAGATGGTTGATCTTATCTTTAAGTTTCTGAGCAGTTCGTTGATCCTCCACCCAGACCTTGTGCGGTTTGTATGTTACAATCTGTCTGCGCAATAGATCAATGTTCGATTTTGTACTCAGTGCATATATGGTATGCGCACCCGGCAGATTATCAAATACATTAAGTGCACTGCGGCCGATTGAACCGGTAGACCCAAGAACAGTTATATTCACCTAAAACATAACCTCCATTAAATTGACAGGAAACATTTGCGCTGCTCAGCGAGCATACTAGTGTCAGCCTTGCAGCAAGAGATAATAATACAGCAGCGGCGCCGTAAATATAAACGAATCGAATCTATCAAGAATTCCGCCATGACCGGGCAGAAGATCGGATGAGTCTTTAACCCCGAATGAACGCTTAATCACTGATTCACTTAAATCTGAAAACTGTGCAGCTATGCCGATACAAAGCGACATGACTGCTATATTCATAATAGGCATATCAGGAAAGATTATCGGCTGGAGAAACACGCCGATCAGCACCCCGGAAATAATACCGCCCATTGTTCCTTCTATGGTTTTACCGGGGCTGACTTTTGAATTGAGCCTGAATCTGCCAAATTTTTTCCCCGCCACATATGCCATGAAGTCTACCGTCCAAATAATAAAAAACAGAAAATAGGTATATTCTCTGCCCAAGGGACGCAGTTCGCGCAGCAAACATAAATGCCCCAATGTCCAGACCACATAAAAGATCCCAAAGAACGTAATACTTACGCGTAACAGGCTTTGCCTCAAGGATTTTGAAAATAATTCACGCGTAAAAAAAACTATAAAAAGGCCGGCGATGCATATAGATATGATTATGTTTTCCTTATGAACACCTGCATGCGAGCCGCTCCAGAGCATACAACCGAGAATTAGAACACCGGCAAGCGTGCCCAAAAAAGATTGAGCATCATATCCGCCCTGTATGGCCATACGATAAAATTCGCGAAGCCCCAGCAGAATAATCCCTGCAATCAGCAGGACAAACGGAATCCCCCCCCAATGGATGCACATCACCAGAAGCGGCAGACCAACCAGAATGGTGATAAGCCGCGGAAGCAGCATATTAGTTTCGTCCTCCAAAACGCCGTTCACGCTGTTGATACTCATAAATTGCCTGTATCAGATGTTTCTTTCTAAACGCAGGCCAGAAAACAGGGGTAAAATACATTTCTGAATATGCTGACTGCCATAACAGAAAATTTGACATTCTCATTTCGCCGGAGGTGCGAATATATAGATCCGGATCAGGAAGCCGGGCAGTATATAAAAAGCTTGAGAATTTTTGTTCATCAACTGAGGTTATGCCATTTGAAATAATCTTGTTAACCGCATCAACGATTTCCTGGCGCGACCCGTAATTAAGCGCAAGATTTAACATAAGCCCGGTATTACCCGCGGTTCGCGCTATTGATTGAGCTAATATCTTCTGCACGCCCTGCGGTAACGCAGATATCCTTCCGATAACAGTTAAGCGCACATTGTTCTTCAGGAGATCATCCGTCTCTTGTTTCAAGGTGCTGCTTAACAAACGCATCAATCCCTGTACTTCATAGCGCGGCCGCTTCCAGTTTTCCGTCGAAAAAGCATACAACGTTAAAATTTTAATGCCGAGCTCACCGCAGACGCGGACAATTTCTTTTACTGAGTTTCTTCCTTCCTGGTGGCCCATGATCCGCGGAAGCCCTTGTTGTTTTGCCCATCTGCCGTTTCCATCCATGATAATAGCAATATGCCGGGGCATCCGTTTGGCATCGAGTTGACCGATAGTTTTAAGTTCATCTATAAGGAGATCTTTTTTTCCCATATTTCCTAAACTTCCATTATTTCTTTTTCTTTATGGGAACATATTTCATCGATCTTTTTAACCAGGGTATCCGTAATTTTCTGGATTTCATGCTCAGCAGTTTTACGATCGTCTTCGGATATCGATTTTTCTTTTTCCGATTTCTTTATAAGTTCGAGCGCTTCTCGTCGTTCGTTCCTGACTGAAACACGGTATTCTTCAGATATTTTTTTAATTTTTTTAACCAGGTCTTTCCGCCGGTCTTCATTTAATTTAGGAATATTGATGCGTATCAAATTCCCATCATTATTCGGATTAACTCCTAAATCGGATTTTTGAATTGCCTTTTCAATCTCGGGTAGTACGGTCGGATCCCACGGTTTAATCTCGATCGTCCGTGCTTCAGGAATTGAAATATGACCAACCTGATTTAAGGCCATTTGACTGCCGTAATAGAGGACTTTGATTCCTTCCAATAAGGCAATACTCGCCCGTCCGGTGCGCAACGATGCCAGTTCACTGCGAAAGTTTTCCACTGCTTTTTGCATCTGTTTTTCCATGGTAATGATATATGTTTTGGGCACACATCCGCCTTTCTTCCCGGTTAACTGCTATAAACAGGGAACATAAAATTAAATTAATGAGAAATTCGGGTACCAATATTTTTATCGGAAACTGCGTTCTGTATTGCGCGAAAGCGATGGACATTAAAGACCAATATGGGAAGATTATTTTCCATACACAAGGTCAATGCAGTCGCATCCATTATTTTTAACCGCTTCTTTATCGCATCCATATAGGTTAAAGACTTAAACCGTGTTGCGGTCTTGCATTTTTTAGGATCATCCGTGTATACCCCGTCAACCTGCGTTGCTTTAAGAAGAATATCGGCATTTATTTCAATTGCGCGAAGCGCGGCGGTTGTATCAGTGGTAAAATAAGGATTCCCGGTGCCGCCGGCAAATATGACGACACGGCCTTTTTCCATATGACGTATCGCACGGCGTCTGATATAGAGTTCAGCGACCCGGGCAATCTCGATGGCAGTTAAGACTCGGGTCGGCACCCCGTCTTTTTCTAATGCATCCTGCAATGCCAGGGCATTAATAACCGTGGCAAGCATTCCCATGTAATCTGCGGTAACGCGCTCAATGCCGATCCATTGTTTTTTTCCTTTGGATCCGGTGATTTGCGTTTTAGCCTGTTGTCCGCGCCAGATATTGCCTCCTCCTACCACGACAGCCATCTCAGCACCTGTTTTCCACGCTAATTTAATCTCATCTGCCAGTGAAATCACCCGTTCAAGATTAATGCCGCATAAGCCCGGTCCGATTAATGCTTCGCCGGAAATTTTAAGGAGTACTCGTTTTTTTAAACTCATTATTATTCACCGCCTAATTGAAATCTGGTAAATCTCCTCACCGATATATTTTCTCCTAATTTGCCGATGGCATTCGTAATAAGATCTTTTACTTTTGTTTTCCCGGAAGAATCTCTAATATACGCCTGATCAAGCAGGCAGATATGTTCGAAATATTTTTCAATCTTGCCGTCCACAATCCGGGGAATTATGTTCTCGGGTTTCTTCTCGTTTACGCATTGGTTGACGTATATTTCACGTTCGCGCTCAATCGTCTCTGCTGGAATATCTTTACGCGAGATCCCTTGAGGATTAGCTGCAGCAACCTGCATCGCGATTTCCTGCGCAAGATTTTTAAACTCATCGGTGCGCGCCACAAAATCTGTCTCACAATTAAGCTCAAGAATGACACCTAATTTTCCGCCGGTGTGTATATATGAAAAAATGAGCCCTTCCTGTGAGGAACGGCTTGCTTTTTTGGATGCAAGCGCGGCACCTTCTTCCCGTAATATCGCCGCTGCTTTTTCAAAATTACCCTGCGATTTCTGCAGGGCTTTTTTACAGTTCATAATACCTGCACCGGTTTTTTCTCTGAGTTGAGCTATTATATCAGACGATATGATCATAATACCCTCTTTTCTTCCGGTTCGTCTTCAGATATTATCTTGGTTTTAGTTTCAAGAACAGGGTCACGTTGCTCCATAGGTTTCTCCACCTCAGGAGCTGATAGTGAAAGTGCTTCCGCCGGCAGAGAATTAACCTCTTCACGTTGAGATTGTCCGTCACCTAATTCAACTTCTTTATTAATCTCATCCTGAGGGATATTCTGTGTTTCAATCCCCGTATCCTGATTAAGGATATGATCAGTTTCAGTTTTCTCCCGCAATGAGTTTCCTTCGATAACCGCATTAGCAATAATTGAGCAGAAAAGTTTTATTGCACGTATCGCATCGTCATTGCCGGGGACCGGATAATCAATAAGATCAGGATCGCAATTCGTATCGACCACAGAAACAATCGGGATCCCGAGTTTCCGCGCTTCCATAATAGCCGTGAGTTCCTGAACCGGATCGATAACAAAGATGATATCCGGCAGTTTATTCATATCTTTTATGCCGCAGAGCGCTTTTTCAAGCCGAAGATATTCTTTCGTTAACCGTGATACTTCTTTTTTGGAAAGAATATTAAAAATACCGTCTTCTTTCATTTTTTCAATCTCTTTTAATCTGCCGATGGAATGTTTAATCGTTTGAAAATTGGTAAGTGTGCCTCCCAACCATCGGTCGCTGATAAAAAAAGCTCCGCAGCGTTCTGCTTCGCTCCGGAGAGACTCCTGCGCCTGCTTTTTGGTGCCGACAAAAAGAATTTTTTTCCCGTCAGCAATTGAGTCCTTGACAAATTTGTACGCTTTTTTCAATTCCTTAACTGTTTTTTGCAGATCAACGATGTGGATTTTGTTTTTAGCGCCAAAAATATACGGCGCCATTTTGGGATTCCATCGGCGTACTTGATGACCGAAATGAACTCCCGATTCGAGCAGTGATTTCATAGAAATCGTAGCCATGTTTTTACTGCCTCCTTTGGTTTGTAACCCGGCATGAGATACCGCCGGATTCCTCCGCTTCCATCATCTTAAACGAATGCTTTATGTAATAAAGACCCATCCGCTAATCCGGTAAGCGTGTGATATATATGTAAATTATATAAGTGCAGATTATATACTATTTTGCCTGAATATGCAAGTAAAAATTACCCCCCCCCTGCACCAATTAGTGCAGAGAGTAAATCCCTATTTATTAGTTGCCTGGATGGCCATCAGGCTAAGAATATACTCAGCATGCGCGCAGATATGAGGATATAGACCTTTGAAATCTTCGGTTGCCGCATCAAGCATCTGCGGGAACAGCAGCAAAGGATCGGTCAATGACAAAAAAGAAGTTAATATTTCTTTTGCTTCTTTTTCTTTTCCCATACGAGCTAAACAATCGGCAAGCCAAAAACTGCACATAGAATATCCCGCTGACGAAATAGTTCCGCTGGTTTTGGCAACAATATAGTTTTTTACAACAAGATGTTTCTTTATAGAGGCAACCGTTGAGATGATTTTTTCATCATCGCAAGGCAGAAAACCAAAGCGCGGAATCAACAATGCAGTTGCATCAAGTACGGTTGAATCATAGGCCCGGACAAAAGATTTAATAGCAGTATTGTACCCTTTAGCCAGTATTTCTGCATGCATATGCGATCGTGATTTCTCCCAGGAATCAATCTCAGCTTCAAGCCCATATTCTCTAGCCAGCTTAATGCCGCGGTCGACCGCGGTCCAGCAGAGAATTTTTGATAAAACAAAATTATTTTTTTCTTCTTCTCCCCAAAAATCACCGTCTTTATGAGGAAAAGATTCAATAGCAGAGGTTATTAACAGTTTTACATGATTCCAGAGTTCAGGTTCAGGGGGCGTATCTTTGAGCTGTAATGCTTCATACACCGCATACATGACAAGCCCGATCGAATAATAGCCAAAACTTCGGGAAATGAGCGCATACTGACGGATACAGACTGATTCTCCCTGACTATGCTGAATCGAAATATCTTTGATAGACGCGTCCCCGTTAATACGAAACACGTTTTGAAACGTCCCTGATTCAATCATCGTTTTAGATATTTTAAGCAGTGTTTTAAAAAGCTTCTCGGTTTCCTGCTGGTATCCTAAATACGCAAACGCAAGCATCGCGGTGCTCATCCCATAGAGGCGGCATAATCTTCCATCGGTAAATACCGACTCTTTAGAAGAATTATGCCGTGAAATAATCGGCGACTCAACAACCATACAGGTCACCGGATCAGTAACCAGTTTAAGAATAAGCCGCGATTCAAGAAGTGCATCATAGAAAACTCCTTTAATAACATCGGATATAATTCCTCCGTGCGGCACCCATCCGCGCCAGTAACGGACGGCAGCGGTTAATTTTTCCAAAACCCCTTCAAGTTTTTTTGAGGGAGAAAAAACCCCGTAAGTGAATACCAGGGCAACCTCTTCACCGGAGAGAATCGTAATACGCGTCCGCGCATGGCCTTCATCAATTGAAAAATTCACATCTGAAACCAAGACCGCGGTTTCATCATAATTGCGCGTTAATATGCCGCCCGGGATATTGGAAAGTTTGTTCCACCCTTTGCCATAATTAAATTTCGGATAGTAATCTATCTCTAATTTCATCTCACCGTCGCAGCAGCGCAACACGCGAATAATCTCAGGGGGGGTATCTTCGTCATCATCTTTTATGACCGGCATAAAGTCCGTTAAGATAACCGCACCGCTCATTGTTTTAAACGCGGTCTCAATAACATTGGTTGTGCGGATATAATGCTGATAACTGCTGAACGCATCTGTAGGTTTTATGCGGAAATATCCGCCTTTTTCCTGGTCAACAAGCGCTGAAAAAACAGTTGGCGAGTCCAGGTGAGGAAGGCAGCACCAATCAATAGAACCATCCGGGCTTACCAATGCCGCGGTTCGTCGATTGCCAAAAATACTGTAACGTAAATATGATATACGATCCATATTAGAATTGAATTCTCGTTTCGATTTCGACCGTTTTGGATGCCCGGCCGCGTGCATCAAATGTATGGCGCTGAACCATGACCATCATAATATGCGGCGCAATTGCATAGCCGATTTCAGCAGTAATAATTGATCCGGCAGTTTCTTTTACATCATCCCAGGTGTGCACATTACGTTTATCATAATATCCTTTTAAGCTGAGTTTGTTAAGCAAGAGCCGTGGATCCAGGGTAAGCTCACCATGCACATACGGATATGCCAGCTGGGTATCTTGACTGTAATCTTCATAGGAACCGGATAGATATATTAAGGAAAATAGATCAAACCCGAGTTCAGCGTACGGCCCTTCTCTAACAGGTTTAGTATCGTGCGCTATGCGGTCTGCTTTACCGGTCCCGGTCAGTTCGTCAAATCTATCCCGTTCATAATATGCATCAAAATATGACGGAACAAAATTCTGTTCAAACTTACGGTATTCAGCCCGGTAATTGATAATAAATATATTGCCCAGGATACCGGCAGAATACCCTTTCCCTTCATCAGAACTGCCAGAAATCGTATATTTTTCATCCAAATCCATCTGTGCTGCATCACCGAACAAAACCGCAGAAAGATATTGAGATGAAAAAACCGGAAGTTCAGCATCTGCACCATAAACTGAAATGAAATCTTTTTTAGTGTCATCATCTGAATCCGGATCACGATCAGTCACGCCGCTAACCCCCAACGCAATACGGTTTATAAGCGGGAGCGGATATTCAGCCAATGGACGGACATAGATGCGCCCGCCGAAAACCTCTGCCTTATTAATATCGGTAACCACTGATTCCAATCCCCAAACATCAAAATTAAGATTTAACCGCGCACCGGTTTTACGCACATCAGGGTAGCGCAGCATATTTGAATAATTATTCATTAACAATCCATGCCCAATAGTTGTTTGTTTTAAACCTCCCAGAAATGCATATATGGGTTCATTTTCTTGGCCAAACCGGACATACCAAATCTTCTCCAATAAATCTCCGGGATTGTCCCAATCTTCGTCGCGGAGATTGCTTTCTTCGTCATAATAAAAATAAAAATCAAATCCAAAACCGAATTTCCATACGGCTAATTCCGGCATGAGCGCAACCTTGTAATATACTTTGTTCTCTCTGGTTACCGGATCGGTTAATACGGCCGCTCCCAATGATCCATTCATGGTCAGCGTTATCCATTTACCTAATGAATATGTTTTAGCTCCGACAGGTGCAGATGCGGGTTTTCCTGCACCCGGCGCCTGCCAGACATCATCTGCAGCTGCGGGGACAACCGGAGAAACGATCGGCTGCGGTGATGGTTTTTGCTCAAATTCAGGCTCAGGTTTACCTTCGGGCTGATCATCCGGTTGTTGAGTCTCTTCCGGCAGATCTTCTTTTAAAAGTTCTGGAGCAGGAACTGAGGCACCCGGCAGGACTAAGACCTGCGAACCTGCGGGTACTAATTGAACGTCACCTAATCCAGCGGTATCTTTAACCGCCGCCAATCCTTCATAGACCTTGACCAGGGTTTCAGTATTTTCAGCAACTTCTACACTTACATCCGTTCCCCGTATCGCACAGGTCGCAACCGGCGTATTGATTTCAAACCGATCATTCCGGGCTAATGGAGCAACCAGTGCCCTAACGTTGCCAAGCCAGACGGTAAACATCGTATCTTTTATTAGATCAACCGTACTGGTTGATTTCTCAATCATGAGTTCATCAATGCTGACTAACGAATTACTGCGGATAAGAATTTCTGATGTATCCTGAAAAGATATCGTTACTGATGAGTTTGACTCAGTAGCGATCTGATCGCGCGGATAAAAATGTACATCTTCTTCGGGCGGCCCCCAGGTTTTTACTTTATCATGCCAGATTTTTACAATACCCTGTGTTTCTGTAATTTGAGCTTTCCGTACATATTTTTTTGCATACAGATTGTTTCCGGACAACAAAAAGACGGCTATCGCAATCAGCAGGCCGATCTTATTTTTCATTCAGAGATCTCCTTTTAAAAAATTTTATTTACTTAAAACACAGAGCGTACCAGCCGCAACCATGCCCATGCCCCAGATGCGGTAAACCCACAAGGGGAGGTCAATCCACCATGCAATGATGCGCCGATTAAGTTTCTCTGAAATAATAATTCCTAAGATTCCTTGAACAAAAACCAGGCTTCCGATAATAGATACCGGCAGAGGATGCCTGCAATCATACGAAGCACGGACCAGCAGAATACCGAGCACACTCAAAAATATTCCCAATGTTTTTAGGGGAGCTTCGGGAAGGGTGGTGTTGAGTATTTTTTTATATTTCATGCTCCAAAACAAACTGATTAATCCTTCCGCATAGCATAACAGAGAAAAAATTAGTATTAACCAGGACATAATTTTTTAAGATTTAACATGTAACAAAATAAATACTTGACATAAAACAGTTTAACACTATACTAAGAATGAGTTTACTATATAAACGGGTTGCCTTAACGTGGCACGCTGTGAGCTAGAGGTAGCTCCCATGCCCGGTAACCCGTTTTTCTTTTCCAGCGCTTTTTTCCTATCGCCTTCGTTACCGACGAACGCATACCGCCGCGCGGATTAAAATCGCCCGTAACACGAATCCAAACCGGTTTACATGCATGATGTAGGTCTCTGCAGATTTTATTTACGGCATTCTCATAAAATATCCCCAAATTACGGTATGCATTCATATATGTTTTAAGAGATTTAAGTTCCAAACATAAATCCTTAGGCTCATACTCAATAGTTATGGTGCCAAAATCAGGCAGCCGCGTTTTTGGACAGATAGAAGTAAACTCTGGGATCACCGTGACAACAGCGTATCGCGTAAACTGATTCTCCCAACATTCAATTGAGGGTAGTTGAGTCTTAACCCCGGCCTGCGCATGTTGTTTAGTATATGATTTCATAAAAAAGCCTTTGACATTGACATTAATTATTAATTCTCAAGTAGTAAGAAATAAGTAGTAAGGAAAATTTTGCACCTTTTCTATGCCTTTTTTATTCTTCCTTACTCCTTATTACTTCCTACTTACTACTTAAATTTTGCGTCAGCAAAATTTTGGCCCCAACGGGATTTTTTCTCCCCCGTCGCTCCGCTCACTCCGGTGCGAAACAAACACCTCGTTTCGCTCGCCGCAAGTCTCGTCCTCCTGACCGTCAGACAGCGGCCCGCCGAAACCCGGGTCCCTCGCTGACGTTCGCTTCGCTCACTCTTCCTCCACAGGAGGCGCTTCGGGTACCCTTCAAATCCCTTTTCTTGTTTCTTTTGATTTTGCCTTTCTCAAACAACGAATTACTAATCACGAACTACGTTCTTTTTGGCCCCAACGGGATTTGAACCCGTGATCTCTGCCTTGAGAGGGCAGCGTCCTGAACCGCTAGACGATGAGGCCCTGTTGCTTTTTACTTTTGCCTTTGACTTTCCCGTTAATCCTTAATCAATAAGCAGTAAGGAGTAAGGAAAATTTTGCACCTTTTCTATGCCGTTTTTATTTTTCCTTACTCCTTATTACTTACTACTTACTACTTAAATTTTGCGTCAGCAAAATTTTGAGGGCAGCGCCGAAAACCGCTAGACGATGAGGCCGGCTTTATATATATAATTATTTTTTCTTGTGTAATTCTTCTTTGACCACACGTATTAATTGACGAGGAGTACACGGTTTAGGCAGATATCGTTCAGCACCCACTTCCAATCCACGCCGTACATCTTCTCCCCGAACCAATGCACTTAAAAAAATGATCGGGATGTGAGACGTTTGTGCATTACTTTTTAAACGCCTGCAGACTTCGATCCCGTCTATTTTCGGCATACCGACATCTAAGAGAATAAGATCCGGTTTTTCTGTGGCGGCGATTTCAAGCGCTTCAATACCATCCTGCGCTGAAATAACTAAAAAATCTTCCATCTCAAGATTATCTCTTACCAAGGTTATTAGATTCTCTTCATCATCAGCAATCAGAATTTTATAAGGCATTTATACGGTTATCCTTTCTATAGGGAGTTCAATAATAAACTGCGAACCGCCTTTGGGTGCATCATCAACCCATAACTTACCCCCATGCAGCGTGACAATAGTTCGTGCAACTAAGAGTCCCAGCCCGGTACCGATATGTTTTTTATTAATTTTATTATCAACCCGATAAAACTGATCAAATATTTTATTTTTTTCATCTGACGGGATACCTATCCCGGAGTCAATGATCCTGATGGTAACGGTTTTATCCAATTGTTCACCATCAACCCGCACCGTACCGCCTGAAGGCGAATAGATGGCGGCATTCCTAAGAAGCTCACGAATAACTTTACTTATTTTCTGCTCATCAGCTTCTACGGATGGAAAACTATCATTCATATTCAGCTGGAATCTGATCGTCTCAAATTCGTCTTCCAAGTCCTGGATAATCACCCGTATCAGGCGAGGAATGTTAAGCGTGTTCCAGGTAATATTAAACTCATGCGACTCAATTAAGGTAAAATCAATGAGATTATCCACAATCCCTGCCATTCTGCCCGATTCAGTTTCAATAATATTTAAATATTTGCTTTTGGTATCGTTCGTCAACGCATCCCCTTTATGAACCAAGGTTGATGAATACCCGTGTATTGAGGCAAGCGGAGAACGTATTTCACGGGAAACAATTTTCATGAAATTTGATTTAATTTTATCGGTATCGATTAATTGTTTATTCTTTTTTTGAAGTTCCTGCGTCAAGGTTTCAAGCTGCTGTGTTCGTTCTTTTACCTTATCTTCCAGTTTGTAAATTGACTGTTCTAACTTGGTTTGGGATTCACGCAGGTCATGCACCATCAGATTGAATGCGCGCGCTAATACTCCGATCTCATTACTAGAGTCGATATCCACTTCCTGCCTCAAGTCACCATGGCTGGCGGTTACCGCCGCAAGCGTTAATTTTCGCAAGGGCTGAATAATCTGCAGATTAACAATATAATTAATAATAATCCCGATTATAAAAATCATGATAATCGTCAATAATATCCCTCGGAATGCAATACCTGCTATTTTATGAGTAAGTTGTTTTGTTGATATGCCAAGACGTGCGACACCCATAATCCGCTCAATTGACTGATCACCGGCCGCTTGTTTTCCCTTAAGCAATATATCCTTTGATTCTTCATCGGTATATCCTTCAATAAGAATCGGACAATAAAAATCATAGAAATTAAGCTTTTCGGAATGCGAAATAAATACTTCTTTTAGATCAAGAAGATGTTGGGTTGAATCGGGGGCAATCCGGGTGCCGTGGCCGAACCCGGCTAAAAGCTCAAGATCATTATTAAGTATTTCAGCAAATATAATTTCAGCATCTTTAGTTACGGAATGTGTTAATTCCCGTAACTGCCGATCATCATTACGAAGGAGGCTTAAGACGCAGCTGTCCGCTAAACTTTGAACTAAGATATCTCCGCGTTTTTTTAGCTCATCGATTAAGATTTTTTTCTGCAGAGATATAGAATACGCGGTCAATACAGCGCCTAAACACAAAAGTGTTAACGCCAGGATAACGGCAAAAATTCTTTTAATGCTGATGTTTTTTCTTTTAACCGTGTTAAGAAACATGTAAATATTATATAACAAATACAAACGGTTAAAACAAGCTATAATTTAAACTTATACTTAATTAATATAGTCATACGGATTAAGAAAGAAGAGTGATTGAAACCAGCTGGCATGTACGCACCTCTGTTTCAAGGTGAATTTCATGTGAATTATGTCCTTCTTCAGAAAGCGATATAATCCGTGCTCCGGAAACATTCGTAACCGCAGATGCGGTCCTTCCTTTCATGGCAACAACTCCTTTTCCTTCCAGTCTGATATTAATTTGTGTGTGTTCATTATCAAGCGATCCCTGGATGGTTTGCATATGACCATGGAACTCGAACACAGGAAAGACATTGCAATACACACTGCTTGGCGCATTATCAAGTATGCGCAGATGAAATGAATTGCGCTCAATATGTTCAACCATAAAAGGCTTCGAAGCATAGATCTGCTGATTAATATACCGGGGAAGCAGCCCATCCCGACAGGCAGAAGGAGAACCTTTTTCTCCGTTCTCTCCTGCAGTAATAATATTGCATAATTCTCGTCCGGATACATAATGCAGTGTATTTGGATTTTTTCTGAAGTTTTTTTCATACCTTGTATAAAATCTATCAAGATACCTGCCGATCAAATTCGCATGATCGTCTTCAGGAAAAGGGCGGGCGTTAAGTCTGATGACCCGCCAATCGGGTTTACGGGAAAATCCCGGCGCATTTTTCTCCCATAACCAGGATCTTAAAACAGAAGGCTTATCAGCCATGCTGATAAACCCTGAGTCAGTGCGCGGCGCATATATGTTGCGCAGATCAAAATAATTAATTCCAGCCGCGCCGGGAACATGCAGAAACTTCTCTTTGGTTTCGGCATAAGACAGGGGGGCATAATAATACAGCTGATTGTTCGTAAATCTTGATGCCCGGTTAACATGCGGGAGAGAAAAATCCGCATAACAGCCGTGCTCATGCAAAAAAGAAATATCCGCATCAGTTACACGATGGGGATTACACCATACACTGAAAAACCGTTTATTTTTTTTTGACTCTCCATTATAACTGTGAGAAATGCCGAATGTTGATAAAATATCCAGGGATGCGAGAAACATCTTTTGTACCGATTCTGACGCCGTAACCGATTCCGGGAGATACAGTTCAATCTCTCCCAAACCTTTTTGACAAAGCGCAGAAAGTCTGAGCAATACTTGTGTATCATAGTTTAAAATCGGCACGAAAAAACTGCAAACCGGCGGCTTGCCGTCGGAATCCTGATGTTTTTGAGCGAGCTTACACAACTGCTGTTCCCACAGCAGAAACCGGTTAATCATGTTTTTATGAAATCTATTAAACTCATCAAAAACATACGTGAACATCAGAATAATATGTACGGGTTTTTTAGGAAAGAGCGTTCGGCGCAGTATTCTTTTAACATGTCCGGGAAACCAGACAGTAATGCCTTTGCGATACATCATGCTACCGATCACGATACTATAAAAAAAGATATATGATATGCTGAGAATCAGCCAAAACAAAATCTCACGCTCCTTAATTTTTTAATCAGGATTTAAAGATGAGCCAATTTTTAGGTCCAATTTTTATCAATACGTAGCGGCCTTTTAATTTACTTCCTTTTACCATAATTACATAACGGCCGGATTTTTTATCGAGCAGCGTATAGGTCCCGCTGTCCCAGATAATCACCCTGCCTGCGCCATAACTTCCCTGCGGGATAATACCCTCAAAACTAATATAATCAATCGGATGATCTTCGACCGAAATCGCCAGGCGTTTAAGCGCGGGCTGCACAGGCAGACCTTTGGGAACCGCCCAGCTCTTTAATACACCTTCTGACTCTAAGCGAAAATCATAATGAAGCTGCGTCGCATGATGTTCCTGGACAACAAAACGGCCGGTCGGAGAAAATTTGTTTTTTGATGCAGCAGGATAAGTTTTTTTCACGCCAGCTTTTATGCGGAATACTGCTTCGCTAACCCAGAGTAAATAACGCGGTTCCGTCCGTGCCGCTTAGCATCATACAGGGCTTTATCGGCAAACTCTATTAACTGCTCTTTGTCTTCCAGGTTCCCCCGCACGCTGGAGGCAATACCGATACTGACAGTCGCATTGGTTGAAATATCATCTTTCGTAAAGTTCGCTGCTTCTATAGAGGCACGAATACGCTCAGCAAGGCCCATGGCCAACGGTTTGTCCGTCCGGGGAAGCAGAAGCATAAATTCTTCCCCGCCGTAACGGGCCGCAATATCAGTTCCGCGGGTATTGTTTTTGATAATAAGTGAAATTTCACGCAATACAAAATCACCCATCGCATGGCCATAGGTATCATTAATATTTTTAAAATAATCAATGTCGATCATCAGACATGACAGACTTGTTTTATACCGCAGGGTCCGTTTGAATTCCAGATTCAGCCATTCTTGAAAAAATCGGCGGTTATAGAGCCCGGTTAACTCATCAGTTATAGCTAATGCTTTTAACTGATCCTGCAGATCTTTGATCCTCAGCATTGATTTTACCCGCGCATGAAGTTCGTTAACACTGAATGGTTTGGTTAGAAAATCAACCGCGCCTTCCTCCAGGCACTGCACCTTGCTTTGAATATCGGCTTTTGCAGAAATCATGATAATGGGAATGAATTTTTCAGGATGAATCGTCTGCAGTGTCCGGCAGGCAGTAAAACCGTCTAAATCAGGCAGCATTAAATCCAAAAGTATTAAATCGACTTTATTTTTAGCTAATATAAACTCAGCTTCCCCTGCATTATATGCATGGCTGACAATATATCCTTTTTCCTTCAAGGCCATACCGATAATATCCTGAAAATCAATATCATCATCTACAATAAGAATCTCGGCGGTTTTTTTACCCGGCGCTACCAGACCTTTTTCGTCCAATAAATCCTTATAACGTATCATCATAAATTTTATATAAAATATACACCCTGTTGTCAATCAATTGAAGTGTGGAGTTTCCCCAATTTTTTTATTTACCCATACACATAATGTCAGGGGATAATCTGGGAACGAATAAAAATTTTAGGATTTTTTGTGAAAAAATTCGGAAACTTATGCAAAGCTGTCTGAGGACGAAAAAAGTCATCGACTTTTTCGTCCGAGTTCTCTGACAACCGAATTTTTTCGTTGTTACCCTGTACCCTTCGTGGTTCGGGGTATCGGGTGCCGTTAAAAAATTTTTCCTTGAGCGAACAAGATTGCTGCATGCTTGTTTTTTATTTATTCTTCATCGTATCCATAAAACTCTTCAAAAAATCAATCGGCACCGGAAATACCGTGGTCGAATTGTTTTTACCCGCGATCTCAACTAAGGTCTGCAGATAACGCATCTGAAGGGCGATCGGATGCGTTTCAATCCGCGCTGCTGCTGCAACCAGTTTTTCAGAAGCTATATATTCACCGTCGGCAGCAATAATCTTGGCCCTTTTTTCACGTTCAGCTTCAGCCTGCCGTGCCATGACCCGTTTTAATTCTTCCGTTATATCAACATGTTTAACTTCAACATTCGATACTTTGATGCCCCATGGATCGGTTGCCCGGTCAAGTATTTCCTGCAGCTGCGCATTGATTTTTTCCCTTTCTGAGAGCAGCTCATCTAATTCCATCTGGCCAATAACGCTTCTGAGCGTCGTCTGTGACATCTGCGAAGTAGCATATTGAAAGTTCTGCACCTGAATGACCGCTTTAACGGGATCTAAAACGCGGAAATACACAACCGCATTCACCTGAACAGACACATTATCCCTAGTGATTATATCCTGCGGAGGAACATCGAGCACCACAACCCTGAGCGAGATTTTTTCCATCTGGTCAATCGGATAAAAAACAAAAAATACTCCCGGTCCTTTTGGTTTGTCAAGCACCTTCCCTAAGCGAAAAATCACGGCCCGCTCATATTCACGGATAATCTTGATGCAGCTTAAGAGATACACAACTACAATTACTCCAATGGTCATAAAAGACATTTGTTATTCCCCCTTTTCTTTGGTAATTTTTAAGATTAAACCTTTCACATCGATTACTTTAATCTTTTCTTTGTCTTCAATATATTCATCGGTTACAGCATCCCAAATCTCTCCCTGGATATGCACTTTTCCTTTCCCCTTAATTACTCCGTATGCTTCACCGATACTGCCGATCAAGCCCTCAACGCCGGTGATGCTTTTTTTAAACTGAGACGCAACTACCAGTCTGACTAAGAAAAACGTAATGGCGGCCGTCGTTAAAACCAGCGGAATGATAATGTTCAGCGAAACCCTCATATAATCAGCTGGGGTATCAAATAAAATCAGCGACCCTAAAACCATGGCCGCAATACCGCCGAGTGTTAATAATCCAAAACTCGGCACCCAGACTTCAGCAATAAATAATAAAACCGCCAGGCCAATCAATGCAACACCGGCATAATTAGTCGGCAGGGTCTGCATGCTGTAAAAGGCAAGAATAAGTGCAATAAGACCGGCAATCCCGGGAAAACCGATTCCCGGATGAGTAAATTCATACAGTAACCCGTAGAATCCAAGGATCATCAGTATATATGCAAGATTTGGATTAGCCAGTACATTAAGCAGCCGCTGTCTGAAATTCATAGAAATCTCTTTAACCAGGGCGTCCCTTGTGTTAAGAATAACAGAAGAATCATCTGACAATTGCAGTTCCCTGCCATCAACTGCATTAAGCAGTTCGGTTACATTAACAGCCACCATATCAATTACGTTATTCTGCAATGCTTCGTGCTCAGTAATAGATATGCTTTCCCGCACCGCCTGTTCACCCCATTGTTCATTTCTTCCCCGCGCGTTGGCTATTGATTTAATCCAGGCAACGGTATCATTGGTAATTTTATCAGCCAGGACACTGTCCTGCTGCGGCACTGTTTTTTCTTCAGGATCATCGTCGGATTTTTCCCTGCTTTTTTTATCGATTATTTTTTCAAGGAGCTGCTTCATCTTATTTTTCTGTTGAGGTGCATCACCGCTTATATTAACCGGGTGCGCCGCGCCAATATTAGTTGAAGGAGCCATTGCGGCAACATGTGCGGACATGGTGATAAACACACCGGCAGATGCAGCGCGTGATCCCGAAGGTGAAACATATACTATAACCGGCACCTTGGCATTTAATATCTTTTTTACAATTGCTCGGGTTGCATTAAGCAGGCCTCCCGGCGTATCCAATTGAATAACCACGCATTGGGCTGATTCATCTTCAGCTTTTTCGATCGTATCAATAATATAGGCTGCAGTTATCGGATTTATAACATCATCTTCGAGTCGTATCAATAAGACTTCATCTGCACAGAAAGATGCGGTTCCTGTGAGAGATGAAAGCAGAAAGAGAAAAAGAAAAATCAGCCTGTACCGCGTATTTTTCAGGTTCAATGCCAAACTCCTTTTTTGCCTAAGTCCTCACCCCCAGTCACGGTTCCGGGGTTTTACGATTTAACGCGTGTAAATGACGAGGGAATAGTCAGCTGTTTTCGATACGTGGCAATCGATCTTCGTGAAACACGTATGCGATACCTGGATTTAATTTTTTTCCGCAATTCTTCATCCGAAGAGATCGTCCGTTCATCTTCAGTTATTTTCTTCATGAGCTGCAAGATAATTTTCTTTTTATTAAGGCATAAATCTTTCAAGAAGATCTTTGTGCCTTGTACTATTATGCTTCTATTATGTATCGCCCGTGAAACAATGCTTTTATCAATACACAGCTCTTGAGCGATTGTTTTTTGGTTTAAGATAACTTTCTTAAAAACATCCCCTGTCTTAATAAACTGCTGCTGAAATGCAAACATCTGCTGAAGAATATTATACACAATCGTTTTGCGTAAGTTTATCAATTCTAATGCTCTGATTACCTTCCTGATATGCTCTTTATCGAACTGTGCATGCAGCATTTCCCGAATCGCTGATAAACGCTGATAATCTATTATGTATATCCCGCGCGCCATTATAGGAGAGTAAAAATTAATCATCATCTTCTCGTGCTCCTCACCGGTATAGGTTACCGACGATTGAGATATTATTTCTGCGATGGTGCCGGATGGGACATATGCCAGACTGAGATGATCGCGCACGGCAACCGTTTCATGCAGACTGATCCCGCAGTTTGCCGCAATCTGCTCAGGAGTTAACGGCGAATCATGATATATAAAAAAATGTTTAAACTGCGTTTCACCGACTAAATCAATAAAAGAACGCTTAAAGGGAGGCTTTACCCAGCGATAAAAATCAAGACTGATATCTGCTCCTTCAAAACGCTTCATCGTTACGATAGTATCTTCGGGATATGGATTATAACATAACCGGCGGAAAAGGGGATCGGATTCAATGTTAAAAATCATATTAACAAAATCTTTATCGGTAAGTTCGAGGCATTCAGCAAGCCGATTTAACGAACATACCGAAGAAATCTTCTTAAAGGACAGCGCTCGATGTTTTTCTAAAATTTTATTATCCGCCCCGGCTTTATGAGTGGTGGTTTTCATACGATGAACCATTATATAATCAGGATTACACAATGTCAATAGTTTTTAGGCTGGAGTTACCCGAAAATTCATAAAAACAGGAAATGAATTTGGTCGCGAATTGAAAATTTCTGGCATCCGAAGACAAAATTCGGAAACTTTGTTCGATCTGTCTGACGGTAAAAAAGTCATCGACTTTTTTACCGGAGTTATCGAACAACCGAATTTTGTCGTCCATCGGATGCCGATAAAGAAATTTTCCTTGAGCGAACAAATTCATTTCCTGTTTTTGCTTTTGCACTGTAAATTCAGCAAAACTTGAAAAGAACTATTAAAAAACG
>JBDRMW010000005.1:0-12305 GCA_043811735.1 bacterium
ATATAAAGGAATGCCGGTAATATTAATGCCTTCCACCGCATCAGGAAGCGTTTTAAATAAAAGTTCGCCGGTAAGTATTTCCGAAGCTTTTACCGGAAGCCGGGAAGCAAGATCAACTTCTTTTAATGGTACCCAGTTAACAGATATGCGCAGTATAATGTTCATATCGCGGTTTATATCTTCATTAAAATAATATATCTTACCTTCAATGTCATCTTTAAAGCTTTCAACCAGTTTTAATTTCTCATCATCATTAAGTCTGTTCCAGAGCCAGCCGGTTCCTTTGGTTCCCCAGGTACGGAATATTTCCGAGAGCCATATGGTTTCTTCACCCCAGGCAAATTCGATATCACGCATGCCTAAAAGATCATAACTGGTTGAAATAACTGCAGCCTGCTCTTTTACGAAAGATGGTTTACGTGCATGGCTGGTCCCTTTTATAACCAATAAAATAAGAATAATTAGACAGAGCCTACATTTAATTTTCATATGTTGATTTCCTAAAGCACCAAATCAAATAAATATTCTAATTTTAGCATAATATTAAGCAAACTGTTATCAAGCTGAGCATTCGGCAGATCATTAATATTCTGGGCATATTTAAATTCAGCTTTTAGATTAAGACGCGATCCTAATTTATGGGAAACATCGAGTTCAAAATTCACCAGCTCAGTACTGGTATGTCCGTTGTAATTATTAAAATTCCGGTAGTCTAAAAATATGCCCAGTGAGGTGAAAGGATCCAGTTCAAGTTTTGTCCTGGCTTCAATGCCGTAAAAAATATTGCTCCAGGGGTTTTTTATTATGGGGTTATCGCCGGAATCAGAATTTTGCCGGGAGAAAGGATCTATGCGCTGTCTGGATCCTACCAACGGCCCGAAACGCAGCATCCCGCCGATTTTACGGATGATAATGATGCCGGTATGCAGTGCATTTTCAATATAATGCTGGTTCAGGGGAAGTGAAGAGCTGTTATTACGCCAGAATCTTCCGCCAAAACGGTTGCGCATATAGTAACGCGCATTTCCTGATTGTTTTGTTTCATGGTAATACTCCCAAAATCCGTCAATATAATCTTGTACAGCTGAATTACCGGACAATTGTGAGATGTTAGCAGTATGTTCGATTATGCCGTGATGTATGTCAGGAGTTATCAGCCGGTTATACAGGATAGAGAAGTCTCTAAAATTGTTTCCGCTTATATTAGCAAAACGCGTGCGGTCATGCGAAATCGTAAAATCATGCTGAATTTCGCGTGAAGGCAGATGATATGAAACGGTATATGCATCAATATTCCTTTCAAGCGCATGATTATCCTGATAATCAAAAAAATCTAATCTAATATCCGCCTGTAATCTATGAGCCCGCGGTAGTGCATAATTGAGCCTGCTCGTAAACTTCCGCTGAATAAAATCTTCAAAAGAACGGTGCGCATTGTTCCGAACATACATAATCCCCGATACGATATTGATATCACGATTGATGGTATGTTTATTTTGAAGGTCAAGGAGGTGATTCATAAAACTAAAATCAGTATCCCGTGCATTTCTTTGAGTGAGTATATAGCGGGTTCTTACCTGGGATTTTTCATGCAGCTTATATTGAGAAGAAAAATTAAAACCCATGCCTTTAAAATCATGAGGATCCGATGATTGATCATCATATTGATTAAGATTATATGCACAATTAAACGAGAGCGGACGGTTAAATATCGATATGTCTGACTGAGAATATG
The DNA here is from genome assembly GCA_043811735.1 of bacterium. Taxonomy (GTDB): domain Bacteria; phylum Elusimicrobiota; class JBDRMW01; order JBDRMW01; family JBDRMW01; genus JBDRMW01. The sequence goes on from JBDRMW010000005.1 coordinate 1,736, forward strand.
CTGCTTCAATTTTTGTTTCACGAAAGGGAGTAATGATTGTTTTCTTATCGGTAAACGCATCAAAACGAAGAATTGAATGCGGCCTGATATGTGAATATGCATGCAGATCAAGATTTACTGCACTTGCAATATTTGTCTCACCGGAAGAGTCAGAAAAAGAAAAACGGCTGGGGACAATGCTTCCTTTCCCTGAAAAATAAACGCCGCGTGCAAATGCATTTACAGAGAGGGAAAGGATAAGATAAATTATACACAGGTATAATCTGTATACGTTCAAAATAAAGGATTAATGAATAATTGTAATCTTAGAGCTTTTCAACTTGATATTTGCCGAATTTATCCAGAGATTCTTTGCGGACTTTAAACTTTAATCCTTTAAAAGAATCCTGATTTTTTCTGCGCATAGGTTCAAGTTTTTCAGCAATTGACCAGGATCCAATAAATAATCTGCTTGAGAGATCCGAATTGCCGATCTTAACAATAAGAGAAGGTATATAACCTCTTCGTGTTAAGACAACCTCTGGCCCATCAAGTACTTCAATGTTCAGCCAATCTGTCTGCACTTTAATTACTTGAATTCCATCTTGATTCGATTCTGGCATTTGCAGCACCCCCTTTTTTTGTTATATACATATACATTATAACATATAATAATGTAAATTCAAGTGTTAATTAAAATTTACTAATTAATATTAATTCCTAACCGTTATACCCATTATACCCAAAGGTGGATATATGCGCTGCTAACTCCGCAGCAAGTAGTTTTACATAAAGGTTTAACCCGAGAACCGACATTGGATAATGGAATTCGACAAAAAATATCTTCATTTTTCCTTCCAAAAAGCTTCGTACGTACTATAAAATACGTCCTCACCTTTTTGATCGGAAAAATTTCAATCTTTTTCGTCTCGGTTCTCACACCAATGTCGGTTCTCGGGTTTAAAGGGGTTATTGACGTGCTAGGGAAAATTTGATATTATTCATCAATCATGCTGCGTAAATTATCTGCATTGCTTGTTTTTGTCGCACTGGTGAGCGGTTTATATATTCTTGCTTCCTATTTTGCGGGTAAAGCATTAAAAGATCTAATAAATACGAAGATATCCTCTTATTTCAGATCTCACATAACGGCTGCCGATGTTAAGGTAAATCCTGCATGTGCAATCATAGATATTAATGATATTCATATCTCACATACAATAAACACCGCCGCTGAAGTATCCATTGATTCCATACGTATCGATTTTGAATGGATACCAATGTTTTTTAGAAAACTCATTATTGAAGATTTCATCATAAACAAACCGCAGTTTATTATCTTTAAAAATAAAGACCGGAAATATTTAATTATTCCGCGCATACCATTTATTCCATATTCGCTTAATATGCAAAAAAAATGGAACAAAAAATATCCGCCCGCAACGATAGAAAACACCCGCATAAATGATGCGCATATTACGTATGTTGACGGTGCAGAATCGCTTATATTTGAACCCGTAAATATTATTGTATCGAAATTCTGGCGCTCACCCGATAGAAAACGTACGAACCTTGATTTTTCTATGCAGGGGAGTCTGAAAGGCAGTAAAGGCGCCGGTAAACTGAGCGGGCAGTATTATTCAGAAAATGATGCCAAATCTTTTTCAGGAGATTTGGTAATAGATAATCTTGATCTTTCCTATATCTATCCGGTTCTGCGGGAAAAACTTCCTTTCAAGATACACAGTGGTTTTATAACCGTTAACGCCAAACCATTGTGCAGTGAAAACAGGATTAACACTATTTTGCATATAGAATTGACGCAGTTTAACATTATGCCCTTACAGAAGAAACAAAAACTCGGCGGTATTCCGTTTGATATGCTCACCGAATTTCTTAAATCCACCGGCGGAATGCTGCGGGCAGATCTGCATATTATGGGAACACTGGAAGAACCGGAGTTTAATATTAATGAATTGCTCACGCAAATTATTGCCCAAAAAATGCAGGAAGACATACAATTTAAAATTAATAAAAAAGCTTCTAAAGCTGCAGGCAAAATATCCGATATCTTGAAAAAATCCCAGCAATCCGATAAATAAAAGGCCCCGTATTATGCGTGCTGTTATCCAACGAGTCAGTAAAGCAGAGGTTATGGCGGCGGATAAGCGTATCGGCGCTATTACATCCGGATTGGTTATTTTGATTGGGATACATAAAGATGATCTGCTCACTAATGCGGCAAAACTTGCACATAAGATAATTCATGTAAGAATTTTTGATGATGACGCTGGCCGCATGAATCGTTCTCTGTTGGATGTGGATGGATCTGCATTAATAATTTCTCAATTTACATTGTTTGGTGATTGTTCAAAAGGACGAAGGCCTGACTATACCTGTGCGGCACAGGCACCGGCTGCCCGCCGATTATATGAAGCATTTATTCAACAGGTTAAACAGCAGAAGATTAATGTTGCATCAGGGGTGTTTGGTGCATCGATGAGCCTCACCCTTGCCTTAGACGGGCCGGTAACCATTATCCTGGATACTAATCAATGAAATTAAATTTGGACCATGTCTCAACTGAATCAATTTTTATAAGTATTGCTGTCTTAGGATGGTTTACCGCACTTCTTCCCTTGTGTTTTTATAAGATGGAGATTCCAACTATTATTATAATGCCCAGCCGGCCGATTTATTATCATCATCAGTTTATTGAATTAAGAGCACGCGTACGTCCCTCACCGTTTAAAAGAAAATTGATACAAGATGGAATACCGGTTTCAATTCTTAAAGATAACCGCATAATTAAAGGCATAGGAAATCGAGAGGTTAATCGTATGCAGTATGATCCTAAAAAAGATATGTGGTATTTATATTGGCCGTGTCCGTGGAACGCCTCGGCCGGCTTATACAAACCTCTTATTCCGCAAGAGAACAATAATGCTGAAACACCGGGAATTGATTATCTGGCACATAATTTTACCATATCACGAAAGGCTTTATATAATATACCAAAACCAGTTTCGGTAATGACCTATGAAACAAACGATACGATCTCATCAATTCACCCGCCTCTTATATCAGGCGGAACAGGTCAATGGCAGAATATATTCGATTGGTGTGAGTTTACGGGAACGGATGTCTTGTGGATCTTAGGAGGGCAGACCGCTTATTTTTCTGAAAAATTAGATATTGATTTTCCCTGGCTTACAAACAATCTTTCATTTTTATCAGCATTGGGCAAAAAAGCTCATACAAGAGGCGTTCAATTTGGTGCATATGCAATGGCATATCTGACGTTCGGTAAGGAAGAATTAAAACCCGGCCGATATGAATATGCTATTGATTATAATTATAAAACCGATTCCCTTTTTACCACCAGATCGGTTTCACTCAGGGATGTACAGAGAAAAAAAGATATTATTGAAATATTGAAAATATTTGATTCGGTCGATGAGATGGATTATATCGGCCTGGATTATATCCGCAATGCGCTGGGCGGATATGAATTAGTTGATGAATTTGTACATGAAATGAATGTAGATCTCCCTCCATATTGGGATGAAATGGAACGTACCCGGCGGATGAAATGGATGGCGCGGAAAAAAGTTCAACGGCAGGATATGGATTTTATTGATCAATGGCAGTGGTGGCGGGCACATGTCAGCGCCTCACTGGTTGAGGAGATCAAAAAAGAAGTTAATTCATCAAAACCTTTTTGGGTATTCACGCTTTCCTGGGAACGCGGATGGCAGCATGGACAGGATCCCGTAATGATGAGTGATGCCGGTGCTGATATTGATGCGGTTATGCTGTATGAAGCCGATAAGGAAGAATATGCTGATTTGCTTAAACACTGGCATACCTATGCATCTAAAACCCAGGTAAATTTAATTGTCGGAGATGTTGTTGATTGGAATCTTCATCAGAAGACTTCTAATCCTGCCGGGCCAGAGGAATATTTTTATCGAAATATAAAAGCTGTTGATTTATCTTATACGGACGGGCCAGCCAAAGGAGTTTTTTTGCATGATCTGAACCGCATTATGTGGGGAAGAAGAGGGCCTTATTCACGTGTTGAATGGGCGCTTGCCGGCGCTGCATCAGTGAGCTATGTAAAAAATCAATATCAGGATAACACTTATGAGCTTTCCTTAAAGACGAACGAAGAAGTTTCACTCAATGAAGATATAGAAATATTTGTGCATATTAAGCAGAAAAATTTGTCGCATCGATTACCCGTTCATGGTGAATTGTTTCATTCTGCCGGCATTGTTCTCATTCAAAGGAAATCCTGGGAAGATACTTTTGATACGGCAGATGAGATCACGCATGTGTTTAGGTGCCGTATAGTTGATCCTAATCTCAAAAGATTTGGAAGGCACTATGTTGCTGCACGAATCGAATGGCTTGAAGGCAAAAGAAATAAAAGCTATACTGCAATTACGTATTTTAGCATCCCCGGATTTGACTTAAGGGATGAATACAAGAGTGAAACTGCTATGTCTGCAGGAAGCAGTATTGACGGATATATCAGGTTAACAAATAATGATCAATTGACTTTTCAAACAACGGCTCAATTAAAAACAGCCGGAGAATAAGGAAAGCGCGTCTATGCGCATATTAGTTTTAGTAGTTTTTTGCATCTGTACTGCTCATCTCTATGCGCAGACCGGTGTGGGGCTTGACCTGACGCCCTCTATTGGTGAAGCTGTTTCAAAAGATAAGGATACAAAGCTTAAAAATCCATTTACCTTTCATCTCTCCAGACATATGGAATTAGACTATGTTGAATTACGGAAGCTTCAAAAAAGAGGATACGGAAAAATCGAACTGATTAAACTCATTGTTATAGCGCAAAAAGCCGGCGTTCCTTTAAAAGATATTATACAGAAAAGAGATGCTTTTGATACGATTAAAAAGATTGCTCAAGCTTTCAACGTTGATTATACAGCGGTTAGAAAAGAATCAAGAAAAATAAAAACTACTATTGAAACACGGGTCAAAGAAGTTCCCGTTACCGAAGAAGAACCAAACATATTAAAGGGAGACAAACAATGAAAAAAAATATAATGCAGCTGCTTTTGATCGTATTATTTCTGCTTTCCTTGATTGGTGCCGCATATGTGGTGCTGTCGAATAAGATTGCTCAGTCCAAATCAAAGAGTTCGCTGACCGGCGTTTTTGCTAAAAAAATATCTAAACCGAATGCCATCGGAATTATACATATATCAGGCCCGATTTATGCCGGCCAGCGCGGCAGTGTCCTGGCGGGAACAGGGAATCCCGACCAGATTGTAAAAAAATTAAAAACATTCCGCGAAGATAGTGATATCAAAGCAGTGCTCTTAAGGATAAATTCTCCGGGCGGAAGCGTTGCTTCAGTGCAGGAGATATATCGTGAGATTATGCTGATGCGCAAACAAGGTAAAATAGTCGTTGCTTCCATGGCTGATGTGGCTGCATCGGGCGGATATTATATCGCATCAGCAGCCGATAAAATAGTAGCAAATCCCGGAACCATTACGGGAAGTATCGGGGTAATTATGGAAACGGGTAATCTGCAGGAACTTTTTAAGAAAATCGGGGTTAAACTTGAAGTTATTAAATCCGGCACCCATAAAGATTCGGGCTCACCCCACCGGCCGCTTACCGCTGAAGAGCGGAAGATATTTCAAGGACTTATTGATAATGCATATGATCAGTTCATTGACGCAATTATTGAAGGGCGGCATATGGATAAAAGCAAGCTTCTGCGGCTTGCAACAGGCAGAGTTTTTACCGGCGAACAAGCAGCCGGCAATGGATTAATAGATGAGCTGGGAGGTAAAATGGAGGCGATTGATTTAGCCGCGCGTCTTGCTCAGATAAAAGGTGAACCGCGGATTATTGAAACAACTGAACCGTGGTCTCAATTTTTTTCCTTTATTGACAATATGCTGCCGTCATTTGCCGAACCGTATGCGAGGATATTAAACAAGCGGTCTATTCGTTTGGATTATATATTGGAGTAATTATGAACGGATCTGAAAAAATATTAAATTTTATTATAAGCCCGACAGAATCAATACTCAGCATGGAAGATAGAAAGTATTATCCTTCATCATTTGCAACTATTTTGCTGGCTGTTTTTTCACTGGTGCTCTCAATAAACATTATAACCGGCCGCGGATTGACCGTTTCTATGCTGTTGACCCGGTTCAGTATTATGTTTCTTTGTGCATTAAGCATATGGATTGCCTGCGCCTCGTTGTACCATTTTTCTGCAGAAATAACCGGCGGACAGGGGAATGTAATTACCTTATTATCATTGATTGGTTTTTCAACTGCACCGATGCTCTTGCTCGCACCTCTTAGTTTACTTATTATGCTCGTCGGCAATTATACCGGCATACTGTATGGTATTGTTTTATGCGGTATGTGTATATGGGTCTTAATGCTTATGCTGCGGTCATTATCATTACATTATTCTCTAAACCACCTGATCGCCGCCTGTATTGTGGGAGCTCCGCTGTATATAGTACCTCTGCTTATGTTACTCATGATATTACTGTTAATACTAATATCAAAAATATCAGGTTCGCTTAAAATCGTCAGTTCATTTATTACTTAAATGTTCCAGCCTGTCTATCTGCAAACATCGCGTTCAGTATTGAGAACAATATCAGAAACATTTAATATGATACTTGAAAGCTGCGTGTTATGCCCTCGTAAATGCAGGATAAACAGATTACAGGGACGCCTGGGATACTGCCGCTCGGGGCCATATGCGAAAACAGCCAGTGTTAATCTGCATTTTGGGGAAGAACCTCCCATTTCAGGATATACAGGGTCAGGCACAATCTTTTTTTCAAGCTGTACATTAAAATGCATATACTGCCAGAATTATCCGATCAGCCATTTAAACAATGGCGAAGAAATCACCGATGAGGAATTAGCTGATCATATGATTGATCTGCAAAATCGCGGAGCTCATAATATAAATCTGGTTACCCCGACTCATATGCTGCCTTCAATTGTCCGCGCGCTTCTTAAAGCAATCGATAAATCACTAGTCATTCCTCTCGTGTATAACAGCAGCGGTTATGAGACCCTTGAGACCTTGGATCTGCTCAAATATATAATTGATATCTATATGCCGGATGCAAAATATGCAGCATCTGATACCGCAGAAAAATACTCTGATGCGCCTGATTATCCTAACGTAAACCGAGCAGCGATTAAACAGATGTTTTTGCAAACAGGCAATTTGAGTATTAATAAACGAGGGACGGCAACGCGCGGACTGCTGGTGAGGCATTTGGTTCTTCCGCATAGAATAAAAGAGGCCAAAGAAATCTTAAGATTTTTACATCATGATATTTCACCGGATATATACGTTAGCTTAATGGCTCAGTATCATCCTGCATACAAAGCACATGCATATCCTGAAATGAATAAACATATATCCGACAGTGAATATAATGATGTTCTTGCATGTGCGGAGAAGCTGCATTTAGATAACGGATGGAGGCAACATGTATGATTAAAAAAGCAAAATATGCAGGCAGCTGGTATCCGGCTTCAGCGGAAGAAGTACGGATGTATCTTGATGCACAAAGCAGACAAACAACGGCTATCGGTGCGGTTTGCCCGCATGCGGGCTGGATCTATTCGGGCAAAACTGCCGGCCGTGTATTTTCTAAACTTGCGCCTGCAGATGTATATATATTAATCGGCCCTAATCACCGAGGGGAGGGAAGCGATGCAGCGGTTTTTGCTGAAGATTATTGGGATTTACCTTTGGGGAAATTATATATTGATGAAACGTTTTCAGCAAAACTTATTGAAAATTCTCACCTGCTCGTTGATGATCCTCACGCACATGCACGAGAACATTCCTTAGAAGTAGTATGTCCTTTTATACAAACAGTTAATCCATCAGCTCATATTGTTCCCATTTTAATTAAAAATTATGATAATCACATGTGTGAAAAAATCGGCAAAGCAATTGCACAATCAATTAATACAGAAAAAGGTAAAACATATCTCATAATTGCATCTTCAGACATGACGCATTTTGAACCCGCATCTATTGCTCTTCAACAAGACAGACTTGCCCTTGCACCCATGCTCGCATTGCAGCCTGAAGCTTTATTAAAAATTGTAGACGAAAAAGGAATATCAATGTGCGGATCCGGCCCCGTGGCTGCAATGCTGTATGCGGCGATCCAATTAGGTGCTAAAAGAGCCGAATTGATTGATTATACCAACAGCGGAATGGTTACCGGTGATTCGGAAGATGTCGTAGCATACGCAGGGCTCATTGTATTATAAATTAGTACATATAAATCGTCATATAATTTTGATTTACTTATAAATTTATGTATAATTATAATTATGTCTTTTAAAAGTTTATTGATTTATTTTTTTGTCGGCGGTTTTTTAATGGCCAGTATTATGTATTTTGGCTCCCAGGGAAAGGGATACTGGGCAGCGGTCTTGTCAGTTATGCCCTTATGGACATTTTTTCCTTTATATACATTATATTATCACAGCGGCATAGAATCCGTGCTTGGCTATGCTCAAGGGCTCATACTCATAACGGTATCCTGGCTTTTATATATAAGCTGTATCATTTGGTTTGTTCCCTACTGGGGATTAATTATCAGTACATTAGTCGGATTTTCAGCATATATTGTATGCGCACTGCTTATTAACTGGCTTCGTAAATTATAAATATAAATACATGAAAAAAATCATTATTGCGGTATTATTATCAGGATTAGTCGGCCCGGGCATGGGGCAGTTATATAATCGAGATTTTAAAAAGGCATGGGCCCTGATTGCGGCAACATTAATCATTTTTTTTCTCCTTTTTTTTGCGGTGATTAATGCGTCATATAGTTTAATCCCCGCTGGCAATATTGAAATAAATTACAAACAATATATTGAATTAAAAGAGAAACTCTCTGAAAAACATCCGACCCCGTTTAGACTCTACGGTGTGATAATGACCGGCATATGGATCTATGGCATCATTGATGCGTATATCGTTGCAAAGCGTAAAAACAGGCAGGTTGTTTCTTAAACAAATAACATGATTACGATGGAAAGTTATACTGCAAGCCAGATGAAAGATATTGAACGTAAAGCACGTGAAACCTACGGCATACCGGAAATTATTATGATGGAAAATGCAAGCATTGCGGTCGCGCATACTGCGTCTGAATTGATGCTTACATTATTTTTGAAAGAAATATATATATTCTGCGGCTGCGGAAACAATGGCGGGGATGGTCTTGCTGCAGGCCGTCATCTGGTCAATAAAGGATATTCAGTTAATATAATTCTTGTTAAACATTCATCTGCGTATGGAAAATTAGCACGTATGCATTTAGATACCGCACTGAAGATGGGCATACCGGCAACTCAAAAACTTCCCCGAAAGGAGATTCTTGAACATTCACTCATCATTGATGCGCTGTTAGGAACAGGCATTAACGGTACGGTCATGAGTCCGTATCGTGAACTTATAGATACGATAAACAAAACTGATACGCATGTTCTTTCGGTTGATATCCCGTCAGGATTAGATGCTGATACGGGGAAACCGTTAGGCAGCTGCGTGTATGCTGATACCACCGTAACCATGTTTGCACCAAAAACCGGAATGCTTAAAACCAATGCTCATGCATTTACCGGTTCGATTATAGTCGGGGATATAGGGATACCTAAAAAACGAAGTTAAGAGTATATGAGACAAATTTCATCACATACATTTATTAACACAAATGACAGAGGAGGGAACCACCTATGATTACAGGCCTTGTACTCGTACGTCTCGCCGCAGGGAAGGAAAAAGCAGCGCTCGCAAAAATCAAGGATACCAAAGGAGTCAGCCACGTAAGTGCTGTTTTCGGCCGATGGGATCTCGTAGTCGATATTGAAGCACCTGATATGGCAACGATGACCAGTATTATAACGCAGCATGTTCGGTCAATTCCCGGAGTCTTCTCAACGGAAACCCTGGTAACTACTGCCATATAAACAGCAGGTGTAAAAAAAATAAATTATCTAAAACATTATGGTGATGTATATGCATAGATACATTATGTTATCCGCAATTTTTCTGATCGGATTTTCTCCGCTAAAAGGAGTGAAAAGATTTACACTTCCCAATGGCATGAGATGTCTGCTTAAAGAAAATCATGATCAGCCTATTGCCTCAGTACAAGTCTGGGTGCGGACCGGATCAATCAATGAAAACGATTCAACGAACGGCATATCTCATGTATTTGAACATATGGTTTTTAAAGGGACGCAGAAGTATCCAAAAGGCGAAATCAGCAGAATCGTTGAAGCCAATGGAGGCATGATAAATGCCGCAACGTCGCTTGAATACACATTTTATTATATTGATATTCCATCAACCGCTCTGCACAAAGCATTGTCAATAATGTCTGACGCCATGATGCACTGTACGTTTCCTGAAGAAGAGCTTATTAAAGAACGAAAAGTTATTCTTGAAGAATTCAACCGGCAGGTTGATATGCCACAAGCTAAACTCTTTGACAATCTTAATGCAGAACTCTATGAAGAAACACCG
>JBDRMW010000006.1:0-11692 GCA_043811735.1 bacterium
GTTTATTTCTTTGCCGATATTCAATAATTGCTGGCGGCTTTTGCTGGCACGAGGTACGTTCTTGTTTATCATTCTGGTAGTTATTATATAATATTACTACCATTTAATCAATAGGGGGTTTGCAAATGCGGGGATGCACCCCCATCAATGCCCCTTGTTGATACAAAGGCGGCAATTTATTATAATACATAGTATGTGCTTTTAAGTTTAATCATTTATGTCGGGAGTTTACCATGAATAAAGGTACCGCTATTCTGCTTGTATCCTGTCCTGATCAAAAAGGGCTGGTTGCTGCTATTTCACAATTTATATACAGCAATAACGGCAATATTGTTCATTCCGACCAGCATACTGATCAGGAGAAAGGTATTTTTATTATTCGTATCGAATGGGAGCTGGATGGATTTAAGCTTTCAAAGGATGAGCTTCCAAAGAAATTTTTCCCTATTACAGATAAGTTTAATATGAATTGGGAGTTACGATTCTCTGATTATGTGCCTAAACTGGCTATCATGGTCTCAACATATGATCACTGCCTGTATGATTTGCTGCTGAGGAAACATTCGGGGGAACTCAACGTGGATATCCCTTTAATTATAAGCAATCACCCGGATTTAAAGCATATATCGGATTCGTTTAATATATCGTATCACGTGGTACCTAAAGATAAATCAAATAAGCTCGAACAGGAGAACACCGAGCTTTCGCTTTTGAAGAACGCGCATGTTGATTTTATCGTACTTGCCAGGTACATGCAGGTCTTAAGCCCTGCGTTTATACTAAACTTTTCAAACAGAATTATTAATATCCATCACTCATTCCTCCCAGCTTTTTTAGGTTCAAAACCGTACACCCAGGCGTATGAACGAGGGGTGAAGATAATCGGCGCAACCAGCCATTTTATTACTGATGAGCTTGATGCAGGGCCGATTATTGAACAGCAGGTAGAAAAGGTAAGCCACCGTGATACGGTGGATGACCTCATCAGGAAGGGCCGTGATCTGGAGAGAATCGTTCTGGCAAAAGCTGTTCGGCTTTATCTGCAAAACAGAATACTGATCTACGGGAACAAAACAGTTGTTTTTGATTGAACGTTCCCATGCCCCGCGGGAAAAGATGTAGTCAAGTCGAGACTTGACCCCCTATTCCAATATTATTTTATAATCTTCCCATTTAAGGGTGGGTTCGGTTTGAATCTGAATTGAACGTTTAAGCGCGTTTTCAAGCCGTTTCTGCCGCTGACGGACATATTCGGCGACCATGGGATTAAGCGCCAGGCGTAATTTACCGTATGAGCGGCCTTTGGTTAAATCCAGGATTTCGCGTTTAAGTTTTATAAACATTGATTCACGTGATAAGACTTGTCCTGAACCGCTGCATTCAGGGCAGATCTCTCCTAAGTACGAGACAATTGATTCTCGTTTGCGTTCTCTGGTCATCTCAATTAAGCCGAGGCGTGTAATCGGCAGAATCTTTGTTTTAGCTTTATCATGGCGCACGATTTCATGCAGAATATTGTATATCCGCTGGCGGTTTTTCTGGTTTTTCATATCAATAAAATCAATAACAATAATTCCGCCGATATTTCGGAGTCTCAGCTGACGGCCGATCTCAATTGCAGCTTCTTTATTTGTTTCGAATATGGTTTCTTCCTGAGATTCTTTGCCTTTAAATTTACCGGTATTAACATCAATAGCGCACAATGATTCTGCTTCCTGAATAATAATCGTTCCTCCGCGGGGAAGTTTAATGCGTGAATGCCTGATTTTTTCTAATTCTTCTTCAACATTAAATGCGGTGAAAATTGGAGTTTTACTGTCATAATGCCGTACTTTATTTTTTAATTCGGGCGCGATCAGATCGACAAATCCCAGTACATCTCCATGTTCTTTTTTTGAATCAATAAGAAAAACATTGATTTCTTCGTTTAACACATCACGCACGGTTTGAAAGGTAAGCCCTAAATCTTTATGCACCAGCGCAGGCGCCTGAGAATTGTTGTATTTTTTAAGTATAATCTTCCACAACCGGTATAAATATCTAACTTCACGCTTTAATTCTTCATTAGTTGCACCTTCTGCTTCGGTCCGTACAATAAAACCTTTGTTTTCAGTGCAGACTCCTTCAAGAATTTTTCTCAACCGGTCTTTTTCTTTACGGTTATTGATGCTTTTAGATATTGCCATATGATCTTCAAACGGCATAAATACCAAATATTTTCCCGGCAGGGAAATATTCATGGTTAATTTTACGCCTTTGGTGCTTATGGCTTCTTTACTTACCTGCACCATAATCTCTAATCCTTTATGCAGGACTTTATCAATATGATGTTTTTTGGCAATTCCCTGATTAACGGTGTCTGCATAGATTTGAGGTGCTCCGGCAACTGAATCAGATATATGCAGATATCCGTTTTTCTCAAGGCCGATATTAACGAATGCGCTTGATATGCCCTGCAGGGTCGCTTCAACTTTTCCTTTATAGACATTCCGCACGATTTTGGTTGATTCCGGACGCTCAATGAAAATATCAGAAAGTTTGCCGTCTTCTAAAAAAGCTACTCTGGTTTCATCCGATGTACAATTTGCTATAATTTCTTTTTTAATCATGGTTCGCGGCGCTCCTTTGGTGATGATCCTATATATAATGCTACCTTATGCACGTGAAATGTTTCAACTTCTTTTTCAGGGAGTTTAAACAGTTCCTTCATTAATAAGGTGGGTTTAATATTTTTTTTGGGTCCAAAATCCATCAATACTTCCAACGATCCGTTGGTATGCGTTATATTCTTTACGATCGATCTAACATTGACCCGTTCGATAGATTTATTCTTGCGTTTTTCTATCCAAAATTCATCCTTATGCAGAAAATCTTGAATCTGCGCATCAACCGATGACGGCCATATGCCTTCTACATGATACAAAACCTGATTGACGGTTGATTCCAATGAAGGGAAAAAAACCGGAATACGTTTAACCTGAAGAAGCTTAAAACCTTCCGGAAGCTGTGCGGTAATTAATCGGGTAATTTCTGAGAGATCGATTTTTTGCACCAGTTCTACATCAACATATTCAGCATCACTTGAATATCCAACCGAAATCGCCGGTCCAAAAGATATCCTTGGCTGGGGATGAAAACCGAGCGTATATGCCAAAGGAATATCAGCCCGGCGCAGAAGCCTTCTAAATACCGTGATCTGTTCAAGATGGCTTAAAAATCGAGCCGGACCAAAACGGGTAAAGCGCAGCCGCACCCGCTGAACTGAACGTGCAGCGCCGGGTTTTTGAAATGCAGTCTCTTCATCAGTTAAGGGAACTCCGCGGTCAGGCTGAACAGCTGTAACGAAAGGGGGATCCTCAGCTAAGGCAGTATTCTTAGCAGCTGCATATTCTTTAAACAACATATTTTTTAATGCCGGCGGGGTAAGATGATCCCAGGGGAATAGTTCCGTTTCATGTCTTTGCCGGCGGGCATAGAATCCTACATCTAATCCGCATTCGTTAAACGCCTCCATCCACCAATCAAACCGAAACCGCTCTCTCCAGAGATCGAACATGCATCCTTTACGATATGCGGCAAGAATCACTCGTGAGAGTTTTCGGTCACCCCGCGCGAATACTGCTTCTAATAATGCAGTTTCGTGAGAATGCGTACGCACATTCCCCGGAACCTTTTTATACAGCATATTTTTTTTCTTCTCCAAACTTGCCTGATCATCCTGAGCAGCCCATTGAAACGGCGTATGCGCTTTAGGCACAAACGGTGAAATGGTAATATTAAAATTAAGCATGCTGTTTTTCTTCTTTGCTTCGGCCACCAGGCTGACAATGGCTTCAATATCAACCTCTTTTTCCCACGGCAATCCATACATAAAATACAGCTTTATAAGTTTCCATCCTAATCTATGCGCATTGTGTAATACCTGGGGGATATTTTCACCGTCTAATTTTTTATCGATTATGGACCGCATGCGCGAAGAGCCCGCTTCAGGCGCAAAGGTTAACGAAGTTTTTTTTACGCCCCGGGTTAGTTTCGCTAAGTTTAATGATTTCTCATTACACCGTAATGAGGGCAGAGATATTGATATTCGTTTATTACGGCAGCGCTCAAGAAGTTTATGGATGAGTTCATCCATACGGGTATACTCACTTGATGAGAGTGCGCTTAATGCCAATTCTTCAAAACCCGACGAGTTCAAACCCTTATCAGCCAGTTCTAGAAGCCGGGCAACGCTTCTTTCACGGACCGGGTGATGAATCCTGCTGGCCTGGCAAAATCTGCATGTATGCATGCATCCGCGGGCAATTTCGAGATTATAACGGTCATGCACCGCCTGCGCAAAAGGAACCAGCGGCCTTTCAGGATAGAGTGAAGTTTCCAAATCAACCCTTCTTTTTTCAATATAAGCCGGAACATCCGGCATCAACGGTTTAACCGAGGCAATAGTGCCGTCTGCCTTATACTGCACGTCATACAAACAAGGTACATATACGCCGGGAATTGAACTTAAATTGTGCAGGATTTTCTTTTTATCCGGTATGCCTGATTCCCGCAGGCGGGTAAGAGCTTCCATTATATCTTGAATAGCATCTTCCCCGTCACCAACCACAAAAAGATCAAAAAAATCAGCCGCTGGTTCGGGATTAACCGCGCAGGGCCCGCCGCCGATAATAAGCGGATATAAATCGTTTCTATCGGCTGATTTTAATGGAATACCGGCAAGATCAAGCATATGTAATACATTCGTATAACAAAGCTCCTGCTGTAACGTAAAACCTACCAGCGCAAACTCACGCAATGGTTTGGATGATTCAAGTGAACAAAGCTTAATATTTTTTTCATTCAACAGAGCCGCCATGTCAGTATCCGGGCAGTAACTTCGCTCTGCAGACCACCCAGGCCTGTTATTAATAACCGTGTAGAGTATCTCAAGACTTACATTAGAAATTCCCAGTTCATACAAATCAGGAAAACACAAACAGATTGTTTGTGTATCAGGAATATCAGTTTTATGAATAGAATTCCATTCACTATTAGTATACCGCGAAGGCTTTGAGACCAGAGGAAGAATATTCTCTATCTCTTCTTTATAATTACGTGTACTCATATGTTTTTTAGTTTTTCGCTTTCCGCTTTAAGTTTATCTTGATTTGTCATAAAGGCTTCTTCCTCAGTTTTTAGTTTTTAGTTTTAATGCGTGTATCTCCTGATATATATGGAAGACAACAGTCCCACCGCAAATATTGAGGAAACCAATGAAGATCCGCCGTATGAAACAAAGGGGAACGGTAATCCCGTAACCGGCATAATACCCATAACCATGCCGATATTGATAATCCCGTAAAAAGCAAACATACAGGCGATCCCGCAGGCAACCAGGGTGCCGTACCGGTCACGGGACTCCAATCCTATGCGGAATGCCCTCCATATAAAAATAAAATAAACGGTTAAGACGCCGAGCGATAAGAAAAAACCATATTCTTCACCGATTACTGAAAATATAAAATCAGTGTGCTGTTCAGGCAAAAATCCCAAATGAGATTGGGTGCCTGATTTAAATCCTTTGCCGAAAAGCCTGCCTGACCCGATCGCAATCGCCGATTGGGTGATATTATATCCTGCACCCAGCGGATCAATATCCGGATTTAAGAAAACAATCAGCCTCTTGCGCTGATACTCCTTCAAGCCCCGTTGAAAAACAACGCTTCCCATTGATCCGCCGATTACAATCGCGATTAAGATTATAGGATAGCCTATGGGAATAAACATGCGCAATCTGCTTAAAAACCACCAGCACAGCAGGATGCATCCGATCACCGAGCTTAATACGATGAGAGCGGATAATCCACCCTCCAGAGCAGAACAGATAAATTTTAAAAATGGGCTTGCGGCTAAAAGCTTAGGCTGAACTTTTAAAAACGTATGCAAAAGCGGAATCCCGGCCAGGATTCCGCCAAAAATGACAAATCCAGCCAGATGGGTGACCTGTGCACCCGCTAAATACAGCATAACCAGTAGAATCGGGAAATATACCAGTGATGAAGAAAAATCCGGCTGTAACAGGATGAGGCCGATATGCAGTGCAACTAAGAAAATAGGGATGAGAGTCCCTTTAAAGCTGCGCACCTGACTCCAGAATTTATCCAAATATGAAGCCAATACGAGAATGATAAGTAATTTAGTGATTTCGACCGGCTGGAAAGAAAAAATATGCAAATTAAACCAGGACCTCGATCCCCTGACTTTTTCACCGAAAATTAAAACAGCGATTAAGAGCAGTGTGCTTAAACCATATACCGCGGGTGAATATTCTCTGAAAAACCTATAATTAATACATAACAAGATAACAAAACCAACCAGGCCGATCACCACAGCCAGCAATTGCCGTGCATAATAAACTTCCGGATGGCCGAACCGCGACGCGGCAGAATATACCGCAATAAAACCGATACCAATAAGCATGCCCATGCTGATAAAAAGAGGCCAATCAAATAACCGCAGGGCTCTGGCAATAAAATTCTTTTTTTCATCCTGCATTATCTAACTCCGGAAATGCTGCTTTTATCATTTCGCGTGCAATGGGAGCTGCCGCAGATGCACCATGCTCTCCATGTTCAACTAAGACCACGACTGCAATCCGTGATTTTTCACCGGGCAATGCCGCATATGCGGCAAACCAGGCATGATCTTCACCATGAGGGTTTTCTGCCGTACCGGTTTTACCGGCCACTTCAAGCCCGCGGATGCGGCAGGCTCTGCCGGTTCCATTCTCAATAACATTTATCAACCCTTGATGCAGGGTATCCCAGGTTTCGGGCTTCAAATGAATCTGCCGGATCAGATGCGGAGTATTAGAGAGAATAACTGATCCCTGCGGGTCAACAATACGATCAAATATATACGGCCGGAAAAGTTTCCCGCGGCTGGCAACCGCGCCCATAAAGCAGGCAACCTGCAGCGGGGTTACCAGCAGGAATCCCTGACCGATCGAAAGATTTACTGTATCGCCGTCATACCAGATTTCACGGCGAAACTTTTTTTTCCAATTGGCATCCGGCAATAAACCTTGTTTTTCTTCGGGTAAATCAATACCGCTTAGAGATCCCAATCCAAATTGCCGCGACGTTTCAACAATTCTTTCAAGGCCGGCGGATAATCCCAATTGATAAAAATAAACATCACAGGAATGTGTTATTGCTTTTAAGAGATCAACTTTCCCATGGCCTTTCTTCTCCCAGCATCCAAATTCCCGCCTGCCGAGTTTAAACATTCCTTTACAGAGCAATGTCTGGTGAGTGAGCTCTGAGCCGGATTCAAGGGCTGCTGCCATGGTAATAATTTTAAAAACCGATCCTAATGCATACTGGCCCTGTAATGCTCTATTAAACAGCGGTTTAGTTTCAGACAAAAACAAATACTCTCTGGTATCTGAATCAAGCGGTTTTAAAAATATATTCGGATCAAAATTAGGCGATGAAACCAATGCCAATACTTTGCCGCTTCCCGGATCAACCGCCACGGCTGCGCCGGAAAATCCCTGCTTTTTAAACATATTTTCAGCTGCCTGCTGAACATGCAGATCAATATTGATGTACAAGTCATTCCCCGGAATTGAGGGGATATTGTATAATATGCGCTGACTTCTGCCGGTTGCATCAACTTCTAACTGCATACCGCCGGATTTTCCGCGGAGATAATAATCATATACTTTTTCTATGCCGTTTTTACCGACAATATTCCCCTGTTTATATCCATCATTTAATCGTTCGGCAAGTTCTGCTGGATTTATTTCTCCGAGGTATCCGATCAGATGTGATGCCCAGTCTTTATAAGGGTATCTCCGTGTTGGTTCAATCGTGATGGTAACCCCGGGAAGATTGGGACGCGCCTCAAGTATGCGGAAAAGCGCGCTGCGTGAAATCTCATCAGCAATCCGTAAGACAACCGATCTTTTATTCTCCCCGCCCACCATTTTTTCAATGGCATGAACGGGCAGACTTAAGATTTTTTCAAGTGTTTTAAGCACATTGGAAAAGACTTCCGGTGATACTTTAAGCGGAGAAAAAAGAACCACAAAGGTTGGCCGATGATCAACCAGGACTTCCTGATTTGCATCATATATCACACCGCGCGATGCCCGCTGAAAAAATATTTCGGTCCGGTTACTTTCTGATATAGCCGTGTAATATTTACCTTGTACGACCTGCAGATAAAAAAGCCTGAGAATGAGTATGATTAAAAATATAAAGGTACCAACTATTACAACCGCGGTTTTCCGCTCAACTTCCCGTTGTTCATATAATCTGCCGCCCTGCCATACCATGTTTGTTTAGATTCCTTTAACTTCAAAATTTTTATAGTTTAATCCGTAAACTGCTTTTTGGAAACCACCATTGTACCCAATGTTTAAAAAACCAAAAAATAACCGGTGCAAGAAGTGCATTAATTAAAGGATGGAATATTAATGAAGTAATACTGATATGCCGGCCCGGTTCAGCAAATATATGATACACAATGTATAACCCGATAAAATAAAGGCAAGAAAGCATGAGCACAAACATGATCTGCGCCCAGGATTTTGATTCATCCAGTGTCTTATTCATCTTTCCGCTGATAAATCCTATTATCGTTAATAATAAGGCCTGAGATCCAAACAAGGCAACCGAAATACCATCCGCGCTTAATCCCCATAAAAAACCCATAAGCTCGCCCACCACCGGGCCGCGGATTAAGGCAATATACATGGTTAAAATAAGCAGGAACTGCGGGGTAAATCCAAACGGAGAAAACAGTTTAGGCACCACGACCTGTAACGATATACCGATTAAAAATGTAACAACGTAAAATATATTTTTTTTCATTGATCCTCTATGGTACTTATGCAAAATACTTCGCGCAGTTGATTATAATCAACCGAAGGAGCTATTTGTGCCTGCATAAAATAGCCTTCTTGATCGGCTGTTATAGAGGTAACATGGCCCACCAGAAGCCCCGGAGGAAATACACTCCCTACTCCTGAGGTGACAATGGGATCTCCTACTTTTATATCTGCTTCAGGAACAATATAATTGAACATTAATTGAGGCGTATTTTGACCTTCGATAACTCCATCATTATATGACCGCCGGCAGGTTACGGCAACCGCTGAAAGAGAATCGGTTAAAAGGAGCACATTCGCTGAATGTTTTGATACATGCAGTACCCTGCCGATTAATCCCGGCACCCCGCCTTGTATGGCGATTACCGGGGCATTCTCATAAATGCCCTCATCCCGGCCCCGATTTATTAAGAATGATTGAAACCAATGCTGAGGCTCTCTGCCGATGATCCGTGCGGCAACCATCTCGAGCGGCTGAGCACGTTTAAAATCAAGCATCTCGCGTAACCGTTCATTTTCTGCGGTCAGCTGAAACAGGTTATGTTCCTTATGAAGCAATGCAGTATACTTCTTTTTTAATTGGATGTTCTCCTCATGCGCATTAACCAGCACATGTATGTTTTCTCCCAATCCCTGCCCATAATCAATAAGATCTGACAACCGCTGGGGGGTGGGCATAATAAGATAAAAAATCGCCGATTTGACCGATTGAACGCGGTAGTTTAAACCAGCGGTTAAAAAAATAATGGAAATAGTTGTTAACAGAAATAAAAGAAAGGCCGGAACATGTTTTTCAAAAAAATTTAGATCCATAATGCTCCAGGGGAATTGAACCCCGTGCAGATGCAATTATACAGACATTAAACCCCTTGATTTTTTTATGATATCAAGTTCATCAAGGTATTTGCCGGTTCCGATAACCACACTGCATAACGGAGCATCAGCAATATTAACCGGCAGTTCGGTTTCCTGAGCAAGCAGATCGGTCAATCCCCGCAGGAGCGCGCCGCCGCCAGCTAAGACAATACCTCTGTCCACTAAATCAGCCGAAAGCTCGGCGGGAGTCTCTTCAAGGGTATGTTTGATAAGCTCTACAATTGATTTTACCGGTTCAGATAATGCCTGCCGAATTTCTTCAGAAGTAATATTAATTGTTTTAGGAAGCCCGGCAACCTGATCCCGGCCTTTTACTTCCATTGACTGCTCTTCGGGCAGGGGGAATACTGATCCAATTTTAATTTTAACATCTTCAGCAGATGTTTCACCGATAATAAGATTATATTTTCTTCTAAAATACTGTACAATAGCCTCGTCAAACTCATCTCCCGCAATATCAATAGATTTTGATACAACCATCCCGCCTAATGATATGACCGCAACTTCGGTCGTACCGCCGCCGATATCAACAATCATATTGCCGGCCGGCTCATTAATGGGGATATTTGTGCCTATGGCAGCTGCCATTGGTTCTTCAATTAAGTATACTTCACGTGCACCGGCCTGCTGGGCCGACTCTCTTACTGCGCGCTTTTCTACTTCGGTAATACCGGAAGGTATGCCGATAACAATGCGCGGGTGGAGCAGGCTCCGCCGGTTATGAACTTTTTTTATAAAATAGCGGATCATCTGCTCAGTCACTTCAAAATCAGCGATCACCCCGTTTCGCAGCGGCCTGACGGCGATAATATTAGCCGGTGTTTTACCCAGCATCCGTTTTGCTTCAGCCCCGATCGCCAGGACTTTCCGCGAATCACGCTCAATAGCGACCACGCTTGGTTCACGCAAGACAATCCCCTGGCCTTTTAAGACAACCAGGGTATTTGCGGTCCCTAAATCAATGCCCATATCATTTGAAAAAAGGCCGAATAAATAATTAAACATATATGTTCTCTTTCAACTTTATATTATACAACTTGGAAGCTTCCGTTACAAATGATCTTTACGAAAGCAGCTGTATGATGCCGATTTCAGCACCATCTGACATGCGCTGTCCGCATTTTAATACCCGGGAATATCCGCCGCTGCGCTGCGCATAACGGGGCGCAATCACATCGAATATCTTTTTTTGAACAGCCGCATTTGTTACAACCGTTGAAATATATCTGCGTGCAGCCAGATCCATTTTTTTCGACCGGGTAATTACCCGGTCAATATACCGTTTTAATTCTTTTGCTTTGGGCAATGTCGTTTTAATCTTTTCATGAAGCAAAAGCTGCACTGCCATATTACGCATCAAAGCTTCTCTATGATTTGGGGTTCGGGATAGTTTTCTCCATCCTTTTGTTGATACCATGTTCCTTAATGCTCCTTAAACCCTTAAAAAAAGGGGGTCTGGTTACTTTGCCAAACTTAACTTCAATTCAGCTAATCTTTCTTTAATCTCTTCCAATGATTTTCTGCCGAAATTCTTATATGATATAAGCTCATCTTCTTTTTTCTTAATAAGATCTTTGATTGTTTTTATACGCGCAATTTTCAAACAATTTGATGCACGCACCGAAAGTTCAATAATATCTACAGGTTGATTTAAGATATCCTCCATTTTACTGGTATCGGCGGCAGCCGCTTCTTTAGTATCTCCCTGGGCATCAGGCTCAACGGCGCGCTCATGAGCAGGATTAATAAAAATAGCCATGCCTTCTTTTAAAATCCGCGCAGAATGAGACAAGGCATCGCTGGGAGAGATACTTCCATTGGTCCATATTTCCATAATCAAGCGGTCATAATCAGTCATCTGGCCGACACGCGCATCTTCAACGGTATAATGCACTTTGATAACCGGAGAAAAATTTGCATCAACTAAAATCGAACCGA
>JBDRMW010000007.1:0-2354 GCA_043811735.1 bacterium
TTCAACTTCTTTACTTCTTCTCTGCTCATTATGATAATGTCCTTTCCTGCCACAATAACCTCCTTTTTAGGCTATTATAGCAATTGTCTTTTATGACATTTCTACTTTGGTACTTTATGACATTATCATTTTGGTATTACATATACTGAATGATATGCTAAAATACCAATAAATGTAAGAGAAGAAATTTATATTTTATGGTTCACCAGCATCAACCTAACATTCGATCAAACGATACATTCCAGGTATATCAGCATACCAAAAAATGGAAACTAATATTTACCATAAGCATTACATTGATTGTAATGATAATCGAAGTTGTCGGCGGTTACTGGATACACAGTATTGCCTTAATTAGTGATGCGGGACATATGTTTACGCATCTGTTTGCATTAGGTATTGGGTATGCGGCAATCGTATGCATGTCATTTAAATCATGCCATCACCGCACTTATGGATTCTACCGGGCAGAGATTTTAGCGGCATTATTTAACTCTCTATTTCTATTCGGCGTCACTATTTTTATATGCTATGAGAGTATCCGCCGTTTGTTGAGGCCCCATGAAATTCTTTCCTGGCAGATGTTCAGCATTGCGTTGCTCGGTTTGATCGTTAATCTTATCAGTATCTGGATCCTCCACGGAGCCCATCACCAGGATGATCGAAATATCAGGGGAATTGTGCTGCATATGTTTGCTGATGCGGGATCATCAGCGGCCATTGTGATCGGGGCAATTATCATGTCTTTTACCGGTTGGTATATCATCGATCCTATTATCAGCATAGGAATCGCGGTGCTTATCGCGGTCTGGGCATGGGATTTGTTTAAAGATTCGATCAATGTTCTTCTTGAGACCGCACCAAAGGGGATCACGACCGATGAAGTTGCGAAGCGTATTGAACAAGAGATCAGCGAAGTTATTAATGTAGAGGATATCCATATTTGGGAAATTACAACCCATATGTTTTCTATGACCGCGCATATTTTAATAAAAGATATTTCAGTAAAAGATACGGCGCTCATTCGAGAAAAAATTAATAAGCTCGTGTATGACCAATATGAGATCGGCCATACAACCATTCAGTTCCGCAGTTAATGAATTTTTTTAGAGAAAGAGAAAAAAATACTTGTTAAACAGCGTGCAAAAAAGTACCATTAGAATTATTAACAGCATGGGGGATATATGAATAAAATACGTACCATTAATCTATGCAGGACATTGATTGTTTTTTTTAGCTGTTCTATGGTGTGTGCGGGCAGTAATCTGCATATTGGTTCGCTCGAAATCCATCCGTTTCAATCAGTGGAACAAACGTATAATGATAATATCTACCTGGAAGCTGAATATCTGAATAACAGTGATCAGATAACCAAATCCCAGTTAGGAATATCTTTGCGCAAACCTGCCCGTTCAAGAGATGAGTATGTTTTTAAGGCAAGATATTTTGCTGATATCTATCAGTACAACAACCATGAAAAGGAAGACCGCACGGATCATACGGTAGATGCGCAGGCGGATTTTTTATTCGCCGGTCAGTTGATATTAAAACTGGATGAACGGTATAAAAAAACTGCTGATCCGCCGAATTCTGAGCTGACCAACCTTGAAAAACGCGTGAGAAATATCAATGGTGCGGTCATAGGATATAAAGGAAGGTTGTTTAGTTTTGAGGTAAATTCTCAGTATATTAGAGACAATTATGAGAATCTCGGGTTTTTAGATAAAAAAGAATATGTAACTTCGGAAACAATTTCAGTTTTTTTGTCTCCCAAAACCTCTCTTTTTGGTGAGTATAATTTTGGCCAGATGCGCTATGATCTTGCCTCAGGCATAGATTCAGATTATTCCCAATGGCGGGGCGGTATTAAGAGCAGGATTTCTCAAAAAATAACCGCGGTAATTAAAGGCGGACATAAAGCAACTGATTATAATGATACGCGAACCATCACTGAAAAAGATTTTAAGGGCGGCACTTTTTTTGCACATATTACGTATAATGCAAAAGCTCGTACCGCGGTTGAATTATTCGGTGATCGAACTACGGTCGAATCAACGTACCTTACCAATAATTATTATGTGCGGAATCAAGGGGGGGCACGCATCGATCAAAAATTAATTAACCGGATCTATATAACCGGGACAGGGTCGTATCAATTAAATGCCTATCCGGAAGAATTGACCGATTCAGGATTTACCGCTAAACGTAGAGATCATGTGCGTATATGGACAGGGGGATTGCGATATGAACTTGCCGGATGGCTTCAGATTTCAGGGGGATATACATTTAGTGAAAGAGACTCTAATTTTAATTACCTAGATTATAAAAATAATGTCTATTCCGGGAAAATTTCA
>JBDRMW010000008.1:0-16781 GCA_043811735.1 bacterium
CTTCTTTTTCCTCTGCTAATATCTTAATAAACGGAGATTTCAAACAATGGAATGGCAATATCCCCAAGGATTGGCTGTATACCCAACCCTTTTGTTTTTTAAATAAAGGCTCTTTCTGGAAGGGAAATTATTTCACCATAGAAGGCAATGCAGCAGGAAAGCAGACTATTTATCAAAAACTCAAAGTAAGACCAAATACATACTATAATTTTACCTGCACATATTTATTTATAAACAGAGGAGGGCCGCGTCCCTCAATTTGCGTGTGGGGCGAAGATGTGGACAAAACGCTTTTACGAAAACTGGGATGTGATGATACGGGAGATCATTTTCAACGGATTGTAATGGGGAGTATTTATTCTGGAAAGAATGACAGCATGGTTGTTGAGCTGGGCACCGGAGCATATGGCATAAACGGGGCCGTTTCTTATGGAGGAGTAACTCTTACTGAACGTGATACTATGCCCATAAAAAAATCATCAAAGATCTTAATAGTATTATTATTTATTATTGTTTTACCTGCATCAGGTTTCTTGTTTATTGCATATAGAAATAACATAGCGGTAAGATTGCTGTGTGCAGTGTTGACGTATACCCTGCTCATTATAGCCATAAACGCTGCTATTCAGGCTAAGAGAAATGTTGACAATAGTGAAGTAATCATTAATTTTGAATACAAGGTTTTTTAAATGCATGGTTTTATAAAAAAAAATACGATTCTCATTGCTGTTGCCATTGCACTTTTATTGCAGGGTGGTATTCGTAAACTTGATATCCAGGCATTTTACGGCGTCATAAATGCCCGGTGGTTTGACGATTTTCAGCAATATTTTCCCGGCAAAGGAAATTTGCATAAGCATGAAGTATTTAATCCGCGGTATGGAGCAAAAAAAAAGATAGTATTTATCGGGCCAAGCTATACAAACTCTATCGGCTGTGACAGGTCATTTTCACTTGAAGATTGCACCAGAAGTCCATCAACCAATTATCATTTTACGGCGCGGATTGATTATCAGCTAAACAAAATTCTAGCCAAAAACGGCATAACTGATTGGCAGGCTTTTAATTTGGCCTGTAATGCTGCTCGAATCAATTTTTTATTATATGTCTATGTGGCAACCCATCTTATTAAACCTGATATTATTATTTATGGTGCAGGTCCGGAGCAGCTGCAAGCAAATGGCGGTGGATTAGAGCAGATTGATGCGATGGAATTAGAAAAACAGTTAATCAATGATGATACGGTAAAAGATTTATGGCAATTGCACAAGGTAAATCTTCTTAAAGGCGGAGAAAACTGGGATTGGATACGCGGTGTAAGCGAAAGCTCAAAAGATATGCTCATATATCCTTTTACAGTTAAAAACAAACTCACCATATATGACATAGTTGCAAAGATTTTGTCTGTCATTATAAATAAAAAAGCATACAACGGCCCACGGTTACCGGTTAAGATTTTTCCCTGGGAAGAGCCAGCTGTTGAATTTAAAACACCTGAAGAACCGTATGATTTTAGCTTGGTCAGCGGTTTTGAAATAATCAACGAACTGCAAAAAAAGCATAATGGAAAATTAATTGTTTACTTAACTCCTTTATGGAATGTGCGGAATAGTAAAACCTGGCGTGAATATTTTCCAGGACCTTTTATAACGGAAATGAATAAAAGAGGGATAGCCGTTGCGGATTTGACTGATCTGCCTCTGAAGGAAGCCGTAGAAACATATGACGGCGGACATCAAACGACCTATGGAAATATAAGAATCGCTGAAAATTTATTTGAATTCTTATTAAAGAACCGATTGTTGCAATAAAGGAGAAGCACAATGAATGAAAAGAAAGTGGACAGCGACGGCTTGAATGAAATAATTCACGGGCTCATATATTCTGTCCAGGCAAAAGCAAAAAATACGAAATATGATGAGCCATTATTCTCTTCCGGTTTATTGGACTCTTTCGCCGTTATCGAGATCATAGCGAAGCTTGAACAAAGATTTAATATTGTTATCAATACAAATTCCATAGAAATTACACAGCTTGATTCCATTATGAAAATACGCGAGTTAGTTGTCGGGTTAAAAAAAGATGATCAATAAAAGCTTTGAATTCACGCTTGGCCTGCAGCATACTAATTATCAGGGAGCTGCCGAACATCTTATGATGGCGCAGATCGGTTCATGCGAATGGGATACCATAGCAGGAGCTGTCGGATTACCATTAAACAATCTCAGGACAAAAAACAATCAGGAAGTATACGCATCATTTTTCTTTATTTCATGCGAATACCAGGATGATTCTCTTCTGAGAAAATGGAAGCTTGATGAAAAAGTACGGGTACGTGTTGTGGCTGCCTCATATAAAAATCTTATGCTTAATGCACAGGTAGTGATACAGGGACAAGGCAGTAAATCAGCACAATATCAAATGTGCAATTTATTCATAACACCGGGGCAAAGCAATGCACAACTTAAAATTGCCCCGCCGTGCAACGGCGATTTTACCTCACTGGCGACTTTGAACGGAGACGATCCAATTATAAGCATACGAAAGAAATTTGCCGAAACCAATGTTCTGGGACTTTTTGACACAAAGAAAAAAGCAGCAGCCCAATCTGAACACAGGATTGTGTTATCTATAGAACGAGATACTAACGGCGCAGGATTGGTTTATTTTGCAAACTATTTTTATTATCTTAATGAATCGCTTCGATCTCACTTGAATATTAAAATAAATCAATCTTTGCCGTCACCCATCAAGCGAAAATTAATTTTTCTCAAAAATGTTGATCCTGATGACACATTAAAAATTACCACCAGGGATTACGGCGATGGAAAGATACTGCAAGAGATATATCGAATTCGTGATAATGAGAGAATATGCTATAGCGAATCCTTGATAGAGAGGACATAATGAATTTTACGAGTTTTCTGTATGCACCGGTTATCGTCGGGATTATATTTTATATTACTGAAAAAATATTAAAAAAATCCAATCTTCTTTCATTTGTTTTTCTTTTATTACAAATAGCATTTATCCTGAACGCACATTTAATGAATATACAAAATACAGCCCTTTATTTTATTATTTTTGCGGCTTTTCATAGGGTTTCACGCACATTCAATGAATCAAAAGATGAAGATGACAAGCAGGCGGCATTAATAATCTTTTCGCTGTATATGACGCTGTGGTTTTTATTTAAATATGCGCCGGTTTTTTCAAAACACATTCACCTGCTTGGAATTGTACGGGGAAAAGTTGAAGGTCTTATTAACGGCTCACTGCTTGTGGGATTGAGTTACATAGGATTCAAGTTAATCCATTATTACATTGACTGCGCTCATGGCAAGATAAAAAAACCGCATTTGTTTGAATTTTTATCCTGGCTCTTCTTCTTTCCTTCAATTATCGCCGGACCTATACAGCGGTTTCAGGACTGGCAGAAGCAGAGGTCATCGTCACGTCATATGGGGGATGATATTCAGGAAGGTGCCAAAAGAATCATTGAAGGTTTGTTTAAGAAGTTCGTCATTGCAAATTCGATCTATAATATGTCCCTGGCAGCTTTGAATAATAATGATCTGCAAATGATGGGAAAAGGGCAATTTTTATTTTCAATAATAGTGTATGCTGTTTATATTTATATGGATTTTGCCGGATATTCCGATATCGCCATCGGTCTTGGAAGGTTCTGGGGGGTTACACTGCCTGAAAATTTTAACTATCCTTATTTTACGCGTAATATTCAGGAGTTTTGGAAATCATGGCATATGACGCTCAGCAACTGGCTGAAGGATTATATCTTTTTTCCTTTTGGAACATTTATAATGAGAAAATCACTGGTTAGAAGATTCACCATCTTGGGGATTATAATACCGCCCATAGTAACTTTTACCATCGCAGGAATCTGGCATGGAGCAACCGCGGGTTTTCTATTATGGGGAATTCTGCACGGCATAGGGCTGGCATGTGTTGCTTTGCTGGGGAGAAAGATCAACTGGGAGCAAAACAGGTATCTTGCCTGGTGGAAAAACAGCCGCGGCGGGTATATCCTGTCTGTATGTTTAAACTTAAGTTATATATTTTTTGCCTGGATACCGTTTGCATTGTCCGATGAAAAACTAAAGATTTTATTAAAAAGAATATTACATTAACTTTTTGACATTAATTGAGATTTGCGTATTGTCGCGGGATTTGTGAGAAGTGATGAAAAACAATGATAAACATATTTAAAAAAAAGAATAAAAACAAAATTCGCATGATAATAATCGGGCCTTCGCCGCCTCCCTATAATGGCATGAGCATTGTTACCGAGACGTTTATTAAATCCCGGATACATGATGAATTTGATATTAGGCACCTTGATACTGCAGACCGCAGGTCTATCATGAATATGGGCAGGTTTGACATAATGAATATAACGCTTGCGTTAAAGCATGCCGTTGTGTTTGTATGGATGCTTCTTAAGTATAATCCAGATATGGTGTATCTGCCTATTGCGCAGAATATCGCGGGATTTATGCGCGATTCATTGTTTTTAATTCCTGCGGGCATATTAAAAAAAAGAACGATCATACACTTGCATGGAAGTTATTTTCATGATTTTTACATCAATCTGCGGAAAACTGCTCAAAAATATGTCAAATTTTCATTGCAGTACGTCAGCGGTGCAATAGTGCTTGGAACATGTCTTAAGAATATATTTGATGGATTGATAAGTAAAGAAAAAATTCATGTTGTTCCGAACGGTATACGAGATATGTTCAAGGGTCTTGATTTCAGGCGGAAGAAATCTGATTTTACGCAGATATTGTTTTTGAGCAATTTGATGAAAGAAAAAGGCATAATTCAGTTACTCAAAGTTATTCCTGCAATAATTTCTCATAATAGAAATGTGCGGTTTGTATTTGCAGGTGAATGGTTCAGGGAGTCTGATAAAAAAGAAGCCTTTGTACTCATTAATAAAGAAAATCTTCATCCGTATATTACATTTACCGGCGTGATCAAAGGTGAAGAAAAATGTGAATATTTAATAAAATCACACATATTTGTTATGTTGTCGATTTCTCCGCCTTACGAAGGCCAACCGATGGTGATTTTAGAAGCAATGTCGGCCGGATTGCCTGTAATTTCAACATCAAAAGGAGCAATTCCCGAAACCATTATTGACGATATAAATGGATTTTTAATCGACGGCAATAATCCCGGTATGCTGGAAGAAAAGCTGAAGCTGTTGATTGACGATCATGAAATGCGGAACGCGATGGGAGCTGCAAGCAGGAAATATTATGAGGAGAAATTTACTCAAAATAGATTTATTGACACATTAAAAAAAACTTTTGTTGATATTGCTGAAATAAAAGGTATTAAACCATGAAATATGCACAGAAACAAAAACTAATGAAAATTATTGATTCAATCAAAAAGCATTTAAAGAAAAACTGGAAAATAGTCACCGCTATTTTCATTATTGAGATCTGTTTAATAATTGCAGGTATTTTAATATACCCTTCAAATTTAGTTAAAAATGGGAGCTTTTCTAAGTGGGAGACAAATAAGAAGATACCGCGTTTTTGGCAATATACTCAGCCTTATGGTTCAATGGATCCTTTTTCATTAACATATTCAAGGAAATACGGTAATATCGCAAAAATAGAAACTAATGCATCAGGAAAGCAAAGGTTATACCAAAAAGTTCATGTACTGCCTGATTCTTTATACAACTTTCAATGTAAAGTAAAAATAATTAATCGCGGCGGATTAAATGCAGGTGTGCGTATTTGGGGGAGTGAGCTTGATGGGGAATTGCTGGCTAATGTGACACAGAGATCTGCTACTGTCGGATATTCAACATTCAAAACAGGGGTATTTAATACTGAAAAACACGAAGTAATTTATATAGATCTGGGATGTGATTCGAGTGGTATGAACGGTTCAATATTGTTCAGGAAGCCCCTGCTGTTAAAAGGAGTCTTCTCTATAAGATTCATTGCAAAGATCTATCGTATATTACTTATGCTTATGGTCACAGTGCTTATTATCCCTTTTATTTACATGAAATTATATAAACATGTCTCCATTATAATCCAATTTGGTAAATATGCGGGCATCAAAAACTATTCGGTCATAAAAAAAATTGGTAACTATGCGGGCATCAAAAACTATTCTATCATAAAAAAATTTGGCAGATATGCGGGTATCAAAAACTATTCTATTATGAAACAATTGAGCAGACTGCGGATCATTGAAAGAATCATATTAGTTTTCAAATCAGTTATGTCATCAACGCGTACATGTTATATAATATTTTTCGCTCTGATCATAATTTTCTTTTTCCATTATTACAGGCAAATACATTATGGTCTGCCGTATAACCATGCGTGGGATGAAACCCAGGTATTTAACATACCGTTTGATATGATAAGGAACGGGAATCTTAAAACGACCTATTACGCGTATCCTCCCGTTATCGGCTATTTTCTCATGCCCGTTGTGTTGATGGATTTTATTAAGGATTTTAAAGAAAAAAGAGTTAAGGATATTTCTGAATACCGGCTAAAATCAAGCATGTGGGATCTGGATCCGCCGTATCTGCTTTTTCATTCCCGCATATTGTTTGTTATTCTTAATACCGTTTCACTGTTACTGGTGTTTTTGGCAGGAAAATATTTATTTTCTGTTGAAGCCGGTTTTGCGGCAGCAATCTTTCTTGGTGTATTTCATAAGTACGGAGAACAGATTGCCATCGTTCATCCCAATGGCCTTATGGGATTAATGTGCATGATCTCCTTTTATTTTATTGCTGAATATTTTAAGGAACGATCGTTGCTGTTTGGATTTATTGCCGCATTTTTCTGCGGAATCGCAATTCAAACAAAACAAAATTTATATATTATCACGGCCCCTTTATCTGCGGCGCTGCTGTTTGTCATATTTGGGAACAGGATAAAAAGCACGAATACGCTGTTTCATTGCTTGATTGTTGGCTGCGGACTTATTGCTGGTTTTTATATCGGCAACCCGTATTTTTTTAAAGACAGGGGTTATTTAGATTTGATTATAAGCAATTATAATGTTTATCATAATTATGATGGACCTATCCTGATGAAAGCATTGTATTCTCAAGTTGTAAATCAGGATGGCGGTATTTTTATATTGATGATGTCTTTTTTTGTGTTTTTTTTCGGAAAAAACTGGAAAAAAAATCTTATTGTGGTATCTTTTCCTTTGCTGTATTTCCCTTTTATGGGTATGCAGCGTTATCCCAACACACAAAGTACATTCGTTGCGATATATCCATTTCTGGCGTTGATGGCAGGGATCGGACTGGCTAATGCCGTTTGCTTTTTTTATAAGGGTGTTTCAAAAATTACCAGATATTCATATTATTTATATGTGCCGGGCACTATATGTATTATTGTGCTTTTGCTGGCTGGACCGCGATATTATAATTACTATCTTGGTATTATAAAAACTCCTATTTTTATTACGTATACTGCTTTTCGCACATTTTATTCTGATAATTGTGCTAATGATGATGCACGAAAAAATATTGCCGTTTGGATAAATCATAATATATCAAAAGGCAGAACAATAGCGGTAGATAAATATTTGCATTTTTATAACGCTGATATTAGTGAGAAATACGTTGTTTATACTTTTGATCACACAAAAGAAGGAATTTTAGATTTATTAAAAAACGGTTCTGATTATGTTTTAATGGGTGAATATGAGACTGCTGCGGGAAGGGAATTTTATGAAAAGTTGACATTGATAAAAGAGATGGATGGTGTTAATAGATCAGTGGGGAATGATGGAAAATATCCCAACATTAATCTTAAGTCAAAATTATATGAATTGAATCGCAGAGATGTGCATTCTTATCAAAAAAAACAAAAACCAATCAATACTACGGAGATCTTATCTTTAGAGTCTTTCAAAAAAGAATTTCCATATGGTGAAGATTGGGTTACCTCGTTTAAATTCGTGATTCCCTGGTTTGTCGGAGCGGAACGCGAGCTTTTGTTAAAGAAAGGAAGATATCATTTTGAATTTCTGCAGCGTTCAATTTCCCACGGTGCTCCGCAGCAGGGATATCCTGTTATAAGTGTTCAGGTATCTTCATCAGCGCCGCCTTTTAATAATGCAAATTTTAATAAGGGCACGTTAACAAATTGGAAGATTGAAGGTGATGCTTTTACTAATCAGCCTGTTTTTATTGTTAAAAATCCTTCTCAAACGTTGTATTATATAAACACCGCAATCGAAATGACGGAAAATGATTATTTTAATGGGAAATTATTAAAGGAAAACAGCTCTTCTTCAAAAAAAGGCAGATTAATAAGTAAAGAATTTGATGTGCATCATCCCTGCATGAGATTTTATTTGACCGGTGATAATAAGCAGAATAAAAATTATTTGCAGTATATTATTTATAATGGAGAGCAGGAAGCGCATAGTGCTAACATATATCCGCAAAAAGAACGCGTGTACAGCGTGATCGATCTCAAGGCTTTTATAGGAAAACGAATGAAATTAATACTAACAAAGGAAGAGGAAAGCAGTCTTATTTTTGCTGATCTTCATTGTATTGAATATAAACAGCTGGGCGATATTGCTATAAAAAATAATTCACCAGAGATGCATGCATATGATTCATTTACGGTACATAACCTGGAAGAGCAGTTAACAATGAGGTTATATCACAGCCATAACACACACGCTGAAACTAACTTAATGCCTGAAATCTCGCAGATAATGATCGTAAAAGAATAAGTATTTTGAAAGATATGAATTATAACAATAGTAAAAGCGCAGCTGATTCTTATACGGCAGGAATGAGATGCACGGAATCTGCCGAAGATATCATAGATTACCGATCTCTATGGATTGATTATGCAACGCCCCGAATGGTTATAGGGTATAAAGAAATTCTAAATACTCTATTCTCTTATATTATGGATATTGATAATCTCTATTGTATTGGGAGGCAGGGATTGTTTTCGTATATGAATGCAGATCAGTGTATTAAGCTATCATTTGATTTATGCAATTCATTAAAGAATAATA
Organism: bacterium; assembly: GCA_043811735.1. Lineage (GTDB taxonomy): Bacteria > Elusimicrobiota > JBDRMW01 > JBDRMW01 > JBDRMW01 > JBDRMW01. The sequence continues at coordinate 9,064 of JBDRMW010000008.1, forward strand.
AAGCCAAAATATGGCAAAGACATCTATTAAAAATACTTCACAACTTTGATTTAGCAGGTGAAAGAAAATGATGATGAAAAACTCAATATATTGCTCAATGGAATTGCAGGAGAATACATAATGTGCGGGATTTGCGGTTTTATTAATTATACGCGTGATAAAGGGCCTGAAGTGCTCAGGGCAATGACAGAAATCATGGCGCATCGAGGGCCTGACGGCTGTGGTACGGAATTACTGAAATCTGACGGTGTCGGCCTCGGACATCGCCGGCTTTCTATTATTGATCTGACGGACAACGGACGGCAGCCCATGACTAATGAAGACCGCACCATCTGGATCACGTATAACGGCGAAATATACAATTATAAAGATATTCGTAAAGAGCTGCTTCAGGGCGGGCATATCTTCCGCAGTGAGACTGATACCGAGATTGTTATCCATGCGTATGAAGAGTGGGGAATAGAGTGTCTCAGTCGTTTTAATGGGATGTTTGCATTTGGCTTATGGGATTCGCGTGAAAAAAAACTGATTTTGGTTCGAGATCGGCTCGGCATTAAACCGCTGTATTATACGGAATTTAATGGAAGCATTGCTTTTGCCTCAGAAATTAAACCCCTTTTAATTATCCCGGAAGTTAACAGAGATGTTTCTGAATCAGGATTACTGTATTATTGCCAGTTTCTATGGGCCCCCGGATCAATAACACCTTTTTCATCGATAAAAAAACTTGAGCCGGGCCATTATCTTGTATTTAATCAAAAAAAACATACCATAAAACAGTACTGGGATGTATTATTTGAGCAGAAAATTTCTCGAGAAAAAGATGCGGTGGAAGAAATTGAGGCGTTGTTATTTGATGCGGTTGATAAACGATTGATCAGCGATGTGCCGCTTGGTGCTTTTCTTTCAGGCGGTGTTGACTCGAGCGCTATTATGGCCCTGATGCGTAAGCGCATTCAGGATACTATTATTTCATATACCGTTGGTTTCGGCGAAAAACAACTTCAATATGATATTTGCAGTGATGATATCCGTTATGCCCGTATGATGAAAGAGCATCTCGGAGGCCTTGATTATAATGAAATTATGCTTGATCCGAACGTTTCTGAATTATGGCCGAAAATAGTATGGCATCTTGAAGAACCAATAGGTGATCCGGCTGCGTTATCAACATATTTGATTTGTAAGGAAGCCAAACATAAAGCGACCGTTATGCTCAGTGGTATTGGCGGGGAAGAAACATTTGCGGGGTATCCTCGTCACTATGCCATGCAGCTTTCAGAATACTATGGGTTTGTACCGGATATAATAAAAAAGATTGCAGTGAATCCCGTTCTTGATATGATGCCCGCATCAAAACCGGGAGGATGCATGAGATTAATACGTAATGCAAAAAAATTCACGAAAAGTGCTGATCTGCCCTTTCATGAACGGTATCTGGGGTATTTTTCCTATTATTCTCAGCAAGAATTAAAGGATCTGGCATATGAACAGCATGCCAATCAATATTCAACAAGCCAATCTTTTTTTATGAACAAATATTTTAATAGAATGAGAGATTCTAAACAATTAAATCAAATACTCTACATTGATCAAAAAACCTTCTTGCCTGATCTCAATTTAACGTATACTGATAAAGCAAGCATGGCAGCCTCAGTTGAGGTGCGTGTGCCTTTGCTTGATCATCGATTGGTTGAGTTAAGTGCATCTATATCGCCGTCTCTTAAAATACATGCAGGAAAGCAAAAGTATATCTTAAAAAAAACCGTTGAAAAAATGCTGCCGCATGATGTGGTGTGGCGTAAAAAAGCGGGATTCGGCGCGCCGGTGAGAGCGTGGGTAAAAGATACAAATATTAAAGCGATGATTAATGAATATCTATCTCCTGAAGTTATAAAAAAACGCGGGCTGTTTAATGAAAAAGCAGTAACGAATATACTTCAAGATAATTATTCGGGTAAAGAAGACAATGCACTAAAAATTTGGCAGCTTTTAACCGTTGAATTATGGTTTAAAACATTTGTTGATTCTAACGGGATGAAGCCGCTATAGCGGCCCATAAATATTTGTATACTATTACAGAGGGGTAATTATAATGAAACAGGTTACGCAGAGTCTTAAAACAGGTGAAATAAAGGTTGAACAGGTTCCGCATCCTCCGGTTTTGCCGGGATATGTGCTGGTCAAAAACATGAGCTCCCTTATCAGTACGGGAACCGAGCGGTCGAAAATCGAAATGGGTGAAAAAAATATTGTGCAGAAAGCTTTGGCGCGGCCTGATCTTGCCAAGCAGGTATTGCAGAAGATTCGGCAGGAAGGTTTTTTGTCAACTTTTCACAAAGTTAAACACCGGCTGGAATCAGCATCGCCGCTTGGATACAGCTGTGCGGGTACGGTTGTCACAACAGGAGGAGATGTTAAAGATATCTCTGCCGGAGACCGCGTTGCATGTGCAGGTGCAGGATATGCGAATCATGCGGAGGTTGTATCTGTGCCGGTTAATTTAACCAGCAAAATTCCCGACGGCGTATCATATGACCATGCATCATTCGTAACGCTGGGCGCTATCGCATTACAGGGAGTGCGGCAGACTGATATACGTCTTGGCGAGCACGTGTGTGTCATCGGGTTAGGATTGCTGGGCCAGATTACCGTAGAGCTGCTGAAAAGCGCTGGATGTAATGCATATGGGATTGATCTCGATGAAAAAAAAGTCAAACTTTCTGAAACGCTGGGTGCGCGAAAATCGATTATGAGGTCAGATGATGTTGAGCTGTTTGCGCATACCATGACCGGTGGATTCGGTTTTGATGCTGTTATTATTACTGCTGCTGCGGCAACAAATGATCCGGTTATTCTTGCAGGGAATATCTGCCGTGATAGAGGAAAGGTCGTGGTAGTCGGTAATGTCCGGATGGATATACCGCGCCAGGGATTCTACGAAAAAGAACTTTCCGTGATCATGTCTCGTTCATATGGGCCGGGAAGGTATGATCCCGTGTATGAAGAAAAGCATATTGATTATCCTATAGGGTATGTCCGGTGGACTGAAAAAAGGAATATGGAAGAATTTCTTCGTTTGGTCGGTTCAGGTATGGTTTCACTTGAACCGTTGATATCACATCATTTTCCGGTTGATGAGGCTGCACAAGCGTACCGTTTTATTGCCGGTAAAGCACAAGAACCTTTTCTTGGCATTATTCTCCAATACGGTCAGGACTCACAAACGATGGCTGACCGCATACCCGTGCCTGAGGCGCCGGTGCAGAAGCACGATGCGTTACAGATAGGATTAATCGGTGCAGGGAATTTTACATCAGGGGTATTGTTGCCGCGCTTGAAAAAACTGCCTGAAGTTGCATTCCATTCTGTCTGCAGCACTATGGGCGTAAGCACAAAAAATGTTGCCCAAAAATTCGGATTTGCTTATGCGGTATCAGATGCTCAGCATATTATTCAAGATCCTGCCTGCAGCACGGTATTTATTACGACGACACATCAGTATCATGCGGAGTACGCGAGTCAGGCTCTTGCAGAAGGTAAAGCAGTCTTTGTTGAAAAACCGCTGGCGCTTAACTTTGAAGAACTGCAAAGAGTGCAGTCTGCAGTAAAAACTAACAGCCGGTTGATGGTAGGGTTTAACCGCCGTTTCTCACCGCATACGGCGCTGATGAAAGAAATTGTACAGGAACGCAAGGGCGCCTGTATTATAATCTGCAGGGTTAATGCAGGTCCTATACCGCACGATTCGTGGATCCATGATCCGTCGGTCGGCGGCGGAAGAATAAACAGCGAAGTCTGCCATTTTATTGATTTGATCTGTTACCTGGTTGGATCTAAGCCGCGCAGTATTATTACTAAAGCTGTTTCCGGCAATGATCCTGATGCGGCACTGCATGATAATATTATCCTCACTGTTCAGTTTGCAGACGGTTCAATAGGTTCTGTTGTATATACATCAAAAGGAGATGCCCTGATGGGAAAAGAATATATCGAACTATTCACCGATGGCATTTCTATACGGTGCGATGATTTTAAGCGGACGGACATTATGAAGAGGAATAAAACAATTAAAAAACTGCATACATCGCAGGATAAAGGTCACACGGGTGAATTTGATGCATTTGTGAATGCGGTAAGATCCGGCAAACAAATGCCCATTCCTTTCGATGAATTGTATATGTCAACGAAATCAACGCTCATGGCAGTAGAATCATTACGAAACGGAAAGGAAGAATCTATTTAACATGGAGTTACGAGAGTGCGCTGAAAGAGTCTTTGATATTTGCAAAAATGCAGACTGGTACGGGTATGACCCGTATGATGGGTTGAACAGTGTTTTATTTCAAAAGACGCCTTTTTTTAAAATTAAAATTGCAAAACAAATAGTTACGCAGGCAGTAAAAAATTCTCCGTTTAATGTACGGCCTTTATTGTTGATATCCAAAGGCCGTAATAGTAAAGCACTGGCATTGTTCGCGGCTGGTTTGCTGCGTTTATTTAAGTGTACTCATGATGAACGATATGCACACGAGGCGCGTTCAGTTTTGTCTGTATTGGAAAGCCTGATAATAAAGGGATACAGCGGCGCCTGCTGGGGGTACAATTTTCCATGGCAGTCCCGGCAATTTTATGCGCCGCGCAATACGCCTAATGCTATTTGTACGACATTTGCCGCGCAGTCTTTTCTTGATGCGTATGATGTACTGCATGATGAAAAATATCTTGCTATAGCTGAACAAAGCGCGCGGTTCATTGTAAAGGATCTTCACAGGACAGAGCATCATAATCTGTTGTGTTTCAGTTATACACCGCTGGATCATTCCCGGGTTCATAATGTGAATCTTTTGGCGGCATTTTTACTGGCGCGGGTGGGGAAATACAACAATTCATCATCGTATATGAACGACGCGCTCAGGGCAGCCTTATATTCAATTGATTGTCAACATGCAGATGGATCCTGGTTTTACGGTACCGCATCCAATCAAAAGTGGATAGATGGTTTCCATACAGGGTATAACATTGCTGCTCTGAAAAGTTTGCGGGATATTATCGATGACAACCGTCTGGAAGAGCCGATTAAGCGCGGGTTAACATATTATGATTCAAACTTTTTTCTGCATGATGGAACACCGCGGTATTATCATGACAACACGTATCCGATAGATATTCATTCTGCCGCGCAGGGTATGATTACTTATTGCATGATGAGCTCTTATGATAAGGGGTATATCAATAAAGCTGAAAAACTTTTTCAGTGGACAATAACCAATATGCTTGATGCAAGCGGATATTTTTATTTTCAGAAAAAGCGATTGTATACTATTAAGATCCCCTATATTAGATGGGCTCAGGCATGGATGTATTATGCAATAACATTTCTTATATATCATACTCAAGGAGAACAGCGTGCGGACTAAAACAATTGCGCTTATTATCGGCGCCAGGCCAAATTTTATGAAGATTGCCCCTGTTATGAGGGCATTGAAGAAACGGCGGCGTTTAAAACCGGTATTAATTCATACCGGCCAGCATTACGATCCAAATATGACTGATGTGTTTTTTAATGAATTATTCATTTCCCGGCCGGATATTTATTTGGGAGTTGGAAGCGGCTCGCAAGCTGTGCAGACCGCTCTTATTATGACAGGGCTTGAAAAAGTTCTTATTGAAAAGAAAGCTGACCTGGTGATGGTTGTGGGAGATGTTAATTCAACCATTGCCGCAAGCGTGGTAAGCGCTAAACTGCATATCCCTGTTGCCCATGTTGAGGCGGGCTTGCGCTCCTATGACCGCCGTATGCCGGAGGAGATAAACAGGATTGTCACGGATGTTCTCTCTGATTATTTGTTTACTACATGTAAAGATGCGAACAGAACACTGTTGAAAGAGGGTATAGGCAGGGAAAAAATATATTTTGTCGGTAATGTCATGATCGATACACTGCGCTTTTTGGAGAAGAAAGTAAGAAGTAATGGATGTGTAAAGCGCATGAAACTTAAACCCCAGGCATATACTCTGGTAACGCTGCATCGGCCTTCAAATGTTGATAATCGTGATGCATTTGAGAGGATCTTATCAGCTTTTAAAACGATTTCCCGGTCAGATCAGATTATATTTCCGATACATCCGCGCACCTTGAAACAGATGAAGCAATTTGGTCTGTATCATCTTATCAAAAAAGAGCGGATCAGTATCATTGATCCGCTTGGTTATTTGGATTTTATGAATTTGGTTGTTAATGCCCGATGCATACTGACTGATTCGGGCGGTATTCAGGAAGAAACAACGGTTCTTGGTATTCCCTGTGTAACTCTTCGTCATAATACAGAGCGTCCAATTACTATTACCGAGGGAACCAATACGCTTGTTGGTAATGATACAAAAAAAATCGTAAAGACATTTACGTTGATTCTTAAAGGGACATATAAAAAAGGCCGTATCCCGGAATTATGGGACGGCAATGCATCGGAACGTATTGTGAAAATATTAAATGAGAAAATATAATGCGGCCACACAAAAGAATTGAAATATTGGGGTGTCCTGTTGATAATCTGACCATGCAGGAAACCATCGAAACCATTGATGGATTTATATCGGCCAAAAAACCGCATCAGCATGTTGTCATAAATGCAGCAAAATTAGTTGCCATGCAGGAAGATGCTGAGCTGCGTTCAATAATCTCCCGGTGTGATATCATTAACGCTGATGGGATGCCCATTGTATGGATTTCGCGCTTGTTTGGGAATCCGCTTAAAGCCCGGGTAACCGGAATTGATTTGATGATTGAGTTAATAAAACACGCTTCCCACAAGCAGTACCGGGTATATTTTTTGGGTGCACGCGAGCATATTGTATCTCATATTGTCTTACTATTTAAACAGAAATATCCCCAGCTGATTGTTGCGGGTTATCGGAACGGTTATTGGGAAGAACGCGAAGAGGGGGATGTTATTGCGCAGATTAAAAACGTACACGCGGACATCTTGTTTCTTGCAATAAACTCACCTAAAAAGGAGAAGTTTCTAAGCAAGTATTTAGCAGAACTTAACGTCCCCTTCGTTATGGGAGTCGGAGGAAGTTTTGATGTTGTTGCAGGATATACAAAAAGGGCTCCGAAGTTTTTACAAAATATAGGGTTAGAGTGGTTGTGGCGGTTGACACAGGAACCCGGCCGAATGTGGAAACGATATTTGATTACCAATACTCGGTTTATACTTATTATAATAAGAGCTGTTTTAAAAAAAATACTAAGAAATTAATTCAACAATTTATTTAGTATGGAAGGTCGATGATGCATGGTTAAATTATTTCACGTGCTTGCCGGCGTATTTGTTCTTCAAGCCTTGTTAATTAGTTTCGTTACCGGCTGGCAGTTAAGCTTAAGTTTACCGATAGGAATAATCATCGGGTTTTTTACCTGTAAAAAGCCTGATATAGGATTAAAACTGGTGTTATTTTTATTGCCTGTTTCAGGTTTAATAAGCAATCTTCTCTCTCCTGCTCCGATCATATCCTTTCTATATATACCCCTTGCTGCATGGATTATAGGATATTATGTGCATATGAAACGTAATAAGCTGTCTTTTTTCATGCATCCTCTTATTATACTGTTTGTATTATTTCTTGTCTGGATTATAATCGCAGAATTAAGGGCATTTATTTATTATGTTCCCGATATGCCCCAGTGGAAAAAAATAATAGCAAATACATATAGT
>JBDRMW010000009.1:0-2273 GCA_043811735.1 bacterium
GAGAATATTGAATCATGGAATTTTGTCGGCACCTCAACGTCAACTGTATCTGAAGTACCGGCACAGATCGATATCCCGATCGGTTCCGGCGGGGCCAGCGTTACGATTACCGTGCCCTCAGCAAGTAAAGCTAAAATCATCGCTGAAGATAAAGCAAAAGCAGGCCATGGTGCAATAAATCCTGATAAAGGCGAAGGCGTAGCCATTGTGTTTGCACCTAATAAAGCGCAGTCTGAATATATTAACAGTACCTATAAAATCCGGGTATTTAACCTTATGGGTGAATTAGTCGATGAGTTTTCCAAAATTCCGCTTCAGGCAGATGATGTATGGATCAAATGGATCCCCGATGATCTGGCCAGCGGGATATATGTAGTTTACATTAAAGGCCCTGGCGTGGAAGATTCTAAAAAAGTAGCGGTTTTAAGATAATCATGAAAAAATATTCAGCAGTAGCATGTGTAATTATTCTCTGTACGCTTGCCGGCAGTCTATTCGCTGATTTCGGCAAAAGTGGATGGATAATTTTTAGAAAAACCCAATCCCCGCGGTTTAAAGCATTAACCGCGGCAATGCCGATAACCGGTGATTTAAGCGGTATGTTGTATAATCCGGCGATTACGGCCACCGCACCTTCAAAAGAAATATTTTTTCTCTCCGAACTTGGGTTTACGGATGATGTCCTGGGAGGATTGCTCTACAGCCATCCCTTATCGAAGGGCGCGCTTGCCGGAGGGCTTATTCATTATGATGCCGGAGAGATGGAACTTAACTGGATAGACGGCACCCAACTTAAAAACAAAACAGTTACCGCACAGCAGGATACCCTAGCCGTGGTCTCGTATGGCAGGCAGGTCTTTCTTGATAATCTCTACACCGGCATAAACTTAAAATGTGCATCCAGTAATATTGCCGAGACAAAAGATGTTACTGCCTCTGCATTGGATTGGGGTCTGTTGTATGCTCCTCTTTCACGGTTGTTTGTTTCACTTTCTGCAAACAATTTTGGATCAGCCTCAGCATTTGTTGATAAAAAAGAATCTCTGCCGTCATCTATATACGGCGGCGCCGGATATGCAATGGCCTTCAAAGGATTTGATCTTACCCTTGGTGCTGGAACAAATTATTTAATTAACGAGTCAGAAACAGTCAGCCTTGTTGGATTTGAAGTCGGATACGGCGCAGTCTCATTTAATACCGGCTATATTATAAATCGTGAAGAAGCAAACATGCATTTTGGCATCGGCATTACATACAGACGGTTTGATTTCTCCTATGCATTCATTCCTGGTGTATACTTCGATCCAACCCAGCGCATAAGTCTTGGCTGTAAATTTTAAAAAATTTACGGATAATTCCCTATAATATGAGACTTAATAAAATTGACGCGCTGTAATAATTGTATTACAATGCGCTAAGAGAGCAGATGTGCGGAGAATTTTTTATTATTAATAAAAATGCAAAATAATTTAAGTATCTTAGGTTTAATAGTGTTCATTGTTTTAATAAGTTTGATGAGTAATTGTAAACCTGCACAGAAAAACCGGTTTATCTTAAGGGATTCGCAAGACTGCATTCAGCCGGTTACGTCTTCGGAATCCAGTAGAATAATAGTATCCCTGTTACATGAAATTCATGAGGAGTTTAAAAAAATTAAATCAAAATATCCTCATCTATCAGGTATTGATAACGCACAGGTAATATGCCGTATTATGGACAAAGATGTTGTTGAAGCCGGGCTTATGTATGAAAAAAATATTATTCAAAAAAACTCGCCCGATAAATATACCGTCGGGGAAAGCGGATGTATAATAAATCTCATCATAACATATCCAGCAAAACCTTTTGAGGATACTGATAAAAGACTTTTAAAACCATTAAAACTAAAGAATGGGAAATATCTTGATATATGGAATATAGTTGACACTGAATCAACCAAAACCGGAGATGCATTTGTAAATGAAGCATATAAGATTATTAATCCCTACCTCGTGCTCTTAAAAAAAAGATTAGAAAAATTATAGTTTTTTCAGGCGCTTCAAATACCCTTCAAATCCTGTTGTGAGCATAATATTATTTTATTATGCAGGTAGTTGTTTTTCAATAAAGGTTTAAATCTAAAACTAATTTGGCGGAGAGCTCTGAATCCTCACAAACTGTTACATTAAGTTTCCCGAATATAGCACATAATTATTGGGCTGACTATAGACTGAATAACAGAAAGTAATTGAGCCCGCAGACACCGACTTTATACGTGTTTTTGGTTGTTCTTC
>JBDRMW010000010.1:0-6211 GCA_043811735.1 bacterium
CATGGCAGAAAAATTTGACGAGAGAAGAAAAAAAAGAAGACATATTTCATTGTTCCGCAGAAAGCGGCAAAGAATAATGAGCAGTATTCCGGTTATTTTAAAACCAACTGAACAGGAAAAAGCAAAGATTATAAAAGCAACAGCAGTCAATATATCTCATACGGGATTATCTCTTATTGTGGACCGATCATTGCCAAATATGGATCATTTGATTGTGCAGTTAAAAACAAAACCGGATCAGGCGGTTAAAGACATTACCGCGAAAATTGTATGGGAAAAAAGAAAATCAAACGGAAGTAAGTTCAAGTACGGGATAAGTTTCGCCAATCTTGAGAAAACACAGGAAGAAAAAGTGGAAAATATCATCAAAGATATTTTAAACACAACCGAAGAGCAGCAAATTACCATTTTTAATAAATTAGAGGATTTTATTTATAAAAACGTCATAAGAAGAATAATGCTGACCAGCAAATTAGGGCATTCAAGCGTTATGGGAAAAGCGAACACGGGAATAAACTTCGATCATATGTACTCGAATGATCCTCAAGGAAAGCTTGTTATCGGGAAGATGGTTGATAAAGTATTGCTTAATCTACCAGCAGTTGAAGCAACGCGTTATAGAAAAGAAAACATAAAAAAGATACTAATCAATGAAATTGAAAATAATGATTTGTTGAACAGAAAAACTAAAGTGCTGGATCTGTGTTCAGGGCCAGCGCGATATATTATTGAGACGTTAACAAACTCTGACATTAAAAATCTTGAAGCAGTTTGCCTTGATTCCGATTCAAACTCAATTGAGTACGGCAAAATGCTGCATGAAGGACATCCTGTGCGGTTTGTTAAAGCGGATTTATTTAAACTGCGGCATCTGAAATCGTTTGCGAAGAAGAAAAAATGGAATCCTAATATTGTAATCGCTTCGGGAGTAATGGAATATTTTGATGATGGTACGGTGCTTAAGATATTGAAAGATATTTATGCGGCTCTCGCGAATGAAGGAATATTTATTTTCGCGACGCAATATACCAACCCGAGCAGAAAACTTATGGAAAAAGTCTGCGTGACGACGTTAGGTGATAACTGGTATCTTTATTACCGTTCAATGAGGCAGATTAGAAAATGGATGATTGATACGGGATTTAAATCAGTGGTTGTCAGTATTGATCCGTGGAACATGTATGAAATGTGCACGGGTAGAAAATACAAAGGGTAAGATATTATAAGCGCGATTAGTTTGTTAATCAAATACCGTAATGAGTGAACATATAACAGGAATAATATTTTTTGGAGACAGTGTTTTTTTTGGAGTTGGGGCATCTGAACGAAGCAAAAGTTGCTATAAAATATTTAAAAAGCATACCCCTCTGCCGACACTCCTTCGTGCAAAATCACAGGATACGTTAATTAACGCAAAAAAAAGATTAGAAAATGATGTGCTTGCATATCATCGGTTTTCTCACGTATTCATCATGTTCGGGAATAACGACAGCAGGTTAACTGATGAAGGGAAGCCTTGCGTATCACAAAAAATATATGAGAAGTATTATACTGAAATTATTGCTAAAATAAAGAAAAACAAACAAACTCCGATATCAGTAGGTTTACAGCCAGTAAATGTAAGTTTGATACGAGATGAAGCATTAAAAAAACACATAAAAAATTAGATTTGTACGCAATACATGAGGAATATAATACTATCGCTCAAACATGTGCTGAATCGCAAAAGATACCATTTATTGATATACGAAAACAATTAATGAATAATCATGTTTCGATTTTAGACGGTCTCCATCCTAATGATAATGGACATGCGATAATAGCAGACGTTTTAAAAGATTTCATAGAAAATAAACTATTATGTTCTGAAAAATCGTGTACTTGAAAGGGAATATTATAAACAATGAATACTTTTCTTAAACCTCTTATTATCGGTGATCTGGAAATTAAAGTGCCTATTATCCAAGGAGGAATGGGAGTAAAAATATCTACGGCTGATTTGGCAAGTGCGGTTGCACAGTGCGGGGCAGCTGGAACCATTTCAGGAGTGGGGCTTGGATACGGAACACCAGAAAATGAGACTAATTTTGTTAAAGCATCACGAGATGGACTTATCAGGGAGATTAGAAAAGTAAAGAATATAACTAAAGGGCCGGTCGGAGTAAACCTTATGGTTGCGGCAAGCAACTTTGACGATCTTGCACAGACTGCGTGCGCAGAAAAAATAGATTTTATCGCGGCAGGAGCGGGGCTGCCGCTTCATCTGCCGAAATTCGACAGCAAAAGAGCAATAAAGCTGATACCTATTGTTTCATCGGCTCGAGCGGCGGATTTGATTATAAAAGCATGGAAAAAAAGATATAACCGTCTGCCGGACGCGATTATTGTTGAAGGGCCGCTTGCAGGAGGACATCTGGGATTTAAGAATATTGAATTGCACGGGTTAAAAAGAAACCAACTTGAAAAAATTCTAAACGATGTACTTGTGCTGGGTAAAGAGCTGAATATTCCCGTTATACCCGCTGGCGGTATATATGACGGCAAAGATATCGCAAGATATCTCTTAATGGGCGCAAGTGGTGTACAGATGGCTACTCGTTTTGTCACAACGCATGAATGTTCGGTTTCTCCTAATGTAAAAAACCTATATATCAAAGCAACAAAAGAAGACCTCATCATTATTGACAGTCCGGTTGGGATGCCCGGAAGAGCAATAAAAACAAAATTAATTGAGAGAATTTTAAATCACGAGAAAATTATGTTTACATGTCATTACCATTGTTTAAGGACATGTGACCCTGAAAAAACGCTTTATTGCATTGCGGAATCAATGTTTAATGCGACCATTGGGGATGTTGATAATGCGGTTGTTTTCGCAGGTCAGAATGTGACGCGGGTTAAAAAAATTATTTCTGTGAAAGAGCTTATTGAGTCCTTAGTAAAACAAACATTGAGATATTTAAATAAGAAAACAACAATAAAATGCTGAAAAAAATTATTTCAATAATCAACGAGACTATACCTAATCAAAAACTAAGAGAGAATTTTTTAGTTGAAACGCAAGCCCTCGCTCTTGAGATGATAAAAATTACTTGTATTCTGGGGCCGATGATATTTCTGTTTTTTGGGATTCTGGATATTTTTGTTTTTCCAAAAATATTATTTAAGCTTTGGGCGCTCCGTCTTATCCCCGTTGTGCTATGTGCAGTGCTGTACTTTTCACTAAAAACTGATTTTGTTAAGCGCAATACATTTAATTTCAGCATGTTTCTTCTTCTCTTAGGCACCTTGAACATTGCAACCATGTGTTATTTGACCGGCGGACCGGTCAGTATATATTATGCGGGAATTAACTTGTCGTTTTTATTCATGATTTTTATTTTGCCTTTAGACTTAAAACGAGTTTTGATCGTATGTGTGATAACGTATATTTATTATATGCTTCCCCTCCTTTATTTAAAACCGGGCAGTTATAATGTTGCCTATTTAATAGCAAACAATTTCTTCTTAGTACATACAATGATGCTGGGTATTGTAGGGACGTATTACAAAAATCGGCTTAGACTGCATGAACTTTCTATACGGACTGATCTTGCGGAAGCAAAAAAGCAGGTGGAAGAAACCAATCAAAAACTACAAAAATTTGACATGATGAAAGATGAATTTATGGCAAACGTAAGCCATGAGCTGCGCACGCCGCTTACTTCAATTATCGCGCCGCTTGAGACGCTTATATCAAAAATAGATTCCCAAAACAAAACAGTGGCATGCGATGAATACATGCTGAACCAGATGACGCTTAACGCGAAAAAGCTTCTTAAACTAATTAATGACTTATTGGATTTTACTAAACTGGAAGCGGGAAAAATGCAGATTAAATGCAGTAAGGTTGATATTAAGAAAGTTATTGATGAGCTTATTATATCAATAGAATCTTTAGTTCAGCAGGCGCAGTTAAAGATCGAAAAAAAACTGCCAAAAAATGAGATATTGGTTTATGCGGATATGGGTAAAATAGAAAAGGTATTTTTAAATCTATTATCAAACGCGATTAAATTTACACAGGAAAAAGGAACAATTACGGTTTCAGTTGAGGAAGATGAAAAGACCGTGAAAATATCAGTCGCAGACACAGGAATTGGGATCCCCAAAGAAGAGCTGCCAAAAATGTTTGATAGATTTCATCAAGTCGACGGTAGTGCAACCAGAAATTACGGAGGAACGGGTATCGGCCTTAATTTAGCCAAAGAATTAGTGGAACTGCATAAGGGAAATATTAAGGTTGAGAGCGAGCTTAACAAAGGTTCGGTTTTCACGGTGGAACTTCTCAAAGGCACAAAGCACTTGAGCAGAGAAGACATTGATGAAATAAAACCTCAAGAAGACGAGCGTAGATTCAAAGAACGACGTAAAGATGATCGAAGATATCCTGATGTTCGGACATTACAAATGGCTGATATACAAACAAATCAGGTAACAAAACAAAAATTAATTGATGAATTAAAGAAACAGGATTTACACGGGAAAACAGCACAAGCAACAGTACAAATCGTCGAAGATGACGCAGGTGTTATAGCATTAATACGCGATACATTAAAGTCAAACTATATTATCAGGGTCGCTTTCGACGGAAAAGAAGGCTGGAATATGATATGCAAAGAGCCTCCGGACTTGGTGATTTCTGATTTGATGATGCCGGGGTTTAATGGGTTTGAGCTTACGGAAAAAGTAAAAACAACTGAACGTACCAAACACATTCCGGTAATTATTTTGACCGCAAGAGGAGAGCTTAATTTTAAGATACAAGGACTTGAAATGGGGGCAGATGATTACCTTGCAAAGCCGTTTAACCGAGATGAATTGAGGGCAAGGGTAAAATCACTGCTCAATGTGCGAAAACTTGAAAATGAGCTTGCGAAAACAAATAAAGCATTGGCGCAGTCATACGAAAAGTTAAGAGACGCAGAAGCACAGCTTATTCATACTGAAAAGATACGATCATTAGGAATTATGCTGATGGGATTAGCGCATGAATTCCATAATCCTTTAAGTTTTATTGATGGCGGAGCGCATGCTCTGCAGCGGCTGATTAATGAGGAGAAGAATATCAGCCGGCATAAAGATATTAATAAAATGCTCGGATCTATTGATGAAGGAGTAAAACGTTGCTTTATGGTGATGACTGAGTTACGGAAATTTTCTCAGAAAGACAAAATCAATTATGAGGAATATGATATAAAAGAAAATATTGAATCTTCATTGCTCTTGCTGAATCATTTGTTAAATAGTAGAATTAAAATAATTAAAGAGTTTAAAACTGATAAAACTGTTGCATGCGTGCCAGGGCATATCAGCCAAGTGGTGTTTAATATCCTGCATAATGCAATTACTGCAATAAAGGACGCAGGCACAATTACGATACGCACCTGGGACGATGGGCAACAGATGTTTTTAGAGTTTTTCGACACGGGTGAAGGAATCAAGAAAGAAGATATTAAAAAAGTATTTGATCCTTTTTTTACAACTAGAGATCCTAATAAGGGGATGGGGCTTGGGTTAACTGTAAGCTATAAAGTCGTTAGCGAACATGGCGGGAAAATTGACATAGACAGCGAAGAAGGTGTTGGGACAAAAATAATTGTGAGTTTGCCGTTGAAACAGGCGGAAAGGCGTGGATAAAATGGATGAGCAAAATTTGTTAAAGCCAAAAATTCTATGTGTTGATGATGAAGATAACGTGCTTGAAATATTGAAGATCGAATTAGAAAAAGATTTTAATATTTTAACGGCGAATAGTGCGGTACAAGCTTTAGAAATACTGGCGAATAATACTGATACAGCGATTGTAATATCTGACCAAAAGATGCCGGGCAAAGAAGGAACAGATTTTTTATCTGAAATTGAGCAGAAATATCCTGAAGCGGTAAGAATTATATTAACCGGCTACCCTGAGTATGAAATATCTTACAAGGCGATAAAAGACGGCAAGGTGTATGATTTTATTGTGAAGAAAGCTGCATATCTCGATGAAGTTAAAAAATGCATGGTTAAAGCCATGGAGTGGTATAATGTTCAGCGAGAGATGAGACGGTTGAAAAGATGCGTAAGACAGTTAGAAGGGTTTGATTTAATTCAACTTCTACCCGGGGGGAGCCCTGTTGATTATGAAATCAATGGAGCATTGATTATTGACTGCCCTAAAGAAGATCCG
>JBDRMW010000011.1:0-4484 GCA_043811735.1 bacterium
ACTCTTCAACTTTTTCTTTGTCACCGCGGGCCTTAGCTTCTTCTCCGAGTTTCAAATAAACCATACCTGCCTGATGATGTACTTGAACATAATTAGGCGCTAATCTTTTTACGTCGTCATATTTCTGTACAGCACGTTTCCAATCTCCGGGAGCCCAGCGGTCATTATATACATTTCCCATAAAATAATGGGCCATAATATAATTTGGATTTTTCTTAATTACGATATTGTAATGTTTAAGCGCTTCAATCCATTTTGCTTGTTTAGAATAAAAAATACCCATATTATGATTTGCATCAGCAACAAAATATCCCCAAAAGACAAAAACAAAATACAGCATCGGCGGAATAACCATAAACTGTTTAAATTGAGTCATACGCGCAATAACTTTGAAAAAAATGAATACTGCACCGATCACCACTGCCAAAAAACATGCCCACGGTAAAAACCAAGAAAATAGTTTTTCTTCCCCCTGTCCTGAAGGTGGTTTTTGTATAACATTAAACTCCTGTATTAAATAAATTGCCATAATGCCTATTGCAATTATCAATATACTTTTAACCACAAATTTTATCTTATTCGCAATATTTTTCTGCTCAGCATTTTCATTAAGTTCGGGTTTTTTTCGTTCATCTGATTGAACTAACTCCGATGATTTATCGGGGAGAGGCTCATGCCAGATTAATGCACCTATCAGGCCTGCCAGCAGCCATGGGAATATCCCGGAAGATACAAATCTCATGCTCACATCGACCAGATTATGCGTCAGCATTGCTAAAAAAGCAGTTAAAATACCCAGCATATAATATGCACGTTCATCATCTATAACACCGTACATATACCCCTTGGATGCAGCATGCAATGTGGTGATACGGGAGAAGCGGTTTAATGATCGTATTCCTAACCAGGTAAAAAGAATAACAATCCAGATAAAAATACCAAAACCGATAATACCATCATCATACAACACTTCGATGAATTCATTTTCAGGATGATCTGTTTCAGTATTTGATTTGCCTTCAATATGAAAAATCTCAGGCCGGCGGTATGCCGGATATGTTGTCTTAAATGTACCTAAACCCGTACCGATAATCGGATGTGTCTGTATCATTTCAATAGTAGAAAGCCAGGTAAATACGCGAAACCTTAAAGAATCAATACGTTTTCTCGAGAGCTGCCCGATCATAAGCGAAAATACAATTACGATCATGATCATGCTCGCAAAAACAGGGATCCGCAATTTTTGCAATCTGCCTTTAAGAAAATAGAACGCGCCAAGAAAAGAAAATATACCGATAGCCGCAGCAAAACCGAGCATCGCACCTTTTGAAGCGGTAGCGATAATACAAAAAATAACGAGTGCAAAAAACATATTTAAAAATGCCCAGCGGACAGAAATCATAAATAAAAATACAATGCTTGCAATAAGAAATATGTATACAAAAAAGTTAGGTGATTTCTGCAAAAAACATGTAAGTACTGCTATCATAATAGTCGGCACCATAACCAACATAAAACTTATGATGGGTTTTATTAATCTCTCCATTTGCAATAGCTGCTTTAAAATTAAAGATAAAATAATAGGGGTTAAAATGACTAAGAAATTCCCGAGAAAATTTGGATTGCCGTGTGTTGAAAAAATGCGTGACCCGAATGCCTGCCGCCATACATACGGGTCTATGCCGGGATTGGGCGGCTTTGGAAAATAAAAATAATCCATCCATTGGATTAAACCGTAAAAAGACGAGATAAAACCAGCTGCCAGGATCCATTTAATTAGTATTCGAAATTTCTGTTTGGAATTAACTTCATAAAAT
Organism: bacterium; assembly: GCA_043811735.1. Taxonomy (GTDB): domain Bacteria; phylum Elusimicrobiota; class JBDRMW01; order JBDRMW01; family JBDRMW01; genus JBDRMW01. The sequence goes on from JBDRMW010000011.1 coordinate 1,818, forward strand.
GCAATAAGCATAAAGGAAATATAAAACATTCGCCGGATAAGTTCTTCAAGGGTTGTTCCTTTAAACGGAGAATGCATCCAGGATACAGGGCCTAACATCCAATAAATTAATACCGGGGCAACTATCAACAATCCGTTCCCCTTAAAAGGAATCTTTCTCTCTTCAAAAAGTTTAATAATCCACAAGGCAGCAAGCACCGTACCGCCCATTTGAAGAAGCGTTATTTTAATTTGAGCTGAATCATATGTTTTAAGGTAAAATGAAATGGAAATAATAAAATATAAGAAAGGAAGCATGAAAGCAAGGCATTTGTTTATAAAATACAAACTCTTATTTTTCTCATCGCGAGACATATCCATACAAAACCTCACTGCTTGTTATCGTGTGCACAGAAAATGCCAATAGGGCAATTCGGGTGATACCTTCACCTGCGCAAACGTATCCTGTAAAGCTAATATTTGTTTACGCGTAACGCGCTGTTCAATATGCGTAAAGAAACGATCATAGACATCCTGCTTAATACGGAGAATGCTTTTATCTTTATAAAAGTCATACAAGGGAACCGCACTGCTTAACTTCAAAGGCCTCAATAATTTACCGATACATATCAGAGGAAGATACACTGCATAGGTAAACAGCAGGGTAATTATTTTTCTAACATACCCATTACGCACGCGTGAAAGGATTAATCGCATGCCGGTTATTATGTGAAGAATTATTTTAAAATAAATCGGACGGTTGTCTAATGCATAATAAAGAAAAACTAAAAGCTTTTTCGAGAATTTTTTTAATTTCCTTGTTTCTTCAATACATTCAGCCGGCAAATGATGCAGCACCCCCAATGAAAACATAAAATCAGCAAACTCATTGCGGAAAGGCAGCTTCCTTAAATCACACATAACATATAAGCACACATCAGAATCTTGCAGGTTATTTCGTGCGACAAAAATAGCATCTGAAAAATCAACCAGGACAATCTCTTTGCACAGGTTTTTAAGAAAATAGCTCCACCGTCCATTACCGCATCCTAAATCACATAATCGTTTATCTGCTAACTCAGGCAAATTAACCATGTCAAAATACTGCAAAAATTCTTTTTCATGCTCGTGTAAAATGGTATTATACATTTTCCACTCTTCACCGAATGAATACTGAATATCTTCAGAAAAATCGGTCAGTTTTCCGGCAGAATCCCCCGGAACACCAGGTATCTGCAGACATTGTTTAACATATGGGGTATACTCAGACGGGTCAGCACAAATGATAACATCATTAATAATCGGATATTTTTTTTGGTCAACTATCAGTGAATTCTCAGATAGCGATACTTCTTGAGCACCGAATATATCACGCAAGCTGGTTTCTTTATTAGAATAATACATAATAAGAATTACCCAATTACTGTCAGGTTAATATATTTCTCTGCTCTCACCATCTAATCCAAATGTAAAATTCATGGATATCCGGTGAGTATACCCAAAATCACCGAATGACGCTATCGCATAATCAAGTTCATAATAAGGGAAAATAAATCCTAAACCCGCAGTCATACCGGTATAATCACCCAGCTCGGCCTTATTTAACGGATGTTTATACCCCAGCCTGCCTGCAAAAAATGATCCGACAGGAATTTCTGCACCGGCTTTAAATTCCAGATCATAGTCGGCAGATTTAACAGCTTCAAAACCAATCCAGCCGGAACTTAAGATTTTTCGAGCAATAGAAAACCGATACGTTCTCGGAAGTGCCCATGATTCTTTGTTAAACGCTGCCTGTGTTCCGATATGCTGTGCTAACAAACCCAATCGATACGGTCTGTCAACGGACTGCAGGATAAGACCGATATCACCGGCGACGGCTGTTGCTTTTTTAGTATCGATGGTTTCCTGGATGAATTTTAAATTTATGCCAATAGATGCTTGCGGGGTAAAATATACCCCTGATCCCAGGTTGAGACTGAGATCTTGTGAATCAAAACTACCTGTTTCTTCAAATCCGTAAGTATTGTCTGAAACTACTGTTTTTTTAAAATCATTGCTCTGCAGCAACATAAGACCCGCACCGATAGATATTCTCTGCTCGATTGGCAATGGCATACTGTATACAATATTTTGAACCGTAGTATCTTCAACATACGAATAAAACTGTGCGGATAATTCCGGAACCCTAATGAACGAAAGGCCTGCCGGATTCCAGTATACAGCCATGGGGTCATCTGATATTGCAGAAAAAACCTCCCCCATCCCGGCCGGCCGTGAGCCCTGCGGTATCTTCAAGAACGTCATCGAACTCGTTCCCGCACTACCCGCATATGACAACCGCGGAGCAATACTTAACATTAAACAACACAGCAACCAAAGAGGAATATGCGTTAAGCCGGCGATAGGAGTTGAACCTACGACCCACGCTTTACGAAAGCGTTGCTCTACCAACTGAGCTACGCCGGCATTTTTTATTATCTGCATTATCTTCCCTGTTTTCTCCATCATCTCGTTTTTAGCCGCAATTCATACATTTGATCAACAGCATAAATGATAATTTATATCTAATAATAACATTTTAAGAATACTATGGTCAATTTTTATTTAAATTTTTAATGAATAAACCCTAAATCCGACATTGAAAAATAGGCTATAGACGGCTTGGAGCAAGAAAAAATAATCACCC
>JBDRMW010000012.1:0-15288 GCA_043811735.1 bacterium
ATAAATTCAGCATACTCACGCCCCGTCATTATACCGTCACTATCCTTCATCGGTTTCCAATCCTGCGCCGGTATCTCTTTGATTGCTCTCTTTACTGCCACATCCTGATCAACCGTAACGCCATACTTACCACCATCGTTAGACGGCAAAGGGGACGCAGACGGCAAAGGGGACGGAGTTCGGTAATGCGGTATTGACAAGCAAGTTTGATAAATGATAAATATCACTTATGCCAAGAAATAGAAGATTAGAACTACCCGGGTCAATATATCATGTAATCGTTCGAGGAATCGAACGTCGAATAATATTCAAGGATGAAAATGATCGCACAGAATTCATAAGACGCTTTAGTGAAGCGTTAAAAAAGATGAGCTGTAAATGTCATGGTTGGGTATTAATGCCCAACCATTTTCATTTGGTGATGCAAACAGGGCATACTCCTTTAAGTGATCTCATGCGTAAAGTATTAACCGGATATGCGATCTATTTTAACCATCGGCATAAACGCAGCGGGTATCTGTATCAGAACAGATATAAGTCGATATTGTGTCAAGAAGATACCTATTTGTTAGAGTTAGTGCGTTATGTGCATCTTAATCCGCTTAGGGCTGGAATAGTACGAGATATAGAGCATCTTAATCGCTATAGATGGAGTGGGCATTCTGTTTTAATTGGCAAGAATAAGGCAGACTTTCAAACAACGGATGAGGTATTAGGGCGATTTGGCAATAAACGCGGTGAAGCGATACAGCGATATATTGAATTTATTAGAGATGGGCAGAAGATGGGTAGACGGGATGATTTGATGGGAGGCGGGCTGCGCCGTAGTGCTGGCGGGTGGAGCGGGGTGTATGACTTGATGCGCAGTAAGGAATATTGGCGCGGCGATGACCGGATATTAGGAGATGGTAATTTTGTAGATGAAGTTTTAAAGATTTCGGATGAAGCTCTTGAACGGAAAGAAAAACTCCAGCGTGAAGGATGGGATATAGCAAGGCTTGTTAAAAAAGTATGTGCAGAGATGGGAATCCCCGAAGAATCTATAAAAAAGAGGGGGAAGGGAAACAGCATATCACATGCAAGGAATTTGGTGGCTTATTTGGCTAGTAAAGAATTGGGGATATCAGGAAGTGATTTAGCAAAATACTTTCGAATTGGCCGTTCATCAATGAGTGAGGCTATTGCGCGTGGAGAAAAGATTCAGCGTGAGAAAGGTATTACCGTATTACCGAACTCCGTCCCCTAATCGAACTCCGTCCCCTAATCCATCCGCAGGAAACTGTGTGTCTGAGGAGTAGGACAGCGGGGATGCAGGCCGTTAGGATTCAGCCTCGAAAATATTAATATTGTGGATGCCGACACGCTTTTACACGAGGGAAGGCAATACTGAGATTGGCGACGTATGCGAGCCAATGAACAGGCCACCGGGGTCTCTAGCCAAGGGCATGCATTTAAAGGGAATTGCCAGGAACCTGGGAAGTCCGAACATTCGAGGGGAAGAAGATATCACTTTCTCACGTAAGAGGAAACGAGGTAATACCGAAGTTACTCTGATGATGTTAGGAACTCGGAGAGCTTCATAGTACCGATGAGGGTGGGATATTGTATCTGAGATGAGCAAGACCCACTGGAGGGAAGGAAGCGACGAACTGCGGGATGGTACGGGGACACTATACCTGTGCATAGACATTAGGATATAGTAAACAAAACCGTACCATCACTAATGCTGCTATGAACATAGTGGTATAAGAGTAGTTTGAGGAGCCGTATGTGGGAAATCTGCAAGTACGGATCTGTGCGGGAATGTTGCAATAAAGTATGGTTGAGATACTGTGACACTCTCAAAGGAAACGGAGAGAAACAGGGAACACAAACTTCGACCTGCAGCTTCTATTGCAACATTCTACGCGACAAAATACCAATAAATATTGCAATTTCTTATCATTCTTTAGTAATATACTCTTAATTAGAAAGTAAGATTGGAAGGCTTTGAAAATATTATGGTTTTAGCACGAAATTTATTTGTATTCTCTATACTTGTAGCGCTGATCTCAGTTTATTCTCTCAGAACTGAGGAAAATTCTCTAATTAAACAAGATTTACTCAATGTTGATGTTCTGTTTGAAGATATAAGCGTAAAAAATATGGAAACTGCAATTAAGATATTGCAGCCTATTCTAGAAATTGATCCTGATAATTATGAAGCATGTTTGAAAACTACCCGCGCGTATATCGAAATATTAACTATTAAAACTTCGGCTTTAATTATTGAAAAAGACGAATATAAACCGCTTCTTAAACAACTGGGGCGGAAAGCTGATGTATATGCCCGTAAAGCCTATGAATTAAATCCCGAAAATAAAGAAGCAGTGATGACCGCACTGCAGGCTCACGGATATTTTTCATCAAGTTTTGGCATTGCTGCCGCGATAATAAAGGTGCTGCAGGCAGGTATAAAAAATTAGCAGACCAGCTTATTGCCATTGATGATTCTTATAAAGGTGCATTTGGTTATAAATCATTGGGCAAACTCTATTATGTTGCACCATGGCCGGTAGGGAGTATAAAGAAAACTGAGAAGTTTTATTCAAAAGCCCTTAATACCGATAATACCTTAATTGAACCGCATTATTATCTGGGTATGATTTATATGAACCAAAAAAACTACGTCCGTGCACAAAAAGAATTTAAGATCGTAATAGACAATCTGCCTCATGAAACTGAAAAACATTATATCCACGAGTTTAAAAAACAATCAGAGAGTAATTTTAATCATATTTCAGATTTACTACAAGGAAAAACTCCTTAAAAAATACGAACTTGCCGAATATATAAACCTGTTTTCTTCATATTAGTTGTGTCTATTTTATTTTCCGGATGCGGGGGAAGATATGGTGTATATTTTTTACTTGGTTTTTATTACATTATTAAGTAAAATTTAAATATTGATATATATAATATGAAAAATCCTGCTGAAAGCATGAAAAGATATTATATTGTTTTTAGGGGCAATGTACAGGGAGTTGGATTTAGATTTTTTGCCCAGAAGGAAGCGCAAAAATTAAACCTGTTCGGATGGATTCGAAACAGGCCTGATGGTACGGTTGACATGGAAATTGACGGGACTGAAACCCTGCTTATGAATTATATAAATGAACTTAAAACTAAGCATCCATGGGCCAATGTATCTTCAGCTGATATAAAAGAAAAATCTATCTCAAACCCATATAATGAATTTCAAATTAGATTTTAAATTTGTATAAAGGAGTTTTACGGTGAAAGATAGTCTTGATCCAGTAACATTATATTTTAAAGAAGTCAAAAATCTGCCTGAACTGCCTTTCCCTGAATTTTTAAAACTTTTTAAAAAATATCAAAAGGGGGATAAAACAGCAAAAAATAAGCTTGTTGAAGCAAATTTGCGGTTAGTTATTCCTATTGCCAAACGCTATTACCGCAGAGGTATCGATTTTTTAGATCTTATTGAAGAAGGAAACCTCGGCCTTATGCATGCATTGGAAAAATTTGAACCAAAAAAAGGATTCAGGTTTTCAACATATTCAGCTTATTGGATTGAGCAGTCAATCCGCCGTGCAGTTGATGAGCAATCAAAAACAATCCGCATACCTCCGCATGCCTGGGAAATCCTGCGTAAATGGATGAGAGAATGGGACCGTCTGCGCGGTAAATTTGGACGTACTCCAACGATGACTGAGATGGCCCGGGAAATGCAGCTCTCAGCCCGGCAGATAAAAGGTGTTATGGATGCGGCTGAAGCAGCCCGTGGTATCGGCAGTCTTGAATCTCCCTTAGATGAAGATGAAAATCTTTCTATTAAAGATGTGTTGTCTGATAACCGCAGCTCTCCTGATGAAATATTATCCTTAGTTAAAGTTCATGAAGAACTTGAAAAAGCATTAGAAAAACTGCCTGTTCGCGAACGCAGTATTATTGAAATGAGATTCGGTATTAAAACCTACCGCGGGATGACACTGGATAAAGTTGGAAAAAAATACGGGTTGTCCCGTGAACGCGTCAGGCAGCTCGAACAGCGGGCATTACTCCGCTTAAAAAGAACCGTTCAGCGTATGGGATTAACTTAAAAAAAGGGAGCTAAAAACAATGACTATCTCAATAGAAAATCTTAAAGCAGCTATACGAGATATTCCGGATTTTCCTAAACCGGGCATTATTTTTAAGGACATTACCACCCTGCTTAATAAAAAAGACCTCCTTAAATTTACCGTTGAACAGCTTGTAAATGAATTCCAAAGCAATAAAATTGATTATGTAGTCGGCATGGAATCCCGCGGTTTTATTTTTGGTGTTCCGGCTTCATTATTTCTCGGTGCCGGTTTTGTCCCGATCCGAAAACCCGGAAAATTACCGTCAAAAACAGTATCCGAAACATATCAACTTGAATATGGAACTGATACGCTTGAAATTCATGATGATGCATTTCCATCAGGCAGTAATATTTTACTCGTTGATGATTTACTTGCAACAGGAGGAACTGCGGAAGCTTCAGCAAAATTAGTTGAGAAATTAGGCGGCAAAATAACCGGCATTGCGTTTGTAATTGAACTTGCATTCCTAAAAGGGCGGGATAAATTAAAAAACTACAATGTCAAATCTCTCATTCAATACTAAGTTTAGAAAAGTTTTTTTGCTTTTTTAAGTTTTTAGTTTTCAAGCTTTATCTTGCCCCCGTAGCTCAACTGGATAGAGTTGCTCCGTCCTAAGGAGAAGGTTGCCTGTTCAAATCAGGCCGGGGGCGATTACATAGTTATTCGTGGTTCGTTGTTCGAAGTCTCCGAACGAAATACGAATAAGCAGTAACAAATATCGAACCACAAAAAACGAAGTACGAGGAACGGTTTTATTGTGATTGATCTGCATACGCATACTTATTTTTCTGACGGAATACTCGGCCCCTCTGAACTTGTTTACCGGGCTAAATGCCGCGGTTACACGGCTATTGGATTAACTGATCATGGTGATTTTTCGAATATGGAGCTTATTATCACAAGTATTACCAAAGCTGCTTCAAGTTTGGAAAAAGAATATAAGATTAAAGTTATTCCCGGAATTGAAATAACCTATGTGCCGCCGCGGTTAATTTCTAAAGCAGTTCGTTCGGCACGCAAACTGGGAGCTGAGATTGTTCTGGTTCATGGTGAAACACCGGCGGAACAGGTACCTCCCGGAACTAATAAAGCAGCTCTTAAAGGAGGCATTGATATACTGGCTCATCCCGGATTTATAACTAAGGAAGAAGCGCTGTTAGCAAAGAAAAATAATGTTCTGCTTGAAATTACTGCACGAAAAGGGCATTCCAGGGGTAATCCGCATGTTGCATCTTTAGCAAAAGCATCTGGTGCAGACTGCGCTTTTAATACTGACACCCATATGCCGGAAGATATTATAGATATTCAGGGAATTAAAATTACTCTGAAAAATGCAAAATTATCAATGAATGATTTTTTAACCATGCAGCAAAATTCAGATAAACTCATTAAAAAAATACGGGGGTAACTACGTTGGCTAAACATTGGGCGCGGGAACAAATAAAACGAAACGAAATCGCTATTTTGCTTGAAAAATTCATTGCCCTGTACCAGAAAAATAGAGAAATGCTTATTGCCGGTACCGGCATCGGAATAATTCTCGTTGTGGTCGCAGTATATTTCATTATCCAATACAGGTCACTTAATGTACGCGCCTGGGACCAGCTTGCACAAGCTCAAATTATGGCACGCAGCGGCCAGCTTGAACAATCTGAATCAAAACTTAAGGGAATTTATCAGAATTTTAAGCGAACACCCGCTGCAATTCATTCATTATTATTTCTCGGGGAAATATATCTTAATTTAAAAGATTATCAAAAAGCAGCTGAGGTTTATAATGAGCTTATTAATACCCAGCAGTCAAATATACTTCTTCCGTTTGCGTATATCGGCCTCGGAGCTGCCCTCCAGGACTCAGGCAACCTCGAAAAAGCAATCGGGATATATGAAACATTCGGTGAAAAATATTCTGACCACTTCTTATATCCGGCCGTTCTGCAGTCTGCCTCATATTGCTATGAAAAACTAAGCATGCCGGAAAAAGCGCGTAATAATTATGAAAAAATCGTTACCTTGTATCCTCAGTCCATGTGGGCAGAAAGCTCTTACTCTTTACTTAAACTGCTTGATGGTAATATGAATATACCCAATACAAAGGAAACCCAATGAAAAAAACTACATTAATTATTGCCTGGATTTTGTTAGGTGCTTTATCGTTACCGGTTTGTGCTGCTTCCCTTGATATTGAAACTGAATATCGGTTCAGAGGTTTGAGTTACAACAATCCTGATTTTAACCAGTTTATAAGAGACAATACTGCTTTTTATGAAAACAGGCTGCGATTATCAATCAAAGGAAGTCCTATTGAAAATATACAAATAATATCACGTATCCAGGCATTAGGCCTTGCCGGCGGAACAACAAATTATACATTAGTAGGAGGAACTAACACAATACGTTACCCTGATACCGGTTTTCAACCCTGGGTTGAAAACATATATATCAAATTAGATAACGTCAATAATATGCCGCTTACTCTCCAGATTGGAAAACAGCCATTTTTATACGGCTCAGGATTTATATTTGCTGATGATGAACTTGGGTTTAATGCAATTAAGGCAATCTGGCATTTTTCAGATCAGTTTAAACTTGAAACTTTTACCGCTAAAATTAATGAATCCCGCTTTGGAGAAGACGATCTTGATGCTTATGGCTTAGCTGCGGTATCGAAAACATCTCATTCGGAATGGTTATTAGGTATTTTTTCTGAAAAAGACCGGACCGGAAATCCGGTTATCGGTTCCCAGGAAATCTATAACATCCCGACTGCCGCGGTTGATAAATATTTTCTTGAATATTATCTTAAGAAAATACTGCAAGGCGCATATTACTCGATTAATATAGCTCTGCAGCGCGGCGATATCACGTATACTGATTCAACAATGCCTAATCAAAAATATCAAGGGTCAAATGATTTTAAAGTAGATAAACTGTTTGATTATTTAGAACCACTGGGATTTGTATTTGAAGGGGGTCTTAAATCCTACGGCAATACCTTCACCGGGCCTATTGAAGTTCACACTGCCTGGGGACTGGGCACCGGGGATGATCAAGGCAGTGTCATAGAAAACGAAGCATTCAGCCCATCATTTGGACATCAATATGACGGTCTTGAGCGCACCGGGTTTGGTGAATTTTATAGTGCTACATTGTATGATGCATATCCTGCGCTTCCCATAGGATATTCAGGAATTCAGATAATTAATTTAGGGGGGTTTATCTCTCCTTATGCACAGCTTAAAATCGGCATAGATTATTATATATTTGATGCCCAGCAAGCTGCTCCCGGAGGAGCAAAAGAATTAGGAAGAGAATTTGATTTGACCTTCCGGTATCCATATTCAAACTATATATCTCTTGATGCATCATATGCCATGTTTTTTCCAAAAGACGGGCTGGGTAAAGACAGCGCAAAAGCAGAACGATTTATGTTAGGCATCGTAGGAAGATTCTAAAACGCACATACGAGCCGGCAGGCCGCCCCCATGCTTGAAAATCATCATATGTATACTGACAAACCCCTTCATGTAGCTGTATTATGGCATCATCACCAGCCTTTTTATAAAGATCTTATCACCAAAAAATATGCAATGCCCTGGGTACGGCTTCATGCGATAAAAGATTATTATGATATGGCTGCTATATTAGACGAATACCCAAAAATTCATCTCAATTTTAACTTAGTTCCCTCGCTGCTTGTACAATTAGAAGATTATGCTGCAGGAACTGCGGTTGACCCGCAGCTTGAACTTACCCTTACCAAAGCCGCCCAATTAACCTTATCGGACAAAACAAACATCTTACGTGACTTTTTTATGGCTAACTGGAAGAACATGATTGAACCGCATCCACGCTACCATAAACTTCTGCAAAAAAGGGGCAGATATGCAAACGTAAGTGAGTTCGAGCGCATATCATCATATTTTTCAACCCAGGATTTCCTTGATCTTCAGGTCTGGTTTAATTTATCCTGGATGGATCCGTATTGGAGAAAAACTGATCCTTTTATTAAACATCTGTACACAAAAACTTCACGGTTCACTGAAAAAGATAAAATAACCCTCATTGAGAAACATCGTGAAATATGCGGTAAAGTTATTCAAAAATATATAGACCTGCAGGATAACGGACAAATTGAAATAACCACGTCGCCTTTTTACCACCCGATTATGCCGCTTGTATGCGACACATCAATTGCCAGAGAATCAAGTCCGTACATAAAACTGCCTGCAGAGCCTTTTGACCATCCGGAAGATGTTGATCATCAAATCGCTGAATCAGTTGACTATTACCAGAAGGTATTCGGCATAAAACCAAAAGGCATGTGGCCTTCTGAAGGTTCCGTATCTGAATCTATAATTCCCTTTCTGCTAAAACATGGTTTCTCCTGGATTGCAACTGATGAGGGGATATTAAGCCGGTCGCTGTCCCAGCCGAATATTTCAGAAACCCTGTATAAACCGTATAAGATTCATAATACTAATCCGCCTTTTTATATGCTTTTTCGTCATCAAAAACTATCAGACGAAATCAGCTTTAATTATGCCGGCATGGATCCGTCAGCCGCTGCTGATAATTTAATACATAAACTTCATCATATCCGCTCCTCACTTAACTCTATACGCGAAGACAATATTATTTTACTCGCACTTGACGGAGAAAACTGCTGGGAATATTTTAAAAATGACGGTGAAGATTTTCTAAACGCATTCTATGCTAAACTATCTGAAGAAAAACTGCTTCCCACCGTAAAGGTTTCGGAATATGTAAATAATTCATCCGCAGGAACGTTAAAGAAAATCTGGCCGGGTTCTTGGATTAATTCAAATTTTAATATCTGGATAGGCCACCGCGAAGACAATGCCGCGTGGGATTATCTTACCAAAACCAGACAATTTTTAGTCGAACATCTTGCCAGCAATCCTCAAAAAAACAGTACTCCTGAATCAAAAAAAGCCTGGGAAACAATTTATATCGCGGAAGGATCTGACTGGAACTGGTGGTACGGGGATGAACACAGTACCAGCAGCGATGAAGAGTTTGATGCATTATACCGAAAACACCTGATGAATACGTATACGCTTATGAATGAACGCATTCCTGATTGGCTGTATGTTGCGATTAAGAAATCAACCACTCATACCCATTGCCTGCTGCCTCCGGTTGATCTGATTGCGCCAAAAATTGACGGGAAAGTGACTAATTACTACGAATGGCATTCGGCGGGATTTTATAAAGTTTTGCATGCCGGCGGCACCATGTATAAATCTGAATGCATTTTATCATCGTTTCACTATGGTTTCAGCTTAGATGATCTTTTTTTCAGGTTAGATCTTAAAATTCCCCTGCAGGATGCGCTCATTAAAACATTAACCTTTAAAATAGTTTTTTTAAAACCTTCTAAAAAAGAGCTCATTATAAAAATGCTTCCTAAAGGAACATTGGAAGAATACGGACTATTTTCTTCCGAACCATTTATTAAAATTAAAGATATTTTTAGTTTTGCGGCTGTTAATATTGTTGAATTTTCAGTTCCTTTCAATGATCTGGACAACAGCGAACGATTCCCGATTGAGTTTATGATTGTTGTTGAAAAAGATTTGATTGAACTTGAGCGCTGGCCGCTAAACAGCAGTGTAACGTTCGAAAAACCAACTGAAACATACAAACTGATCAACTGGTCAGCCTAATACATGAATCCTTATTTTAAGATACTCAAGGAAGCAGGGCGGGTAAGGATGATTAATTGGGAAAGGATTACAGCGCCTCTGTAACAGCTTCTGCAACTGGATTTAGTTCAACAGGAGCAGATGGAGGATCATTATTAAATGCTTTTATTGCTGAGCATGCCATTCCTACCTTTGATTTAATCTCTTGGTTAGTAAATCCTCTATCTTTTGCTTTTTTGAGGAGTTCATTTATTATTGGATCAGCAGTTTTTCCTCCATTTTCTAAACTCCGAAAAAAACTTTCAAGACTCTTTTCATTATACAGTTTTGAAGCTCTAAAAGCGATCTCCTTTACTGCTTGTTTAGGAATCATTTTATCAATCATTTTGTTTCTCATCTGTTCAAAAATACGTTTTCGCAGGGCTTTTTCAAATATTTTAACGCCTTCGGCACCGGTATTTTTAAATAAGTTAACAATATATAATGGATCGCTGTTGAAACGTAAAACATCTTTTCTTCTTTTTAAATCTGATGGGTTAATACCATCTTCTTCTTTAAATAAACTATCAAAATGCTTGCGAGCTGATTCTGATGAATCTTTTTTTTCTTTGAAATATTGTCCGCATAAATCTAAAAGTGTATATAAGATCATATTATCAGGATCTTTCTTCAGAGATTCAGCAATCTCACTTAAATCGTCCAAACTGGTATTATCCGTTTCTGTTTCTAAGCTGGGAAAAGATTCTCTTAATTCATTCAGCATCCTGTCAAATTTTTCTTCCAAAATATCCACTGCTTCAAGACCTATTGCATTTATACATGAAAAAATATACTGAAAGAATTCCTCGATCGAATGTTCTCTTTTACCGTTATTTTTTAAGACTACAGTCTCATGATTCCTTTTTAAAGGTGTATTGCCTGTCAATAAATCACACAATCCCGATATGATTAAAAAAGCCATTTGTTTTTCATCAATATTAGGTTCCAAATTACTTATATTTATATTCCTTAACCTAATTAATCGATCAATAGTTTGATTTGTTATCTCGCTCAACCATACAGTAAATCTTATTAATGTAGGTTCTTGAGGATCATGTTCCTCAACAGAAGCCGGTTCTTGAGAAGCCGGAGGTTTAACAGATTCTTGAATAGCCTGTTTTACTCTATTAACTGAATCCGGGTCGTTAAGATTCATAACCGGATAGAATCCAATGGAATCAGGTCTTAATGCAGGTTCAATAAATCCTTTATATACTTTCATTAAAAAACTATCGATGCCGAAATAATTAAAAAAATGAAGCATTGCATTCGGATCATCTCTTAAAACCTCCTGTACTGTTCCTGAATCAGCTTGATTAAGCAGAACAGTCATTAGAATACCGCTGAAATCAGGGCTTAGAGGCTTTAATTCTTCCGGCAGGTTCTTAGGGAGATTTAATGATGGCAGGCGTATCATTAGTGTCAAGACCGAATGTGCTCTATGTTTATTTTTAGGCAACCATTTCCATATCAGACCTTTAGGACGCGTAATTTCGTCTAAAGATACTACTGCTAAACCTTTATTAATATTAATATTGTTCTTGGCGTCTGTTGGTAATGATAAACAAGTATTTAAATACGTTTGGAATGATCCATAATCACGCATCATTTGTTCTTGGCCGCCGGTTAAAACAACGTCTACTTTATAAGAATTTTTACGCCAGCCGCTGAAACTTGAGTGCTTGTGCAATATATTATCAATTCCAGTGCAGGATTTATACTTTACCTGCCATGAACTGCAGCTGATAATATCCCGTATTTGCAACGTATGATTATAGTCTGCCGGCACGGGATTTTTAACAACTGCTGTTTTCAATTTTTCAGCAACACCTGCGCCTAAATTTTCAACAGCAGTTATTCCGGCAGGAGCAAGCCAGCCCGATCCGTCAACAAATTGATAACAATTTATTAGGAGAAAAAAAACAGCTCCTAAAACTGATTTAAGTGTATATGAACGCATAATAAATTTAAAATTGTGTGTTAACATTGTTGTTATACCTTCTTATCGATTCATTTTTGCGCACCTGTCCATATATGCAGAATACTCCTATTATAAGTATAACACCTATATGTAAAATAAAAATTAAGATTATGTAAAATTTTTGTAAAATAAAAACTCTCCAGAATAGAGGAGCTTTCTAGAAAGTCAATTTAATTGGCTGAAAATATTCTTTTGGTATTAATGGCCGTAAGAAAATAGAAAAGTTTCCGAAATTAGATAAATTACCCTTACTTTATGCTTGATCGATCAATTATTTCTCGTTTAAGAAAATGGGCTGAATCAGATAACCGCAAACCTCGAAGTAAATAATTACTTCAAGGTTTGCGGTATAGTTAGAATTAACATGTCATCCACGGGTTACATGCTGTTTCAATAGATTGTGCTTATTTGCATGGTTTTACCGGCGGCGGCGGGTCAAATTCTTCATGGACATACAGCGCATTAACATCTGAAACCACACGCGTGAATGCATAACAAATGAATATTGAACACACAAAAAACCCTATAAGCCCCCATCGTATGAGCAATTGTTTCTTCATCGGTTGTACCCTCCTTTTTAAATTATACTTCTTGTTAATTTACTGTTCTTACTTAAAGTATAACCGTATCATGTAAAGAATGTATTAAGATTTTGTAAATTTTTTGTAATATTTTTCACAATCATAAGACCCTGCTTTATGGGAAAAAAATGGAGGTCAGTTTAAGCAAATAAACTGACCCCCCTGGTGATTGTAACATATTTGTTACAATAGAATTATAACGGAAAAATCATACTTGTCAAGAGATATTATTAATTATTAATTTTATATTGATAAATAGATATGATTTGAATATTATATTAGGCATATGCACATGACTCAAGTAGCTCGTCTATGGGTACAAAAAGGATATCGTCGAAAACGGGAGTCAAGTGCATATGCCAATATTATATTATTATTACTATCTACTTCAAAGCAAATCCCTTTCCTGGTTCAAATTATCAATAATAGTATGCATTTAAGTGTGACCCGCGATCGAGAAGCTCTCGTAAAAAATCACGGTATATGCTTTCCATCGATACAGTAGTTGAGGATGTCCGTTTCCATTGAACCGGGGGAAGGTTAGGGGGGAATGTTCTGGAAAAAGCAGATTCACATAAAAAAAATTACTACTATTGTCCTCTTTTTAAACGTTACAGAACAAAGCACTGTTTTTATATGATTTAAAAACAGTGCTTTTTGATAGAATAGTACGTATCTGCTGTTAATAATTCATCATTCCTAGAATTTCATTCCAGCAGATATATAATGGGGATTAGACAGGTCTTCAGTAATGCTGATAGCATAATCAAGTGAGTAGTTATTCCAGTTAAATCCGATGCCGCCGGTAATTGCTCCTTCATCATCAGTTGAGGAATCACTCAAGTTTGCCCGGTAGCCTGCCCGCACCGCAAAAAGATGATTATAACTGTATTCAATCCCGATAAGTCCCAATGTTTCTTCTTCATTCAAATAATACGGCAGATCTAAAGCCGCCGTAATTGAATGATCAGTCAGCTCTTTGGTATAGGATGCACCGAGTGTTATCTTTTTAGGCAGAGGATCTCCTGCGCTGATATAGGTTAACTCTGATCCAAAATTCTGCATGGCTAAACCGATATTAACCTGCCCTGCGTATTGTATTCCGGCATCAACAGCAAAAGCAGATGCGTTGTTCCCGAAAATTTCCGATGATATGGTTTTCGCGTTTAAACCGGCAGAAAAATTTTCAAAAACAGGGATGCCGATGCCGACATTGGCAATAATATCTTTTTGCCCGGTTTTGTTTATTTTATTGCCGTTAAGATCATATAATTCGATTTTGCCGGTATCATAATATTGGATACTCGCTCCGCAGGTGCCGAATGAGAAGTTTTTGCCCAGAACCACGCTTGCGAAATTATCCTCATCCAAACCTTTCTGATACATGGTTAAAATCTCAAGGTTTTTTAGGGATGCCAGCCCTGCCGGATTGTTATGAAGGCTTAATGCATCTCCTGAGAGCGCGGTATGCGCATGAGCCATGGCGGCTGATTTAGCCGATACCGGCCGCAGGAGATTCTCGCCTGCTGATGAACCGGCTCCTTTTGCAAAACAGTTGACGGCTGATAACTGAAAGATAATAAGTCCTGCTGACAAACTTACTGTAATGATCTTCATTTTTTGATTCCTCCTATATTTTATTTTACTACAGCTATTTTTTTAGTTGTTTTAAAACCGGGCCCTTTAATATAAACAATATAGATGCCGGAAGTTACTGTGCTTCCGTCACTGTTTTTGCAGTCCCAGTCAATTGTACCAGCTCCTGATGAAACATCTTTCTTATACTCCCGCACCTTCTGCCCGCGCAGGGTATAGATGATTGTTTCAACACTTCCTGAACCAGCTGCATTAAAATGGATCTTCACTGATTCATTGAGTTTTGGATTAACATATCCTTTTGATCCGCCCTGTATCTTAACCTGTGAACCGGAAACCAGAACACCTTCCTGTATTGCAAAAGCATCAGAGAGTGATCCGCTTGTATTATCGGCGTTTTCAGCGGTTATTGTCCGCAGTCCTAAGACAGCATCTGCAGAAATACGTATCCTCAGGTTTATCTGTTCTGCACTCACAAAATCAGTCGAGATTATGTTGATCCCTGAACCGCTGAAAGATATAGTTGTATCTGCAGTAAAATTAGTTCCGTAGACGGAAAGATCAATGGTTGTGCCTGTTTTGCCGGATAACGGGGATATTGATGTAATTGATGGCGTATCAGCAGGCTCGACTTCAGTGTCATCCCCATCATCTTCTTCATCTAAGGTGCCGACAAAATTTTGGTTTGCCTGGTTTGCATCCAGGGGAGCGTAATTGTATTGTGCCGGTTCAAAGGTATATCCATCCTTTGCCGCTGATACTACATAATTCCCAGTAAGAAGCCCCATGAATGCATACTGGCCGGTTTCATCAGACTGGATGGTATATCCTTGATCGCCGGCAATGGTTACTGAAACTCCTTGAAGCGGAGCACTGTCAGCTGTCATAATTGTACCGGTAATTGAATACTTCATAAGGTCATTACGCAGAATCCATAATCCTGCTCTAAGATCAGAGACATATATGAGTTCGTTATCAGTAACAATTGTTTCTGTTTTTCCCGGTGTTTCATAATAGCTGACTATTTCAAGTGCTGATGGATTTGAAATATCGAATATAATAACACCTTTCTTTTCATCCGCAACATAAGCATAGTTACCATCGACAGTAACATTAACAGCGATTCCCAGGGTATCATATACCGTATATGTTGGATTATCAGGATCAGAAGTTAAATCCAATACAATTAATCCATCCTCAAAATTAGAAATATACGCATAATTTCCTTTCACATCAACTTGTGAGCACGATTCAGGAATATGATAAGTTACAATAGTGGGATCTGATGGGTATGA
>JBDRMW010000013.1:0-5165 GCA_043811735.1 bacterium
GGTCACCTATTTAGGAATTAGTCAAGCAGAAAAATAAATTCCATTCAGTGATTTCTCACCTTTGACAAAATAATATTCTTTGACTTCTCTATATGAATCATAAATCCAGTACCCGATTGATTATCTTAAGAAGCTCCTGGAAAAATCAGGACTTCAGTGTAAACCGCAGTTAAATAATCCCCAGATTACCGCGATATAGAATTCCCCACAGTAGAGCAGTACCAGCCTTTGACTTTAATAAAAAGAAGTAGTCGTAGTAGTGGTGGTGTTGACGTACCTTTTCTTTTTGCTACTTTTTCTTTTGTGAATTACTGTGGATACCTGTGCATAACTCAACTTTTATCCACAACCCACTTTGCCGATAAAACGTGAGTCAATGAATTTTATACACCGCTTGATATATTTTATTTTCGGTAATAAGATCATCTGCGGGATAAACTTATTGTTGAAAGATACTTTATAGAAATCAACGTGCTAAAATGCTACAATCAAATAACCCTCAAAAAAGTCTTGCATGAGGGTGAATTAACGGAAAAATCACCGATGACGGTGTTAAAACATTCTACACTCTTTCCGGTGATATTATTAATCATCTCATTTCATCACAGGCGGTTAACAAGCTATGCAAGACTATGCATGTCCCGCTTATTGATCATTAATGAGGTCGCAGTTATCGCGGCTTTGAAAAGCAAGGCTCTTACCGCTTTTTAACGTCATATCTAGTCACCATGAAATGCTTCGTGATCTTAATGGTCAATCGAGCATGCAAGGATTGGCGCATGACAATACGGTTGCCTTTGCTATCATTGACCGGTTAGTCCACCATTCTGACGTGATCAAGATTGAAGGAGTACGCTATCGAATATAACTCAGAAAACGAAAGATGCAGAAGGTCATGCGAATGAATTAGTGTGTTCATTGCTTCAAAAAGAACTTTTTTATTTCTTGAAGTAGGTGCAGTTATTTTTTTGCTTGAACGAGATTAACTGGGGAATCTATACCGCGGTAATCTGGGGAATTGTTGACCGCGGCTTACAGGCTTCAGTCACCTATTGGCGGCTCCGCACAAAACGGACCACATGATAATATCGGGTGGTGACTCACCGCTAATCAAATCTACGAGAGCTGATCTGGACATTTGTCCGGATCACTTCAGACCCCTGCGAGCGCATGAGCCACCACACCATCCTGGATTTTAAAAAGTTTAAGCTGCTTTCGGTAAAACTTTCTGATAATGCTTGATAAAAGCTCTTTTTTCCTTTAAAACGTGATAAACGATTTTTAATAAGGCACGAGCCAAAATAACTTTAGCTGTATTAGATCCTTTTTTCTTTGCAAGGGTTTCATACAAAGCTTTTTTCTCAGGGATAGCTTTTTTAAAATGAAATACTACTTCTAAGAGAATCCATTGAAGATTTTTTCTTCGGTTGATATTTAAGGGGCCGTAAGAAGTTTTATTAGCACTTTGAGAAACTCTTGGCGCAAGACCAGCATATGCACATAATCGGTTAAAAGATGCGAATCGATTAATATCAATGATTTCACTTTTAATAAGTGACGCACTAAAATAATCTAATCCCGGTATTGTTTTTAAGTTTAGAATATCTGTATCCTTAAGAGCGGTTTTGGTTATAAGTTTATCTGATTCAGTAAGTATTCTATTAAGAGAACATATTCTTTGCACATACCCTGATGTTATTTTTTGATAGTTTTCTTCAAGGTGCACTACAGGGATTGATTCTACTCTTTTATATGTGGTAAAATTACCCATAGAATCCTCTCCTAGTTTATCCAAGAGAGATTTTATTCTAAAGATATTTCTTGATCGATCTTTAACAATATTCGTGCGGTACCGTAAAAGCTCTTTGACGTTTCTGGTGTTTTTATCAGGGATAGTTACGGTTGGTAAATATCCTTTACGTAATACATCTGCAATAAGACGTGCATCGATTTTGTCAGTCTTTTTATGTCTCTTTGCAAATGCTTTTAGCTCATAAGAATTTGCAAGATACACTTGTTGTGCATATTGTTCGGCAATGTCTACAAAAAAATACCAGTTGTACGTTGATTCAACAGCCAGCTCAAATGGAACGGGAAGAGTTTTAAAAAACTCCTCTAATACTTCTGGTTTGTTGCTCATGCTTTTGCTTAAGACTTTTTTACCTGATTTGTCTACAACATAAAACCAGGTTTGCTCTTTGTGTAAATCACATCCAACATAATACATGGTGGTTCCTCCTTTTGTAAATTTAGTTTTGCAACCAAATTTTATCAAATTGTGAGGAATCACCCTAACATATTATCAAGTCTAAACTTGTAAACTAATCAAAACTTACTAGGGGACATTTCCCAAAATCCATTAGCAATTCGTGAATTACCTGATGTAAAAAGTGTATCAGCAGGTACTAATGAGATGAATGCAGGAAGACGATTAATTCACATGTTTCCGAGGGCAATACGAAGTAGTTTTTAAAGCTTCTTAATATGTTATCAATAATTAAACAGACTGTTTCAATCATGTTATTATGTTGTTTTGTATCGGGAAGTCTTTCCTCATCTTCACCGCATATTTCATATCGGGATATTTCATATCGGGATATTTCATATCTGGCACCGCCGGGGGCAGGGGGGATTTTTTTACATTCAGGAATAAAAGAACTCATTTATTCTGAATTATCAGGTGCTGAGCAGAAAAAAGTATTAGATAATACGGAAATTCATGGGGATGCATTTAATGATTCTCTGTTGGCCACTGAATTTTTGGAAGAACATAACCTTGCTCCGCAGTATAAAGTTCAAGTAAATGGTGATAGCATCGTCATGTTGTCTAAACCGTACAATCTTTATAACGGCAGGATTGCGGTTGTGGCGTATGTTGAAGTGGGTGCAGGAGAAGAAACTCAAGAAAAAAAATATATCGCACGGACATATTACCGAAGCAATTCCCACGGAAACTGGCGGTATCTGCCGGCATATGAAACTTTGAATGATGCGGCAAGGGATACGATTGGCTGGTTTTCTAAAGGTTATTTTGATGCATCAGTCACCCTGCCCTGGCAGCTGCAGCCTGTTTTAAGTTCTCTCAGTATTGATCCTCATAATATACTCAACGATATGGACGAGCAAACAGCAGAGTTTGTATGTGCGGGAACTGCGCGGAATCTGAACAATTATTCTGATGAGAATATTGATAAGGCAGTAACATTTTTACGGGAAGTTGATTCGCTGGGAAGTGTTTTGACGCAAATCGATGACCAGTCGGTTGAATCTATTCATGGGATACGGCAACAGATTCAACGTGATCGAGTACCTCCCGGAAACGTACGATTCCACGGTGATGAAAAAGAATCAGCCCCGAATTTTAATAATTTAATCCGCTCATTTAAAATGCCGACCAGTTTGTATGGGACCGTTGATGTAGAAATCTATGCTTCGTTTAACGGGACCTATCATTATATGTTTTGCAGTACTCAGCATACAAAAGGGATTCGTGCATGGATTGCAGGTATTGAATATGCAGAAACAAAATTATCATCACAAGGGCTTCATGCCCAATGGGTCTATGCGCCGGAGTTAACGACCCCATTATGCGAATATAAAAACTCATTTGGGGGTGATCGCCATCCTGAGTATCATGAGTATTATGATATGTGGGAAAAATATATAAGTCAGATCCCGGTAATACAAGAATATGTCCGATTTAAATTAGAAGGAAATAATGAAATTAATGCGATAGTAAAGAATATCGAATGGTTAGAGCAAGATCTATCTGATGTAGGGCGTGATACTCCTTTAGAGAGACAATTAAAAGAAATTTGCCCTCTCCTTAAACAGGTATTTATGGGATTAGCACCGGTAAATCTTCTTGCAGATGAGGATGTATGGTCGCTTGCAGCCAGTATGGCTGGCGCAGGTAATATACTGGCAGACTCCGTTAGATTACAGGTGGCAGGATTAATCTTTGACTTAGTCGAGCAGTATTTCTCTCTCCTGCCTCCTCAACAACTTAAAATTTTAGTATCAGTTTTGTACAAACATCTGCCTGCTCTGGCAGCGCAATATCCGCAATCTTTGGAAGAACAGATCAATCGATTGACCAATCAAATTATTAGTCTTGCTGAGAATCCGGTGATGTTTCTTAACAAAAAGAATAAAATCTTATCATACCCGGTTCCATTGGATCGCGATGTCTGGATACAAGCAGGTTCGTATTATTACCGGATCTGGATATCGGTAACCGGCATGGTGAGAATACAGCAGTATGATGAGCGGGATGGTGAACCTGCTGGAAAAGTATTAATGGTCAAAAATTCAGGTTTACAAGTAGGACGAATGCCTGACAATGATTGTATAATTGATGATTTAGGTTTGTCGAGAAATCATTTTTCAGTTAAACTCTTTAAAGATACGGATAAGAAAACACATCTGCTCATAACTGATTTAGAATCAACGAATGGGACAAAGGTGTACTGGGAGACTCCATTAGCTGAGCAAATTGCATATAATACAGAAAAATTAAAATCACCAGAATTTTTTGAAGCAGTTTTACCAGAATCGGCACATGCAAGTACTGAATTAAAAGATGAATTGGACATCCAATGTGTTTTTGATTATTTCGGGAAGATAAGTATGTTTGGCAGAGATATTACCGATGAAACAATAAAGCAGTTAGCAGTTGACCATAAGAAAATGAAAGAAGGATTCTTTATTGCTCCAATAAGAGTGAAGCTGGATTTTTCCCGTAAACGTCCAACGGTTAAAAAAATAGCATCTGGTGATGCAAAAAATCTTAACGGGCAATCACCGCCAGTCTGGGCCAATTTTGTTTTAAAATTATCAATTACTAATGTACAAAGAATAATCAATAATCAGCCGGAACTTACCGCAGACAAACATGCAATACAACAAGAAATCAACCAAAGCCTATAAATCATAAGGGACATCCTTCATATTTTCACATTCTCAGATTAAATTGATTTTAATGAACTTATTATTTAGAGAATGTGAAAATATGAAGGATGTCCCCCTAAATCCGACATTGAAAAATAGGCTATAGACGGCTTGGAGCAAGAAAAAATAATCACCCAATAGGTGATTATGAAGAAAAAGGAATAAAAAAACCCCGCTTTTTAGTATAATGTTTGTAACACCAAACAAAACAGAAA
>JBDRMW010000014.1:0-2646 GCA_043811735.1 bacterium
ACTTCTCTTCTGTTTCTCTACACTGCAGGAATACTTTTTACATAGCACCTCTTTTACTTCTCCTGCTTTGGCGAAACGGCTTAGTTCAATAACTTTTATTCGAAATTCAAACACCAAAACTTCGAATAAAAGCCTTCTTTATTTAGTGTAATGATATCCGCCCGGCAGACTAATCCAAACATCACAATTATCAATATTATTCCAAAACAATTTCTAGTAAATTTTGTCAGTATTTTTAAGTTCTTGATTTTACATTTTAATTCTCTCATAACAGTTTTACTTTACATTTTAAGCATAAGGATGTAAAGTAAAATATGTTTTGCAAAAATGTAAAGATTTTTTAAGACAGTAATTTTGACATACATAGGCTCAATTAAGTATTATGTTTTCGGGATTGCATGGGGAGGGAAAATGAGACTTGCTTTTATTATGTTGTTGATCAGTTCAATTGGATTAAGCGGATGTTTGATTACCAAAGTTGTTACGGTGCCCATGCGGGTGACCGGCGCGGTTATTTCAGTGGTGCCGGTTGTCGGTAATCCTGCAGATGCTGTAATTGATACCGCCGCAGACACCGTAGATAAAGTGCCCTTTTAGTACATTTACATACTCTGTTGGGCCGGCCGGGGAGAAGCAACCGAAGGTGGTTTTTCTTCTTGTTCTGCCAATTCCCTTTCTCTTGCTCGAATCATATCACGTAGTTTTTTCTGGACTGGGCCGCCGCAAATTTTAATTATTTTTTTTACAATATTTAAATCGCGTCTATCTCCGGCAGCCTGTAATTGAGCGGCCACCTCAGTAAATAATCGCATACGTTTTTCAAAAAGCTGGTTTCTTTTAACCTGGTATTCAGTTCGATGAGCTTCAGGTAATAATGCAATTTGTGCATCAGCGGTTTCCCAATCTGGTAAATCCGGAACATGCTCATCAGAAATTGAATAAATCGTTGTTTTTAAACCTGATAATAAACGATCAATCGCTGAACAGGAAGCTTGTAATTCCTCTGCTGACATTTCAGGTTCTGCTGGCGGAGGAGTCTGAGAGACTGCCCCAGGAACAGCAGGTGCTTCAGAAACTTCATTTTCATTGACTGCTATCTCAGGGAAATTTCTATTTAACGGGGGCCCTTTTGGAATATCTTCCTCTCGCTGTTTGAGAAGTGAAAGCTTCTTTACTTCCTGTATTGCTGCTCCAATTTCTTTTGTGAGAATATGTTTATCTTTCGGGCTTTGTGTATGATCCTGCTGATATGTATCTTTAATTTCAATCAAACCCTGACCGGCTTTTTCTATTTCACCATTAAGAATATTTCTTACGATAGGAATGCACATCCTGTTACGATGCGTTACAAAAATATCTTCTCTGCCTATAGCAGAAGCAAAATCGGATTTATAAACCGGCCTGCCATCAGGCAGCAGGCCATTTACTGCGATAAATAATTCTCTGCTTTTGTCTTGCGCAGGCAGATAGCTTTCCGCTGCATTAATCACGAATATCCGCTTGTTCCGGATACATTCGTGCTGGCCGATCTTAGCAGTATACACTCCTAATAGATCATTCCATTCTTCTTCATTTTGAATAGAAAAACCCTGCATCGTTCGATTCAGCCATTTCACAATATAGGCAACTGATTGTCCATCAAAATAATATTTTTTCAGCGCCTGAAACTTGCGATCTGAAGCAAACACCGGATCTGTGCTTAAATTTTCCCAATCGCGCCGTACTAAAAAACCATTTTCCAGAAGAAACCGTACACATGAATACGAAACGAATTCCTGCGGATCATCTGACATATGGGACTGCGCTGGATATATGTGTACATGATCCCCGGTCTCGGCATCGATGATGGCATCCATCTGATCAAGCAGTGCCTGCCATCTCCATCGCAGTGCAGGATTCTTAAAAGCAGCCCAGTGCCTTACATCCATAAAGCGGCTCAGCACGACTTTTGCATCTTTAACAAAAACAACCGTACGAACAAATCTTGCTGCTTTCTGTATCAGTTGGCTATGTGCCGGTTTTATGGGAAGGGGAATACCAAATTCTTTAAAATATTTTTTTAGATCTTCAGCATCTGGCATATATCTATCCGCTGCATTTTTTACTTGTTCAGCCCGATCAATAACCTGCTGATGAGCGGCTAATCCCTGAAGCCAGCGATTTATTGCAAAACTGACTGCTTCTTTTGAAGGATACATTTGGTCGCCCGTTGCGGTATCTTTTAATCTGTTCTTAATTTCTCGCATTAATAATCCATCATAAAAATACATCCCTATAACATCTTTTACCGGATACTCTATATAACCGGGATCCTGCATAATTTTATTCAGCTCTTCTCGTGCAATAAATTTATTGATTAAAAGAAATCTCACTGATTCCCTGGAAACTGCATTTGTTTGATCACCAACCAGCTCAGTTTGAGCAATGGCATCTCTCCGGCTCGCGGCGAGGCTCTCTATGGCAGTTTTTACTTCAGCAGCAGCCTGCTTATATTCTTTCTTATTACGATTAGTTCGTTCTTCATATATAGCAAGCAGTTCTTTTAATCCTTCTACTGCCTCAGGATTACGTCTACCAACAATATCTTTAACAATGGCTTTTGCTCGTGCATTCCTTTTGCCGACATATACCGGACTTTTTTCGAGC
>JBDRMW010000015.1:0-5457 GCA_043811735.1 bacterium
ATGACTGTTCCCGGAGCTATTATTAACGGATCAGTAACATTTGTATATAATCCTAATGTGTAGGAACCAGTAACCGTTCCCCCTTCAAACTCAATAAATCCCATAACATTAAAGGTGTTATTCATGGTGATTGTCATGCCGGGTTTTGCCAACCGCAGATTATAAAAATTACTGCTTTGTGTCGTTATAGATCCGTTACCGATCATCTCAACCGTGGACTGACTTGAAGAAAAAAACGCGGCAGACATGACAACCCAATCATTACCAACCGTAATTGTTGAAGCATTGGCATTAAATGTTCCGTCATTAATATACACATTGCTGCCGACATACATCTCGTAATCAAATGCTGCATTAGTTGTAAATACTCCGGAAAGCAGCGTAAAATCATTTATTACATACAGCGGATCATTAAGCACATAGGATGCGGAGTTTGTATCAGTTGATATGATTAGATTATAAAAACTCGCACCACTGGTAAGGATATTATGACTCCCGCCGTTTGCCGCAAAAGTAACCGACGAAATGCCATAATTAAATGCCCCTGAAATCATGCTCCAGCTCGCTCCGACTGTTATGGATGATGTGTTTGCATAAAAAGTTCCTCCATTTATCAAGACACTGCTGCTGATGGTTATATCATTACCATTGGTAAAGAATGTTCCTGTTATAAGATTGAGGTTACCTGAATGTGATCCAGAATTATCAATAGTTAAATCACCGTTCAGTGATAATGTTCCATTAAAACCTCCTTTTAATTCTAATTCACCGATGGTAAGCGGTCCTGATGTGGTAATGCTATTTCCGGTATTATCAATAACAGCTTTTTCATTAGCATTATCAGGATATCCGCTTCCAATATCCCAGTTCCCCGGATTGTTCCATGCAACACCATCCCCCAATCCAGTCCAGGTATATACCGTGGGACCAAAATCCCAGTTCGAATTATTGCCTGCATTAACACTGTTGGACGCATCAATCATATTTCCACCTGAAGCATTTGAATCCATTACATTTACATCATGCACGTCCTGAGTTCCCGAAAGCTTTAAATACCAGGTATTATTGTCCAATGTTGAACGCAGATTAGTATTTGCCAGCTCAAGATGGTTGACTACATAGGTAACCGTATTGGATGCAAATTTAACGCTAGGTTTTGATGTATCAGTTGAAATCAAATTATAAAAAGTATTCGAACCTTTAATAGTTGAAGTGATCGCATTTAAAAAGGTAACGGTCGAAGTCCCGGAAACAAACTCTCCTTCGGGATATTTAGTCCAATTAAACGTGACATCTATGTGTGACGATCCCGCGTTAAAAACACCTTTATACAATGACAAACTGCCGATGTTTACGTTTCCACCGTTGGTAATCAAATTCCCTCTGCCTGAAGTTGGATTTGTATAACCCAGCCGGAAGGAATTGCTCGTAACCAAAGACTGCCCATTTAAATTAAGAAAACCCTCTGTTGATGGACCATTTCCCCCATAAACATTAATATTAGTGCCTGCTATGCCGCCTGCCTGAACATAATATGTAGTATTAACTGAAACATCAGTATGCAGGTCAAGTGTTTTATAACCTGAATAGCTGGGCAGATTAACCGTATCAGTAGCAGCATACAATGCTAACACAGAAAAATTCATTATTGTTCCGGGATGTATATAAATTGAATCCGGGTCATCAATATCTGAAACCCAAATATCATTTGATTCTGAACCATCCGTAACTTCTCCACCATTAAATGAGATGTTGTTCTTTACTTCCATTATTGAAGCAGATAAAACTATTTGTTCACCGCTCGCCGCAAAACTCAAATTATGGAATTTAGAATTTATATAATAAGCATCAAGAATCCCGGAACCGGAAAGGGTAACAGATGACGTTCCGTAATTAAATGTTCCTCCTCCGTCAGGCGCTGACCAGCTTGCGCCAACCGTTATGGTTGAACCGTTTGCTTCAAAGGTTCCGCCGTTTAAATATACACTGCTCCCCACATTTACGGTATAATCCATGAGATTGTTTGTGCTGAACGTCCCATGCTCAATAGTAAAATTATTTGTAATATCAAGATTACTCATCAATATATAAGATGCATTATTAACATTTGATGAAATGACTAAATTATAGATAGAATTGCCGCTGGTTTTAATATTGTGCGGTCCGGATTGAGCCTTCATCGTTACTGTTGAGATGCCCATATTAAATGTAGCATTAGTTTCAATATTCAACTGGTCACCGATGGTCAAGTCGTTTGAACCAAGATTAAAGGTGCCGCTCGACAATTGGAAATTAGTGGTCACCACTATATCGTTGTTTGCAGTTATAGATCCGGTGAAAGCAGAATCAACCATTAACATTTGAATGGTTACGGCAATATCAATAACACATGGCTTGTTTGGTGATGGCGGGGTAGAACCATCAAACCGTGCCGTATCTCCCGGTCCTGGAACACCATTATTCCAGTTCCCCAAGGTTGACCAATTGTTATTACCGCCGTTGCCATTCCACCTGGATTCGACAGCACACACAATTGAAGCAGATCCAATGTATGTAAATGTTAACATAATAATTAAGAAGAGGGGTTTTTTGGATAGCATGTTCCTTAATAAGGAAGAAAATTTATTTTTCATAATGCATGGATTACTGTTCAATTAAAATTTCATATCCAGGCTTACGCGGTGCGTATTACCCAGTTCGCCGTACGGCACAAACGCATAATCAACACCATAGCCTAATATTCTAAAACCAGCACCGGCCATCAGGCCGGTTAAGCCTACTAACTCATTATTGGTATTACGTCCAAAACCTTTGCCTGTCAATGCATTTCTTTGAACTGAATCGCCTTGTAAATATCCTGCTCGTAAAGCAATGATCTGCCCGACCCAGTATTCCGTCCCTAAATGATAATTAAGTTTATTATCTATAGGCTTATTTATATCTACAGCTATATTAAGAGCAGTCCCCATCGGCTGCCAGGCAAGACCGATTTTATAGTTAAGCGGCAAAGGATAAGATTCTTCAATAAACTTCATTTTAGTTCCTAAATTCTGAACAGCACATGCTGAGATAATAGGACCAATTTTATACTGCATCCCAAAATCAACCGCAAATGCGCTTGCTTTTTTATCATCGATCTGCTGTCTAATAGTTTTAAAATTGATTCCTGCAAGAAGGTTTCTTTTAGAAACAAACGGAAGTGCATTTGCATATGTAAGAGTAACTGCTAAATCATTGGCACCGAATTTTCCTTCTGGTTCAGCGGTATTGCCGGTTCTGCGTTCCATACCGCCTAAGTAAAGATAATTAGCGCTTATAGCCAGAGATCCTTTTGAGCCGATGCCTGCAAAGGGAAGCACAGAGGAAGCCTCATTTGTATTGCCCAGAGGGATACCGACACCGACAAACTCATAATTGATATCTTGAAACCAGATGTTGTGGCTTAAGTGGACAGACCCGTTTTTTATGCGGGCAAGACCGGCAGGATTCCAGTAGACGGATGATATATCATCGGCAACCGCAGCAAAAGATTCTCCCATACCAACAGCGCGGGCACCGATGCTTAATTTTAAAAAATTGGCAGCACTCGTACCAGGCCCCGCAGCGAATAAAAATACCGCCGGGAGGCTGATTAAGAGTAAAAGGATAATAAACGCAATTATTTTTCTCATATTTTTCATCTCGTTATAAGTATATAGCGAGCATTTGTCAATGACAATGTGTATTAAGTCACATTAAATATGATTGAAAAATCAATCTGTTTTTACAATTATCCCCTGTTTTTTTAATTGTAATTTCAATGTTACAGCTATTTTCTATCGTTTCCGTCGGAACGTACAGTTTGATTTGACTGATAATTTTTTTTAGCATATGCTTTAAAAAAAACAATCCTATGTGAGTTTAGTCACATAGGAACTTAAATATTTTGCATTGTTTCTATATATAGTCTACATGTATCAGTTATTTAAAGTAAACTGTCGATTTTAATATCCACTAGTAAGTATATATGAAAAGGAACGCTTGTCAAGGAGGGTCCTAAGGGCTGGTTTTGACGTTGAATCTCGAAAAACGAATAACGAGAAACAGGTGTTAAAGATCTATATCGCGGATGGGTTTATCTCCGAGGCCTTTTTCTTTTATATCATTGATGCCTTTTTTAAACAAATCATCTGATTCTTTCTTCTTCGTTGAGAGATTTTTCTGCATCTGTGACAACAGGTCTTTTCTTCGTTGTTTATCGCCGGCAATCTTTTTTAATCCATCTGCAAGGGAATCACCAGACGATTGTGCAATTTTGTCTATTTTTTTTGAATCAAGATCAACTTCAATCTCATGCCGGCAATAGGGGCAGATTCCTTTAATCTTATTCATCATCGATTTCCTCTAACGAATATACACCTTGTGAATCAATGATCAGAATATACTCATTCCTATTCACAAACTCAGGATAACTGCCCTTTAACTGAATAGCTAACCCATATTCTCCTTTAGCTAATTCCAGTCGTTTCCAGCGGCCTTTATATTCAAGCATATCCCGGGGAAAGAGAGGCAATTCGGCGTCGAGCACAAGAGATATCCGCATTTTTTTCCTGATTCAGGCTCTTCTAATTCTTCCACTTGAATCAATATCTCTTCTGGTTTAATAAACACATTTCCGGTGTTTTCTACTTTAAAATTCATATTGAAATTATCAGTTGTATTCTCAAGAGTTATATCTGATATTTCATAGGTCAGGCTTGTTTTCCCAATAACAAGCAGATAGACGGGAAGATTATAAATAAACAAGATTTCTTCTTCTTTAAGATCATCCCCATTTTCGGCTGAGATCTGTTCACTCTGCTGCGGCAGAAGAAGGCCGTCCCCTGAGAGGCCTTCTCCTATATCCTCCTCATCAACACTGCCTCTTTTTTCAGCTGCGGCTTTCTTTTCTTTTTCTTCTGGCAGCACTTCAAAGGTTATCATCGCCATTAGAAAGCCTGCCGCATCAGGCGGGACTGATACATTATATGTAACAATTCTTTCATCACCTGCTTTAAGAACCAGTTTTTCAGGCACCACTCTGATCCAGGAATCTTGTCTAATATCTTTATTTTCTTCGAGCAAAAACCATGTTTTTACATTTTTTTCCAGGGTTACTTCCCGCAGATTATCCTCAGCAGACGTAACCGTAAAACTCCCCTTAAAGACATCCCCCGCTTTACCTGAGAGCAAAATCGAACCGGTACTTATCTTAATTCCTTCAGCAAAAGAAATACCCGTAATACTTCCGAGCAGCAAAAAAGCCGATAAAACATATAATCGAATATTTTTCATAATATTTATTGATTGTAGCAATTTAAACAAACAGGGGTCAAGCTGTAACCAGGTGGAGTTTACCCGTTTTTTTATTTACACTATCCAATAATGCCGGGGAATAATCAGCATTCATCCGGGAGGCCATTTCCCAAGCCAGCGCTG
>JBDRMW010000016.1:0-2562 GCA_043811735.1 bacterium
CCGATAATTCGTCAAATAGATGGTGTTATATCGGCAATTATCGGCACTTATTCCCATTAAACGTACGGGCGGAATATCGTTTCACTTAATGCTTGTATGGGCCAAACCCATTGCCGTTATTAACACAGATGGAGTTTTGTAGTAAATCGCTTGGCGGCAAATGACACATTGTGAGATTCAAAAAGAAAATGGCATCAATGTTCCGATATAAATAACTGAGGTCTGATTCAATTCCGGCTTATAAATCTAGTTAGGGGGTGATCATTATTCATAAACCGATGTTGTTAATCATTGAAGACGATATGTGGATTCGGTCAGCCATGGATGTCTTGTTTAAGGACAAGTACCACATTATTCACACAAACACTGCCGAGACAGGCTTAACGTTAATACATAATTTTCAACTTGATGTTGTTCTAGCGGTAGATACCTTAGGCGGGAATTTATCAGGGCTTGGGTTGCTGAAAGTATTGAGGTATGAAGGGAACAATACGCCTGTGATTATAGTTTCGGATAAGAATATTCAGAAAGCGGCAGATTACTGGGGCGCAAGGAAATTTATTTTGAAACCGTTTGCCGGTGAGGAGATTCATTTAGCAGTAACGAGAGTAATTGAAAGTAAAAAAGCTACGGAAACAAAAACCGGACCTGTGATGTCACTTCAAATGAAAATGGATTAAATCTATGGGAGGTAGAAATATGGATAAATTATACATAGTTTTGAAAGGGGGCGTTGTTCAGAGCATCAAGAGTGATCTGCAAATCGAGTATGTCGCAATACTGAACTTCGATGAAGCAGAGGCAAAAGGGGAAGTTGAAAGGGTAGCGCTGTTATATCAGCAGATGGAAGAGGATACAACGTTAAAAGAGCTTTTATAAAAATAGTATCAAGGAGGCATATCTTGAACCGAATATTATATAAATTGTCATTAACAGCAGCGATTTTGTTTTTATTATGTACCAGTTGTTTAGCGGCCGATACATTCACGAGCAATGTAGCGGATTTTATTAATACCACAGTGCTTATTTGGACACGAATAATTGGTTCCTTAATTGTTATTGGTGGGGTGATCGGTTGGGCGGCAAGCAGGCAGGACCAGGACAGAATGAGCCAGATGATGAAGATCATTTTCGGTGGTGCGGCAATATTTGGGGTTGGGGAAATAGTGGGATTCCTGTTTAGCACTTTCCGTTCTGAAGAGATCATCGATATTAGCCAGGTGGTTATTAATAGCATAGTACTGGGGTAAAGTGCCATGGTCGCGATAAAAGATATTATCAACTCAAAAAACGCGCTCCATAGCCGTAGCCTGGTATTAAATCATAGAAACGTTGGATACGAGGCATTACTAATGGGGTTAAACATCGCGGAGCTGGTTATAGGAGTATCAGTCGTGTTTATTATCGCGCTAAAACAGGGGTTAATTATCTTTATTCCGGCTGCTGTTCTCTGGTTTGCTGTTTACTATAAACGCAAATCTTTCCGGGAAGGATATTTCGTAGGCCGACTTTATAGAAAATATATCCTTCAGGGCAGTTACTCATATTATTCTGAAGATATGCCGTGCTGGCAGGATTACCTGCGGGCAGGGGAGACAGCGGAGAAGTTGGTATGAGAAAAACCTGTCCAAATAACGGAATATATTTTAATTTTCTGGAAACCTTCAACGATAATTTATTTATTTCCCTGAACCTTGATTATACAAAATGTTATCAATATCAAGGGATCCCGTTAAGCTACCAGGACGATGATACTTTTGCCGGCGGTTTTACGACAATAATCAATACTTTAAATGCCCTGGATGAAGGTGTTGTTTTAACTTTTGTCAAAAGGAACCGGAAAGAATATCGCGGCGTATTAGACAAACATCTTTCTATGATGAAAGAGAGAACCGCGTTTGATGAACACAGGAAAGACTTATTAATCCAAAGCTACAAAGATGTCAGAGCAATTGAACAATTCTTATTTATTACCCATCGCAAGCTCCCTGATTGTTTAAGCAGTTTTGAAAAATACAATCCCTTTTCCCGCCCTAAATTCAAGTATTCGGGCGATGAACATCGGCAAAGAAAGGATTTATTGGAAAATAACTGCTCACTTTTTCTTGAGAACCTGGCCAGGGCCGGTATCAAGGCAAAAGAAATGGTCCCTGATGAAGTAGGAAGTTACTGTTTTTACCATCTGAACCATTCCGATGAGAATATAAAGCTTCAATTCCCGATTTATGCTGCCTCAAAAAACGGCGATATCTACCGGGCGCAGAAAACCATCCGGGAACAAGTGTTGGATTCCAGGATCGAGCTGTTCGATGACCATATCAAGGTTGGGAATAAATATATATCGGTAATATGCGTTGATGTTCTGGGCACCTGCGCTGACTTTGAATTCTATGACAAACTATCCCGATTTTTAACAATAGACGTCAAGTATCAGCGCATACTGATACACCTGACCATTTAAAAAGGATTTAATGTTATCTAGTTTTTCCTCCGGGACATCGACGAAAAAGTCTTCAAAAGTTAATGGTTTATGATCGGGATCGATCTTGTAAAAGTACATAT
>JBDRMW010000017.1:0-7920 GCA_043811735.1 bacterium
TGCGGGATGCTTCCGGATTTTTCAATTTAACCTGATCAAAAAAATCTTTTATACTTTTATTATTAGGATCTTTCTGCAGGGCAAGCCGTAAAGATGAAAAGGCAAGTTCAATATCAACCGGTTTAATGATATATGCGTATACTCCCTGAATGACCAGCCGTTTTACATCTGAATTTTTCGGAAGCGTGGTAAATATATCAACAATTTTCTTGATTTTCGTCATCGAATCCTTATAATCTGTGTTCGTTGGATCTAAATCAAGCAGTTTCAGGTTATACTCAAGCGCTTCAAAAAATTCGCCCCTTTTTACAGCTGCTTTGAACTTATCATCCACCGGCCCGGATTCTTTCTGCACCTGCTCACGGGCATTCTCAATAAGCGCCGGCGGCTGTGTCTGCTGAGGATCAATATCAAGCACCGCTTCCCAGTATTTTATAGCCTGAGAATATTTACCCTGATAATAACATTCCGTACCCATCTTATAGAGATAATTTATCTGCCCCTGCTTCTCCCGATCACTGCCTTCCTGCGCACCTAAAAAGGATGCTCCTAAAAACAAGAATGTTATAATAAGGATAAATTTAAATGAATGTATTATAGTTTTCTTCATAGTTATTGCCGTTGCCGTTAAATTTGTAATTTGTAATCTGTAATTCGTAATCTAAAATTCGACTCCGTCGAATTTTACTCCGTCCACAATTTTTTCTTCTTAATAATGCTGATATCAATCCGCCGGTTAAGTGCTCTATTCTCAGGTGAATCATTCGATACCATCGGTGAATATTCGCCATATCCATTTACTGAAAACCTGATGGGAATAAGGCCGCACTCTTTTGTAAAATAGTGTACTACCTTATAGGCGCGTTTCCCGGACAATTCCCAATTGTCCTGCACCACCCCTGAGGTAACCGGGGCATTATCAGTATATCCTGCAACCCGCACATCCCCGACTTCTGATTTTATTAACATCGCAATTTGATCTAATATTTTCCTGCCCTTATCTGTCAAGGTAATGCTTCCTGAGCCGAATAATACCGGAGACTGCATGGCAATATGAATAAGCCGTGAATCAGCTGTAATTTCTATAAACTGATCCATCTGATTATTCCATATGAAATTTTTAAACTCACCCAAAAGCCCCAACCGCTCCAGATCTTCTTTTAAGAGGCGTTTACTGCTGATTGACTCTTTTATGCTTTCAGTAATTTTTTTTACTTTCCATTTGTTTTGCAGGGCAAACGCATACATAACCAGAAAAAAGATCATGAGAATCGTCATCATATTCCCGTACGGTACCAGCCAGAATGAGGCATTGTCCACCTCAGCTAACTTGGTAGCTTCATACAACTGATTTCGTGCGTGATGCGAACTCATCTGGTTACCTCACGAACCACCTGGATCTCAACCCGTCTATTAAGCATGCGGCCTAATTCCGTATCATTCGGATATAACGGCCGCCATTCACCGTATCCTGACGCACTCAATTTTGATGGATCCATGCCTTTAGCCTGAAAAAACCGCAATACTTCCATAGATCTTTCCAATGAAAGTTCCCTGTTTGACTCATATGCTCCTGAGGCAACCGGTGAATCATCAGTATGACCTTCAACAATAATCGGTTTATTCAATACCTGCAATACTTCAGCAAGCTCAGACAAAACCTGTCTGCCCTGCGATTTTATCTCTGCTTTTCCTGACTCAAAGAGAATCGGCGTGCGCAGGATTATACGTATTTTATGCTCATCAACCTCAACCTTTGCATATCGTTTTAAATTTTCGCTGATCATATAATGATTCATCCGATTAATAGATTCTTCTTCCTGAATACGGTCAACAACTTGTTTCAGCCTGGTCTCAGTCATCTTTGGTTTAAATTTAGTTTCAAGCCCGTAAATAATCTGCTGCCTCATTTCGTCGGACATAATCGTCATGCCGTACATAAGGAGAAAAAAAAGCATAAGATTAGTCATCAAATCCGAATATATCGTCAACCATATCGGATTATCGCCGCTGCTCCGCCGATTAATAAAAAACCGAATACTTTTCATATCATTAAGCCTTTGCCACTGACGTTGACGCTGCCTTGTGCCTTTGATTTAAAATTTGTAATCTGTAATTTGTAATTTTATCTTATATTATCTCTTTTTCTTCTTCTTAATTTCCTTAACGCGTATCTTATATGATAAAAATGTTTCCAGTTTTTTACTTACAATGATCGGGATATCGCCTTTCTGAATCGCCAGAAGCCCTTCAATCACTACTTCCTTAAGCAGCAGTTCATCATCACTGTGTATAGATAGTTTTCCGGCAATAGGTAAAAACACAAAATTCGTCAAGAAAATACCGTAGAATGTGGTTGTCACGGCAATTGCCATTGACGCACCCATACTTTGAGGATCAGTAAGATTACGAAGCACCTGTACGACGCCGATAAGTGTTCCTAAAAGTCCAAAGATAGGCGCATAGGTTCCCATGGTTCTGAATATACTTGCTATCTGTTGATGCCTGCGTCTGATGAAGGTAATATCCTTTTCCATATTTTCCCGGATGACTTCGGGATCCAAGTCATCAACCATCATCTGCACCCCGTCAATTAAAAAATGATTGCTTCTGTCTTTTACTTCGCCGGACAGACTTGTTATGCCTTTGGTTTTTGCTTTTTGAGCCAACTCAACCATGCTTCTAATAGTATTTGCCGGTTTATCTTTCCGTTGAGGAAAGAAAATCATCCAGACCGCTTTCGGCATCTGCCGCAAGATTTTCCAGGGGAAGGTAATAAGTGTTGCCCCTATGGTCCCGCCAATTACCAATATGGCAGCATCAGGGTTAAACAGCAGATATGCTATCTTTCCTTTTGCCATAACATAATAGGTAGAACCGATACCAACCATTAATCCCAAAACCGACATTATATCCATATGTGTCCTCCCGCTTTTCTTTATTCGTTAATTGACTTTGACTTTAAGTTTTGCACTTTTCACTTTGCGTTTTTAGTTTTTCGCTTCTATCTATTTCCCCAGCTCTATGAGTCCCTGCTGTTCAAAATTCTTAATGAGCTGTACGATTACTCGTTTTTCTTCTTCTATCCTTTTTGCAGACAAGGGTTTGCCTAACTCCATCTCTTCCTGAAGCCGCTCCATCAATCCCGGCGGAAGTGCATGAAGGATTTTATTCTTAAAATCATCAGGCATTGATTTCAATACTTGAGCAAATATCGCCGGATTAATATTTCGTATTAACATTTGAATAGTGTTGCCGTCGAGATTTATCATATCCTCAAATGAAAATATAAGCTTCTTAATTCGGCCGGCGAATTCGGGATTTGATGCCTTTAATGATTCAACCATCGACATCTGGAGACGGCTGTCAGAAAAATTAATAATCTGCTGCAGCCGGTCTTCCCCGCCGATCATAAAATCAATTTTTTCTTTAACTTTTTTCTCGAGCGCCAGGACCAGCTCAGCAGGCCGTTCTTTAATTTGAGAGAGTTCCTGAGAAACTCTTTCCTGAACATCTCTTCCTAATACGTTTAAAAAGCGCGACGCGAGCGCCGGATTAAGATAACTCACTATAATCGCAATCATTTCAGGCTGTTCTTTACGGCACATATATACTAAATCATTTAAATTTATATCCTTAATAAAAGAAAATGGTTTTTTATGTTTTTCATCTTCATTTGATTTATCACCTGCATTAGTCTGATTAAAAATATCGGTGGTACGCATTATGCTCTGAGCCTGCGCAGAGGATTCCTGCGCACTGCTTTTTTCCGCCAGAGATTCAATCGAATTAACCAGCTGTATAAAAAATCTTCTGAACGGCCCGAATAAAAATAAGACACCGAACATCCATCCCGAAATACCTAGCAGTATGGCGGCTACCCAATACACATCAGGCGGTTGAACCATTCTCTTCCAATCGATATTCCAGCTGCCAAACGGTATCCGCTCTATCACCAGCTCATCTCCCCGTGCAGGATCTATACCTAAAAGTGCTTTGGTCACCCGTTCAACCATCGACATCATCTCATCTGATACGTGAGAATCCAGAAAGACATTAGCTGAAATCCCTTTTATCATGGTCTTGTTTTCCTCATAGGTCAACGGCGCCAAAATAGGCTTAGATCTTTTGCCGAGAGTATCTTTCATGGGAACCCCGGGGAGTATCATTTGATTCTCAGGTTCTTGAGGTTCTTTTTCTGTTTGTTTAAGCGTCTTGCGCTCTTTTTTATTGTAGAGATGCACATTCACGGATATGGTGATCTTGTCGGTCCCGGTAATTTCAGCTAAAATGGTTCTTAATCGTTTTTCCAAACCTGATTCCAATGCTACTTTGGTTTCAAGGTCAGGCAATTCTTCTTCCTGAGCACCAGCCGGAAAACGGATACCAATAATGGTTAAAATCAGCATCATCAAGCAGATTAATTTAAATTTCATACACATCCTCCATTTGGGGTCAGATCTCGACATGAGACATAAGCGTTTTCGTTCTAAGAGAAACAAGGTTATTCATATTCTTATGTCTCATGTCGAGATCTGACCCCTTTTCTTTTTAAAAACTATAATTTACACGCATATTTGCTCCGGTTTCATGCGTATTGACCGAAGGATCAATCTCATCATTAAATGATTTTGAAGATCCGCCCAGGGTTACTGAAACATTTTTCTTCCATACATACGTAAACTCTATATTGCCTTCAACTTCAACACTGTCTTCAGTTTTATCCGTATCAGACTTAAGTGTATTGGTACCCCAAAGCTGCATCGTCAATGTATCTCTCATTATAATCTGATTTATCGAAAGACTATATGAATTATTTGATTCTTCTGATGAATCAAAAATATCTTTATTTTCTGATAAAGATACGCCCAAGCTGCCGGAAAATTTGCTGCCAATAACACAATTAATATTAAAGCTGTTGGTCATCGTGTCAAGATCACTGTCCGGATTAACTTTATCTCTGAATTCTGAAGTCTGGGTATTCACGGCAATGCTCTGTCCCCATACAGATTGTGACAGACCGTACGTCATGGTTTTAGTTTCATTATCTTGAATATCGCGTAATTCTCCGAATACGGCATTTAATGAATAACTTCCAGAGATGCCTGTTCCGGTACGGAAATTAAGCGACGTTCCGCCGTTGGTAATCTCCTGCGTGGTCCGCACAATATTGGGATCGTCATCAAGATCATCAAAAAATTTATTATATCCGGCTGATAATGTCCAAAAATCAAACAAATAAACGTCATTGGTCATATTCAAGGTTATGCGGTCAGCATTAGCCTCAGGTGCACCGAATGATTTAAAATCCGGGCCTGTCCGCTGATAATAGGATGACATGGTCCAATAATCTGTTTCGATTTCGATATCTGAGCGATAGGCAGAATCGCTTAAGGCTGCAGCAGTACTCAAGGTATTTTCAACCCACGAACTTGATGCATACTGTCCTTTTATGGTAAGAAATGAAAAGCCGTTCCAGACTAACGCGCCTCCGTATACCGTATCCTTCTCAGGAACCAGTGTCGGGCCTGCAATATCAACCGAGCTTTCAACATCTGAGCCTCCTAACATATGCAGTTTACCGGTTATCTTCCAGGGTAATGAAATTTCTTCTTCACCGCCATAGAGCATGCGGCGGTATACGCCGTCAGTGGTACTCGTCCCCTCAGCAGATTCAATCAAACGTGCACCGATCAGGGTAGTCTTAAAATTCCCCGCTTGATTTTCCCAGGAGACACCCCTCATGCCGGTCCCATACATGCTTAATTCAGAGAATTCAGGCAGAATGTCACCTAATGCAATACGCACATTCCCGCCATAATAATTAAAAAGAATCGTATAAATATCGATCGCATCATCCTGATCATGGATTGTATACAGATTAAAAAGAATTGATCGGCCTAAGACGCGCCCTACCAGATTTACGCTCACATTTCCTGTATAATCATTCCAATCATTTGATGAATCACTTCTATATGAAAAAATAGAATTTCCTCCCAGCTTCACCGCAGGAGGCTTTGGCGGAAGAATCGGAAGCGGATTGACCCGCAGGGGGGTAAGTTTACCGGTATAAACTCTTGTAGTCCCCCTCATAATATAAATACGATAATAATATATCCCTGAGAAATATTCCGGAATAGACAGCTGAACATATATTAATGATTTTCCCCCGGGATTCACTGCACGCTCTCCTTGTATACGATCACTTTTATGCAGATATGTCTTGCTTAAATCGTACAATTCAGCTTCAACCGAATATGTTTTTGCATCCCACATTTCCGAACCGGCATTTACTAGAATAACTTGAAAGTTTACATCTGTTCCTGCCTGCACCGGATCAGGAGATGCCACCACCAGCTGCAGATTAGCAATATCAGCACACATAGCAGAGACTGCCACAACTATAATAATCGCCAGCCCGCCTGTAACTCGGCGAAGTTGAAAACTCATTATTTCCCCTATTGCATCTTATATATATGTATCCCTCCTTTGTGTATATAACCCCTAAAGACTAAAATTTCAAGGAAAAATAATTATTCCAACTATTA
Source organism: bacterium (assembly GCA_043811735.1). Lineage (GTDB taxonomy): Bacteria > Elusimicrobiota > JBDRMW01 > JBDRMW01 > JBDRMW01 > JBDRMW01. Next base: position 6,549 of record JBDRMW010000017.1, read on the forward strand.
CAAGGATCGTTGTTCGTTATTCGTGGTTCGTGGTTCGTCTTTGACTTTTACGAACTACGAACCACGAACCGCGAATAACGGGTGTAAGTTATTGCCAGTCTCCGTATCCTTCAAATCCCGGCAGCGGTTTTAAATCATCAAACGATTCTGTTTTTTTTATCTTAATTGGTTTGATTATTGAAATGGGGTATTGTTCAGTAGTTACAACCTGTTCTTTAGTATCTTTTACTTGCACGGAAAATAAAAATTTCCCCCCTTCAGAAGGCATCATGATTTTACACGTCCATACACCTTCACGCTCATTGCCTGAAGCTAATTGCATGGCCGCCGTATGAGTCTGCTTCTTTTTTTTCAATGTAACCAGCCGGGCAACATTTTTTACCATGCCCTCTGTTTGCGTTTCATAGCTGAAAAGCACCTCAACGATACCACGATCATCATCTGCACCAACCTTAAACTCATACTCGCTCCTGCCGGGAATGCTTAATTCAATATTATCAAGATTAACCGCCGGTTTTTCATCAATCAATGAAAAACTGGATACTATTTCGCTGATTAAATTTCCAAAACCTTTTTTCCCTTCCCGGTTATTAAGTAACCGCACCATAACCGCATAACGGCCTTCCGGTTTCTCATTTGAAATTTCATACTCAAATGTAAACTCCTGCTGTTTATTAGAACTGAGCCGGTAATCCCGGGTAAACTCCTTTTTTTCTTCCTTTGGATCAATTACCGTAACCGATAATTTATAATCACCATCCCAATACGTAATATTCTTAAACATGCCGATCAAAGGAATTGTTTTTCCGTATTTCACATATTCTTCTTCTATCGGATAGAGAATTAAATCAGCGTCAATGGGAATGCCTTTCCCCGAGTTTACTGCTTTTTTGGTCGCAATTTCTTTCGCGGTAAGTTTTCGCGGAGGCTTAACCGTAAAACTTCGTTCAATACTCGCCAAATCATCAATACTGTCTGTTCTGCTGTATGACATTATTTTTACCACCAGCCGGTACTGGCCCGAAGACATGTGTGCAGGAATCGTATAATCAAAATCAAATTTATACTCCTTTTTTCGTTCTAAAATCGGGAAATATGTCTGGAGCAGCTGATTGGTATCGGCGCTTACAATACGCGCATTGATCAGTGTTTGCAGTGATTTAAATGAACGAGTCATAACAACAGCGCTTAAACGTATCTGTTCTCCGGGTTTATACGTCTTTTCAAGGAGGGTAAGTTCGAGGTCTATTGTTTTTTTATAAAAACTGAATATGCCGATTCCCGTTGCAGCAGCAATAAGGATACTGCCCATCAAAAAAGAGATCCAAAATTTTCTTCCCACGTCAGGCACCCTGTGGTCAGAACTCGACAT
>JBDRMW010000018.1:0-7955 GCA_043811735.1 bacterium
TATGTAGATGTTCAAGTTGCACCAAGCCATCAATCAATCGATGAGGCCATAGATAATATAATCTCTGATTGCGGTAAAAGTAATATTACTTATGCTGAGGTAATCTACTGGCCCATTGTTATTCCCATAATTAGCATTGGATGGCGTTCTTATTTAAAATGGATGGTTGATAGAGCATTAGTATTATCAGATATATTTAAGCTATGCCGGCAGTATGTAATTGTTTCTTTTTTAGGTTTGGATCTGATGGGTATCATAGCCGAATTGTCCCGGAAGATGGGAAAACGTTCATTGTTCATATCTCATGGAACCCATCCGATACCGGTTAATGATTGTCACGAAAAAGAACTTACTAACTTATGTAAACATTTTATGCATGGGGATTATACTGATATTGCACTTTCTCTTCCTGTCCAGGAAACACATCTGCACTATTTTAAAAAAAAGTATACCTACGTTAAAAATAATGAAATCAAGACCGATCCGGTTTTGTTTGCACAGGTGAATAAATCTGATAAAGAATCCCTTAAAAGAAAATACGGATTACAGCCTGATGATTTTGTTTTTCTTCATGCAACTTCCAATACCGAACGATTTCTATTTATCGAAACATTTGATGAGTTTTTTTCAAGTGTGCGCAATATTATTATGACTATTGATTCCATAGCACATATGCGTCTTATCCTTCGCCTTCATCCGGGATTTGGTTTAACCGATGATGAAGTCCGTTACTTGCTGCCGGAATCAGACAACTATATTATCAGCAGCAGCGGTCCGTTTGCTGATGTGTTATCAGCAGCTGATGCACTTGTTAGCTATTCTTCAACGACAATTGATGAGGCTCTGCTTAACAGGATTCCTGTCTTGCTTTATGACAAATGGAATAGGTATAATCACTTTAATACGCCGATCTTTGAAAATAAGGATTCTAAGGGTATATATCCGGTTTGTTATGTAAATAATGAGTTTAAATTACATGATGCTATGCAGTTTATTCGTGATGAAAGGAATATTTTTGCGCAGCACGATGAACGCTATAATCAGTATAGATATCATGAAAATTATAAAAAGAATTTGTTTTCTTTTATTGAAAATGCGTTGCAGCTGTAATGGCGGCATAAGTTGACAGCATGAGTTTTATTGAATCCCCGGTGATACCGGCCTGAATATGAACATTAAGTGGAAAGGAACCAATATATGAATAAAAAAAGCAATACAAACTATTTGATTGAAGGGTATTATGACCGGCTGGATGATCTTTTTCGCGGATTTTTAAACAATCAAACTAACCGGGATGCAATGAATGAAGCAATTAATATGCTGAAAAAAACAAAAGATACGGATCGTATAAGTTATATTGTCGGGAATGGCGGTTCAGCAGCTCTTGCAGAGCATATGGCAATTGATCTTACGAAAAATGCGGGTCTTAAAGCATTGGCAATAAGCGGTTCACCTATGCTGACAACATTCTCTAATGATTATGGATACGAGCATGTATTCAGTAAAGCAATAGGTGCATTTGGAAAAAAAGATGATATTTTGATTGCGATAAGCAGCGGTGGAACTTCGCCGAATATTATTAACGCCTGTATTTCTGCTCGTAACAAAGGCATGAAGATTATAACATTATCAGGATTTAACTCTGATAACCCATTGCGAAAGCAGGGGATTATTAATTTTTGGATAGATACGAACGCATACGGCTTCGTTGAGATTATCCATGGATTAATACTTCATTATATAAATGATTCTATTATAGGCAGCGAAGTATATATGATCAAATAAAGGTGTAATCATTGTAATCATATTGTATATTATTGGATAAATTTGGGAGAAATCGATGAATATTGGGATCATAGGTTTAGGGGTGCAAGGCCGCATACGGCTTAATATGGCCCGTTCAATAAATAAGGATCACCGGGTTATTATGGTTAGCGATCTGGTGGAACCCAAATCCGTTGATATGAGCGGCATCACATTTACCAGAAATTATATGGATATTATTAACGCTAAAAATATTGATGCTGTTTTTGTTTGTACGCCCAATTTTTTAACCAGTAAAATCGTCGTTGAAGCATTGCAAAGCGGGAAACATGTATTCAGCGAGAAACCTCCCGGCAGAAATGCATTTGAAATGAAACAGATGGTGGATGCTGAAAAAAATAATTCCGGCCGCAAGCTGATGTTCGGATTTAATCATCGCCATCACGAGAGTATGATCCATGCAAAAAAAATAATCGATTCTGGCGAAATCGGGAAGGTCCTTTGGATGAGGGGACGATATGGCAAAAGCGTGGGCAATGATTTTTGCAACACCTGGCGCGCAAAACGCGAAACAGCCGGCGGAGGAATATTCCTTGATCAGGGCATCCACATGCTTGATTTATTCCTGATGATGGTTGATGATTTCGATGAAGTAAAAGCATATATATCGAATCTATTTTGGAAACTTGATGTGGAAGACAATGTGTTTGCCATATTCAGGAACAAGCAGGGGCAGGTAGCATCGCTGCATTCGACGATGACCCAGTGGAGGCATATGTTTTCCATGGAAATATTTTTAGAAAAGGGACATATAGTTATAAACGGATTATTGACCACGTCCGGATCGTACGGGCAGGAAGAAATGTCAGTTGAGCGTAATAATGCTCCGGGATCTGCGGTCTCCTGGCAAGAACAGGAACGGCGTTTCTATAATATTAACACTTCATGGGAACACGAAGTAAAAATGTTTTTTGACGCGATAGAAACAAACAGTAATATAGCTGTCGGAAATTCCCATGATGCATATAAATTAATGAAACTGGTTGATAAAGTATATGGAGAAAACTGATTATGAATTTTAAAGGGAAAACAGCAGTTGTCACCGGCGGGACGCGGGGTATCGGTAAAGCTATCGTATTAAGATTACGCAGGTACGGATGTAACGTTATTGCCACTGGAACGAAAAGAAATTTAAAAAAATCTCAAAGAATTAACGGTGTGCGATATGAAAAACTCGATTTCCTGGTTCCCGAGAGCATAGCCTCTTTTATTGCAGTTATTCAAAAGTTAAAGAATATAGATATTCTCATTAATAATGCGGGCATTAATATCATTGAGTCAATAGACTCGTTACAAAAAGAAAACTGGGATAAAGTCCTTCAGGTTAATCTAACCGGTCCGATGAACATATCTAAAGAAATCGTGCCTTTAATGAAACGCGGTGGAAAAATACTGAATGTGAGTTCAATATGGGGTATTATGGCAAAGGAAAAAAGACATTCATATGCAGCAGCTAAAACGGGGCTGATCGGGCTGACTAAAACCATGGCTCTTGATCTGGCTGCACGGGGAGTTTTGGTGAATGCATTGTGCCCTGGTTTTACGATAACTGAATTAACTCGTGAAAGTTTATCGAAAAAAGAAATAATATCTTTAGCTCGGCAGATTCCGTTGAAGCGATTTGCGCATGTTGATGAGATTGCTGAGTTTGCAGTTTTTCTCTGTTCAGACTTAAATACATACATCACCGGACAAGCCTTAGTTATTGATGGAGGATTTTCAATTTAATGAGGATACATTCAAAAATAAAGGATTACTCTGTTGAGTTTTGCTCTCATGTGTTGGCTCGTAATATGAGCTTGATTGAAGAAATTCCCCATGCACGAACTTTTTATTTTATAGATCAAAAAGTTTTTAATATATACCGGAATAAATTTAAGACATTTATTAACGATAATGCTCGAATCATAATTCCGGCAACGGAAGCTCAGAAATCATATCTCAGGTTAGCGGTGTACTATAGAAAACTTATTAAAAAAGGTTTTACTCGAAATGATTTACTCGTCACCTTCGGAGGCGGTATTCTTCAGGATATAAGCGGTTTTATTGCATCAACATTGTATCGCGGTATAAAATGGATATTTATACCCACTACATTACTTGCTCAGGCGGATAGCTGCATCGGTTCAAAAACGTCGATTAACTTTGATGGCAGCAAAAATTTAATCGGGACATTCTATCCGCCGGATTGTATTTTTATTGATGAATCTTTTTGTAATACACTAACTCCTGAATATTTTAACAGCGGGTTAGGTGAAATAATCAAATTTCATCTGATGTCAAATGTGCGGAGATATTTACTGCTAAAGAAATATTTAAGCTGTCAGCATTTGATAAGAAATAAATACTTTAAAGATATTATTGCATCTACCCTGAACATCAAATATTCTTATTTCAAAGGGGATGAGTTTGATGCGGGCAGAAGAAATCTTTTAAATTATGGTCATTGTTTCGGACATGCATTGGAATCAGCAAGTAATTTTAAGCTGTCTCATGGTGAAGCAGTGATCGTGGGTATGGGATTTGCTAATCTGGTATCTTTACAAAGAGGCATAATGAGTAAAAATAAATATGATGAGTTTGAGCAGATTTTTAAAAAATATTATCCGCGGTTTGATATTCATAACATCCGGGTTAAGGATATTGTTTTTTTTCTAAAACGGGATAAAAAAAGATCGGGTAAAGACCTGACTATGATACTCTCGAAAGACATTGGGAAACAAATGAAATATGATGATATCAGCGAAAAAGAAATTAAAGAAGTTTATTATGAATTTCAACAAAACTACCAGGCAGACATTGCATGAATAAAAACAACAGGTTACAAATAATAGGCGAAATCCCTGCGAGATACGGCAGTCAGCGCGTTAAAAACAAAAATTTGAAATTATTACATGGTAAACCATTAATTTGGTATGCGATTGAAGCTGCAAAAAATGCCAAAAAATTAACTGATATCTATGTAAATTCTGAACATGATGAATTGGGTAAAATAGCAGTAGAAAATGGGGTTAAGTTTTACAAGCGTGATCCTTCCCTCGCTTCGGATTCTGCAACATCCGATCAGTTTAATTATGATTTTATTAAAGGAACCGGTGCGGATGTTTTGGTGATGATTAATCCCGTTGCTCCGCTTGTTGAAGCTGATGATATAGATAATATAATCGATTATTTTAACACGAATGATTATGATACGGTCATATCGGTAAAAGAAGAGTACCTGCAGGCTTTTTATAACGGTAAACCCGTTAATTTTAATCTTAATGCAATGCTGCCCAGAACACAAGATTTAATCCCCGTTCAGATATGTGCATGGGCTGTGTGCATATGGAATGCGCATATGTTTGTCGAATCTTATGAACAGAACGGATATGCCGTTTTTTCCGGGAAAATCGGCCTGTACCCTATGAATATTTTGAAATCAGTAAAAATCAGCACTGAAGAAGATTTTAAGTTAGCTGAAGCATTGCTTATCTATCGGGAGAAAAATAAAAATAAATGAACCGTCTAAAGGTGTTGCTTGTCTATCCAAATTTAATGCTTGTTAGTTTGTTACCCAATAATATAGCGGTTTTAACCTCTGCATTGAAAAATGAAGGCTATGAGGTAAACGTATTTGATACCACTTTGTATCGGACGGCTGAAAAAACAAATGATGAATTACGTGTTGAGCGCATGCAGGTCAGAAAATTTAACATTAATGAAGCCGGTTTGAAGATTAAAAAAACAGACATGTATGCGGATTTTGCCAGGCTGGTCAATGATTTTAAGCCCGATCTGATAGGAGTTTCGGTCGTTGATGATACCGTTGATATGGGAGTTAAACTGATTGAACATGCTTCCTGCGAACATATTCCGGTCATCTTTGGAGGTGTACATGCAATTTTTAATCCTGAAGAATTAATTAAAAAACCCCGGGTACATATGATCTGCGTGGGTGAAGGTGAGCATGCGCTCTTAGAATTGTGTGATTGTATTGCACAAAATCTACCGTATGATAATATTAAAAATCTATGGATTAAAAAAAATATCGGAACAATTGTAAAAAATGGGTTGAGATCTCCGGTGGATTTAGATCATGCAGCTATGGAAGATTTTACTGTTTTTGAAAAGCAGCGGTTATTCAGGCCCATGCAGGGGAAAATGATATCTATGATCCCGATCAATTTTGACCGGGGTTGTCCGTACCGGTGTTCTTTTTGCGATGCCCCTTCAATTTATGATTATTATAAAAAGGAAGGTTTTGGTTATTACAGGGTAAAATCAATTCAACGCATTAGAGATGAGATGAAATATCAAATAAACAGGTTTCCTGTATCGTATTTTTATTTTAATTCTGAAACATTTTTATCAATGTCAATGAAAAAAATGGAAGAATTCGCTGAAATGTATGCTGAGTTTAATCTTCCCTTTTGGTGTCAGACAAGAATCGAAACAATTACTGATGCAAAGATAAAACTGCTGAAAAAAATCAATTGCGATAGAATATCCGTTGGGCTGGAGCACGGGAATGAGGAATTCAGAAAAAAAATACTAAAAAAGTCATTCACCAATAAACAGGCCATAGATGCATTTAACATATTAAATAAGTACCATATGAAAATCAGCGTTAATAATATGCTGGGATTCCCTGATGAAACCAGAGAGCTGGTTTTTGATACCATAAATCTGAACAGGCAGATTAAGGCTGATTCAATAAATGGTTTTGTTTTTCAGCCGTATTCGGGAACATATTTAAAGGATTATTGTATTAAAAAAGGTTATCTGGATGCTGCACATGCAAACGTAAGTACCCCAATCGGAAGCACGGTTCTTACGATGCCGCAATTTAGTAAAGAACAGATTGAAGGACTTTTACGGACGTTTGTATTATATGTAAAAATGCCCAAGAAATATTATCCGCGGATAAATAAAGCAGAGGAACTAACTGAAGAAGGCGATCGGGAACTAAGCGAACTGAGAAAGATATTCTTTGAAGAATTATTTGTTTAAATTTAAAAGAATGTCATATGGACTTAGTTTATAAATTACTGTCGAATATGCTGACTAATTAAATATATATTGATATTTATAAGGCGCGGAAAACCGGAAAAAAAACGGACAAGGTAATGAAAAAAAATACATAACATGAATATATGGTGTCCACTTTGTGAGACGATGCAATCAGTCGATGCTATCAGCACATATAAAAACAAAAGCCAATTATTTGCTCATAAGCAATTAGTCCGGTGTCCTGACTGCGCGTTAATTTTTATTAATCCTCTGCCGTCAGAAAAAGATCTTGATTCCTATTATAAAAATGTCTGGCTGAATGATGAATCTATAGTCTCCACATCTTCCGAGGCAGCTATCACGCATCAACTACAGGCTGATGAAAGAGTCAAATATTTATCCCGGTATCTTAACTTATCAACACTTTCAAAAGTGCTTGATGTCGGGAGCGGAGACGGTTTTTTATTTGATTCATTTAAGAAAAATAATCTGAGTCATATTTCTTTTTATGCAACAGATCCTTCAGACAAGAATATTCAAAAGCTGCGCCGTAAAGGGATTAACGCATATTATGGATTGGATCAAATAACCGAGAGGGATTTTGATTTAATTGCTATATGTTTTGTATTAGAGCATATTGGCGATCCTCTTCAATTTATGAAATATGTTCTGCAGTATGTAAAAAAAAATGGTTATATTTTTATTGATATTCCGGAACGGGATGATTTGTTTAAGCCATTTCTTGAGCCGCATGTTATGGTATATACAAAACAAAGTTTATTGCGATTATTGGAAAAGCTCAGTTTGACAATAATTCATTGCACCGGTTATGGAATTGAGCGTTCCCGCCTGGTTCAACAAACAACATTATGGGGAAAAATAGTTAAAAAGATATTTTCACTAAAGAAGTTCCTGTGCAGGCAGATGTATATTGTCTTGTTACGCAAGAATTCTCATGAGGTTGAATTAATGAGTCAATATAAAGAATACAAGTTAGATCAAGAAGGTTCAGACCGATGGTGGCTACGAACAGTTGTATTAAAATAGTTCATACAAGTATAAATATATGCTATTATATACTATTATATGAAAAAATTTAAGAGTTTTGTGAAAAGAAAATTAACAGCAGGAATAATCGG
>JBDRMW010000019.1:0-14291 GCA_043811735.1 bacterium
ACCGGATCTGGTGATAAGAGTCTGGTTGAACTTCTATGTACACGGATTGCAGATCTAATAAAATAACTTGTTAAGGTAAATAAAATAAATATGCCGCCTAAAAGTGCAAGAATAAATCCCCCGACAGGTTTAGTTGCTGCATGAGATGTTTCTTCAGCAAAAGCTGGTGCACTTAAACCTAATATAGTCAAAATCGTAATTATAGAGGTAATTAATCCTGTTTGGTATGTTTTTGCTATTATTGTTGGATTATCAGGTACGTGCCTTTCAATTCTATCAACTAATCCTCCTTCTTGTGAGGGATCTTCAGATATAGGAAGGGTAATTCTATTAAGCTTAACATATTTTGTATCAGCGTCCTGCAATGCTACATCACAGACAATCTGACCAGGTTCAACGACGAGCTCATCCGGCGGCCCTCTTATTCCCCATACCATGGCATCACCTTCAGTGATTAATTTTTTTCCGTGTGTGTTGACCACTAATACATAAGTAGGTTGTGGTTCACCATCAATAACATGTGCTTTTATATGTCCTTCTTTGATAGCTGATCCGATAAAAAAAACTTTAACTTGCGGATCAATTATTAGTTTTCTTTGCTGAATAGCTTGGTGTATAAGGGGACTTGCAATAACATTATCAGTTACATTTAAGAGGGCTGCTTGTATCGGGTCAAAACCAAAGCCATCTCTTGGCACAACTCCTTTAGGATCAGGCAGGGTTTTCATATATGCTTGAAGCAAGGAGGTATTGATACCGGTATCTTCAAAACGTGAATTTATTCCGCAATCAATATAACCAACGACATGGAATTTATTCAATGCTATGTGTGCTAATTCCCATGCGTTTTCTAATTTAGCCCTTTCTGTATTTATTTTGTCAGATTCTTCCCGTTCTACTGAATCTCGTACTCTTTGAAAATCATCATAATTTGGATTTTCTGGAAACAGACTATCTTTTTTCAACTGTTTCACTTTATTTTTAACTAATTTGGCGATGTATGAATTAATCCCATTTTTAACGTACAGATCCCTATCTTTAGTAACTGCTTCAAGGAAATGCTGACTAAAATCCAAACGTTTGCCAATCTGGTCCTCATATATTGAAACCATATGTTGAGCAGCATCAAAGGTGTACCGATGATTCCACCAGTTTATATTTGTTGTGCCTTTTTCAAGAAGTCTTCTTAAGGTAAACCAATCTTTGGGTTTTTCGATCATCTCTAAAATATTCCCTTGATCATCGGGCCAGATATGACCAAGTTCACATATTGATTGTAAAGCCGGTGCTGTATCTTCAAGATTCGGATCTTGTAATATGCGCTGCAATCGATTATTGGTCTCCTCATCAGAATATTTCTGCATGATATTACCATACTGGTCTTGGCCTACGATGAGATCTAATCCTTGCAATTCATCTATCACAGGTCCCAGATCTCTCCGATTGCCAAATACCTGTAAATCCTGTATTTGCCCTCCAATACCTTTGGAGATAGCCCATTGTTGATCAATCGTACCTATCGTGATAGTTCCCCGCGGAGTATCTTCAAGGAGCATATGGTATTGCCGTATTGCCTGATCAAGATTGGTGAGTACATTATTATTATTATCATCAATTGCAAGCGGTACTTCAATGAGTGCTTTCGTTTTTACTGCATAAGCTGTCATAGGATAATTTCTCGTTCCTCGTCCTGCGGTATGCAGAATGAGAACCTTATTATTATCGTTCAGCTTCATTCCAACAATATCCTGTAATGCTGCTATTGTTCCGTCAAGATTATACATTTCTCTATCGCGCGGCAGAACAACAACACGGGTTGATTCTGGATATAATCTGCCGCGTAAATCTTCAAGATGTGCTTTAATATAGCTGCCCATTTTTTCATCAACGGTTGTCACCGCAATTACATCCCAGCTTTTTTGTTTTTGTAACGTATTTCTCATCTTCCTGATATAATGCATTGGCCCGACTTCCAATGCATTGAGTTCAATTGCTATTTGGGATGGTTTTAAGGCGCGAATATAGTTTTGCATGTGATCAGGCAGTACACCGTTCTTTAAAGCATAATTTCGAACATTTCGCACTAAACTACTATAATGACTAAACTGACTTGATTTGTTTAATTTATTTAAAATAAGTATATAGGAATTATATTTTCCTTTTCTAAAAGCTTTCCTTAATATTTCAAAAACATCTTCCAGGTCAGATTCAGGAATACATCGAAAAAGTAGTTGATAAAACAATTTATCATCAAGATCATCAGTTTGGATTAAGGTTTTCAGGATGGACGCCCGTTGTGTATTGGTGCAGTAATTAAAGAAATATTTACATTTATCAACGGTTCCATATATTTCTGCAATTGCACGTTCTTGCGGTGTATAATCATTTTTTCCTCGTATTACTCTCCGGGCAAAGTTGTCGAGTTCTCCCCGCAGTTCAAATTCCATGAGATCGGCATTGAGTAATATATCAACATCCAATGTTATACTCATGTCATCTTCCAGGCGGGCTAAGTTTTCATTTCCTGAATAAAAATTAATTTTAATTACTATATCCTGAAGTTCTGGATATTGAGCAAAAAGAACTTTCCAGACTGCTTCAAAAACTGCCTTGTTTTTCCCAACAAGATTATGACTTAACTGACCTTGCCGGTATAGTGCGCTAAATTTGAGCTGTGGTTTCTGGCCTCGAGGTATTCGGCGTTTAATAAGAGATGCAACTCCGCCTGGATCAGAAGATGCTGGGAGGGTGTCATTTGGAGGAGGTGCTCTCTCATCAGGCAGGCTATTTGTATTATCTTTTAGAATGCTCCCGGCATTTTCATCAATGAGCCATCTCTTTGTTTGCTCTAATCCTCCGGACAGTAAAGTCAATGTCTCAGGACTAATTCCTAATTTGCTTTTCATCTTGGTTGTATCGTACTGCTTAGCTGGAAGCATATGTAATCTATGTTGTTCTATTTCTGCCGGGTCCATAGGGATCACGTCTGCATGAGAATTGACAATATCTTTTATCAGTTTAAGAACTTGCTCTTCAGATAATGCCTGAGGATCAGCGATATTAATAACTTGATCATTTTCATTTTCAATATGCATTGAACCGGCAGACTCAAGAGCTTTTAAAACATCATCAATATAAATAAATTGAAGTATCCTGCCGGGAATAAATGTTGCATTATTCCCTTCTGTTAATAACCGCATATATTTTGGGATTGTCCTGTCTGAATCATCACCCGGCCCATACACATTGGAGAATCTTAAGACAACACCGTTTGAATACTGTCTGATAAATTGTTCACCTAACAATTTAGAAAGTGCATACGCATTAACATTTTCTGGTGCAGGATTATCTGCTAATAAGGATCTCATAAATTCATCGGGGCTTTGTGCTTGAGGATGTGTAATGTGGTGCTGTGCGTATGTATTCATAGCAGGCACTGCTTGTTTAAGCCATTTTTGTATATCCGGCCGTATACGAAGATTGTCCTCTCTGATTGGATCAGTGTCTGTATCGCCTAACTGATACACGAATATTGATGAAGCAAAAACTATTCGCTGGTTAGTTTTTTCAGCAAGGTTAGTTAATAAGGCAGTAGACAGACTATTTAATGTTAAGGCATCGATCAGACTAGCTTTCCCTAATCCATTCCAGCCGCCCAGATGATATATAACATCAGTATCTTCAGCAGATCGTGAAAGAGTTTCAATATTTAAAAGATCGCCGGTAATGATTGATACATCTGGATGTGCTAGTTCTCTTCTTTGGACTAACCCTGCCCGGGCCCTTACTAATGCTTTGATTCCATGAGTAACTTGAGATTGTGTTAGTTTGCTTATTAATTGACTCCCAACTGCACCGTTAGCACCGGTTATTGAATGAGTCGGTAGACGAGATTGTGGATGCCTTTTAGAAAATTTTAACGGGAAGATTAAAGAAATGATTAGTCCAAGCCCGAAAATAATTTTATTAATAAATGGAATTGAGGAAGATCGGCTGATAGTATCTGCTAAGTCTGGGTTGTTTAATACAAGATGTGCAGTTTGAGTTATCGCGCTTGAACATCCGGTGAGAAGAAGAATAGCTAATCCGGCAAGCAATAATGCAATAATATATAATGTTTTTGTTGGAGGTGCCCGCGGCTGAATAATCCCTTCAGCTGCCGGGTAAGGGCTCAGGTCTTCCTGTATTTCGCGTATTCCCTGTTTAACAAATTTAAATTCCCGTTCTCCAATACTTACTAATAGATCCTGCAATCGTGCTTCAATTCTGCTCCTGAGGCCGCTTTCAATGGGGATATTAGATCGTTTGCTTTCAAACTCAAGCCCGGCATGAACAATTTTTCTTCGCCATTTATTTGACAAATACTGCTCATATAGTTTTCCAATCACCCCAACGAGTATAAATATTCCGCCGCCCCATAATGCAATTGTCTGGAGCTGTCCAAAGGTAAATTCAATAAACGAATCCCCAAAACTTCCCAGACGCAATACATCCGGTTTTGGAACAATATATACAAAGAAAAGCGCACTGATTGTTATAACATAACCTCGAATTAATTCCCAGCTTAGCCGTGCAAATCGGGCGAATTTTTTTACTGCATTTGTTGGTAAAATCCATAAAAATATAAATCCTGCAAAAAATAAACTCCCCAAGAAAACCTCAACACCCGGCCATAATGCACCTGCAGTAAGCAGATTACGGAAAAGATTCAGTATATATATCCCAATCCCTGCTCCAGCACCAAGCGCAGCAATATCCCCCCATCCTTTTAATACGGATTTTCCCGGTTTATTCTCTGACATATACGGTCCAATCATCATTGATACACCAAAAAAAGTTGAGATAAACAATGCAACGGCATTTGTTATACTAAGACCAAAAAGAAACGCAAACAGATTAACCGATGTTATTAGAAATCCTAATAAAAACACCCATCTAAACAATATAATATTCGGCACTCTTTTTATTGCATCACTTTTGTCATATTCGCCTCCCCCGCCTGACGTTTTCCACCAGTAGCCTGCGCCGAAATAACTAAAAATTTGTGCAACAGCTTCCATTGCCCAGCGGCCTGCAAAAAGAGGAACATCAGGAAGACGTTCTCTTGTCCAGCGCAGGAAACCAACAATTTTCCCTGCACCTTTCGTAATAGCACCTAAACCATTAAGGGTAGCTGACTGGTTAAATAGTAATCCTGCAAATAAAAGTGCTATGGTGATTCCGGTAAAAGGAGACCAATCTAAAAGAATATTAAATGGAAAGAGTGCAATATTAAGCAATGCAATGGGCATCGTAATATAAAACCGTGCATGATTGCGCCGTGCATCCCTCTCAAATATTGATTCCGAACCGAAATCAGTTATTATCTGAAAAATAAATCTGCGAAGCAATGACAATCCTTTTGACCAGCGAGGAGGAGCCGGTCCTAACTCACCGGCACTATATCTTTCTCTTAATTTTCTATGCACCGCCATACTTAATGCAAACTGCGGAGTATGCCCTAATCCGATAAGATTATGCGTCTGTGCCCAAACATCAGCAATATCTTCGCTTAATTCAGGGATATTCGGACCTAAACCAATAAGACCATACCGATACCAATCCTTATGTGTGCCGTATGGATATAGATCCTGCAATTCTTTTGTTAAGGGCATAAAAGGATGTTCAGGATTACTCAGAGCAGACAAAACTGCCTGATCATATATTCGCATAAAGTTTTCCCAGCCGGTTCCTGTTTTATCATTTAAACCTAACATGCCGTATCCATGGCCTCCTTCAACAAGATACGACATTCTGCCGATAGGCATAGCTGTATTGGTTGTATTGCGCAAAGCAGGCATAACAACAATATTTGGATTAGAAATTATCCGCTTTAGATCATGCATCCATCTTTTTTGCTGAAGTGCATTGGCATTACGGTCAAGAATAATTATTCCTTTAACTCTTTTCACCACACTGCTTTCTAATGCATACATACCAAGCATTGCACCGGATTTGTGTGTTGCCGGATTTTTAACATGAGTGAAATCACTATCTCCTCCGCCAGATAAATAGTCAAAAAGCCCGCACATTTTTCTATATTCCGGGTAAAATCCGGGTGTTTCTAATTGATCATGTCTGCCGACTAATCCTGCTTGTTCAAATCCGAGATATGCATTAGGAGTAGGGAGTAATAAAAAGTGCCTGCCCATGTTTTCTGATCCTGCGGTTTCAGCCATATCCATAATGCTGATACCCGTATCAAACACATCAATGCCGGTTATAATGGAGAAGTTTCTTTTTACAAAAAATCCCATACGAACCATTGTTTGATTATCTGCCGGGACCGTAATGAGAGCTTCCTCAGGTACATTGGAATCTTCCATCTGCCGTAATGACCACATTGATACGTCGTTTTCTTTTTCAGCATCAAATAATGCATTAAGACATCTCTTAATAAAATCCATAGTAACATGTTGAGGATTATCAACAAGATGTGCCTGAACAGCCCATGTTTGAACATAATCTTTTAATGCTTCTGCTGATGCATAATTATTATTCAGCAAGTAATCGAATCTATCAATGATGCCTTCAGTCCCCGTGCCTGATTTTTCCTTGTTTTTATGCGATTTCAAAGGAGGCCCAACATAATTTACCACATATAAATCATCACTTTCCTTAAATGCGGCAATCGCAGATTCATCTATTTTTCGGGGTCCATGGTCTTTCCGAAAAGATGCAAAAATAAAGGTAAGTATTAGAAACAAACCATAATGAGCTGTATATAACAATGACATAAAATTGAATTGAGCAAAAACAACATTAACCGTTAATCCGGACATGAAATGCTTTAAAAACCAGGGCAGGGCACTCCATCCCATAAGGATTCCTAATATAATAAACAGGCCATTTTGTGCTATCCACATGAGTACTGCCCGCGGCCTTCCCGCGCCAATGCTCGGCCGTAAGTTTCGATAAGCTGATAATCCTAACATAGAATGATTCCACACAAGCCAGGAAAATGCTTCCAGATACAATAATGACATGAGGAATGTTTTTATAATTAGTGCGCCGAGAAAAGGAATCGGAAACTGAGCCTGGATAAAGTAAGCGGAAATAATTAATGGTATTGACAGCAATCTAAATAGATTTGATCTTTTGTATTTCAACCGGGACATAAGCAGGTATTCAGAAACAGCGCCGCCAAGGACAGATACGCCGGCTATACTTAAAAATTTTACTATGCTGACAGAAAGACCTGTGAAGAACGGTATTAAAGCAAATCCCTGAGCAACGGTGAACATTTCAGCACATAATAACGTAAGAATTACGGCAAAAGGCATGAAATAAACAAATATATCCAGTACAGCAAGAGGCACTGCTTTGCTTCCCAAACCAACGGCACGCAGGAATTTCTGAACAATACTAAACGGCCGTTGTGCCCATATATTATTTGGCCCTGTTCTAGAAAAGCTGAATAAATGATAACCTTCACGTTTTGAAAAATCCATAAAATGATCCTGTTTGAATTCTCCGCTTGCAATACCATAATTATTAAGTATCCTGTTAAATGCTTTCTGATCATTTCTTTGTATGGCATCCCGTAAAAGATGGAGCGCCTCATAGTAATAAAGTGTTGCTTTATCAAATAATTCTTCATCAGCAATGCCTGTTTTATCAGGATAAAGCGAATCTCCGCCGTCATCAGTACTGCTTTGTTCCCTGCTTTGTTCACCGCCGTAAAACCGGGAAAACTTCTGCGCATACGTATCAAGATTAATGAGACGCTCATCATTTCCTTTTAAATCAATGCCCTCGTTAAACCTGCTCATTCCTGATAAAACAACCGCATAAAGGTGCCTGAACTGGCTGATAAAAAGAGCGCTCATATCATGCTTAGCTACTTTTCCTTTTTCACCGGCTGTTTCTTCTGTTAATAAAACTTTTATTCGCAAGCGGTCATGAGCAATATCTCTTATATGTTCAGGCAGTAAATCCTGGTCGCCTGCTTGATCTGCAAGAGTACGTTTAACCATACTGAATAACCGTTTATGCCGCAAACCGGTAACAATTGAGCGGATTATTAAAAATAAAGGATAAAGCATAACTATACTAATTAAAATTTGAAATAGAGAAGAATGCAGGCTGTTAGTGAAATCATCATGGGGATAGGGAACAGATTTTCCGTATTGATCGTATGTTTTAATCACTGTTATCTTTTCTGCGGTTAATCTAAGAAACTGCTTAATCTTTCCAAGGAAACCATTTTCATAACGCTCCCATTTTTGGATTTGTTTTCCTTCCTGATAAATTATTTCAAGGCATTTTTCTTTAAGTTTGCCGTCTTCATCCCTGACCTCATCTGGTCTTACATAGGGTACACCGAGGTCATAATATATACGACGCAGTCTGCTGGTATGCGGAAGGAATGGAGAAATAATAGACATCAGTTCTTCCCATTCTTCCATATATAACTGGCCGTTCAAAGTCCAGAATTCACTCACCTTAAAATTACCGTTTTTAAATTCATACCGGTATCCTTTTATCCCGTCAACAGTATCGGTTCTGCCAAATGTCTTTGTTTCGCCGAGTAAGCCGTCGTGATGAATGGTGATATTCCCGGGAAGAATACCTAATGGTGCATCGGTTTCGCCCATTTCATGCAGCCACCATTGATTGATAACCGTATCAATGTTTTTAGCATCAGCAGGTATCTGCCGTAAAAAATCTCTGCCGATCAAATCTTGAGGGATCATGGCTATATACGATACCGCCTGTTCATCCGGTGCAGAGTAAGTAAATCCCCGGGTTGAATCGCCGTCTCGTTTCCAGTGCATTTCTTTAATTAATGGAACCAGTGTATCTGGAAATATGTTAATTTTAGCTAAATCATCCCAAATGGGGTGATGATATTTATTCTCATAAGCAGTCTCAATCTTATGCGAAATCAAGTCTGAAGCAGGAACAGTTCCCTGGGTATGATATGTTTCCAGGATATTATTATCTGTATCAAGCTTAAAACTCATAACCAGGTCTGCTACATCCCATTTTATTCCTAATGTTTTTTCAAGTATGAGCATTTTTGTCGGTTCGCTTACATCATGACGTTCGTGGATTATTCTTACAGGGATAACGCTTCCTACAATGTAATAATCTGTCCAAGAAGCACCATCAGGTGTGGTTACGGTAACGGGTTTAAGCATAAGCGTATTGTCTGTTAAATGAATATTTTCAAACTGTTCTCGCATTGGTTCTTGCTGATCCGGGGGCAATTGTGCGATGATCTGTTCAATGGAAAATGGGTTAGCCGGACCGCCCAAAACCTGTTGTAATTCTTTAGATGGTTTTGAAAAATCCAATGTTCTGAGCAGTTTACCATTTTGTTTTAATATAAGAATCTGCCGCGGGTCTTTTTTAGTATTATCATAGGTACGCTCAATTCCCCAGGAATTCAATGTTTCATCACATTCTCTTCCCAAACAGTTAAGCAATTTAACTTTTATAATTAATTGTTTTTCTTGTTCCTTGATTTCTAATGTTTGCCAGAAATCATCGAATGTTACTTTTTGAGGTTTTGTTAATATATAATCATCAAAATTTAACTCTTTAACACGGTCTTTTATTGTTGTTACATCATCAACTGTCAGCACCCTGGTAAATCCATTATCAGTATCATGTCCATCGGTTTTGGTAATGCTATACGGAATAGAATATGCATTGCCGTTAAAGGCAAAGGTAAACCGATATTGTTCTGATCCGTTAAAACTTAAAATAATTGTTTTAAGGCTGTTGGAAGTATTTTCTTCGCCGGCGATTTCATACAGGGGTACACCGGACGGCGAAAATGCCTTTATTTTTACCCGCGACTTCTGCACAAATGTATCCTGTGCAGAAATTATTTTGTCAAAAACCTTTTTAAGATCTTCTTTGGTTATTTCTCCAGTTTTGTATTTTGCAAGAGCATCAACAAGCATTTCATATTCTTCAGTTGATAATGTGGTAAGATCATCGATTGCTTCAACGATTGAGTTTTTATCTTCATCGAATCGGGCAAGTCTTCCAAAACTGGATGGCATAGTATAATCATTATCGTTATACGATGAAGTAAAGCGGAGTTTTTCTTTGCCATGTACTGTTATAATGATTTCTTTAGCGCTGTTGGGAGAGTTTTCTTCGCCAATTATTTGATACAGTTCTTCACCGGTCGGTGAAGTAACGATTTGTATGGCGAATTTATTGTTTGCTTCAATAAGCTCATCAATGATGTGCCGGTCTTGTATTGATTCAGGGTCATTATAAAAATTCCGGAAAAACGTTCTTTGTTCATCAGTTAAGGGTGCCTGTGAAATATCAAGAGAGGTTGTTTTTCGGTTTACGGCATCTACAAAATTATCAAATCGGCCGGGACTCACGGGTAAAGGTTCTGATCCATCTTCCGGAACCGCATACGTTACCCGGAATAATTCTATATCATCGTGAGCATATCTAACCAGCATTACTTTGCCGTCATCAGTAACTTCTTTTACTAAGTTACCACCGGTATAATTAAAATACTGATCTTTTAAGCCGTCGGCACTGGTAAGCAGTTCAACTGCCTGCATCTGTTCATCTTCAGAATAAGATTCTATTAAACCAATAAAAATAGGATTTTCACTTAAACCCTCTCTTTCAAAATCAATATAACGTGTACGAAGCGGTCCGTATTCATCAGTGTATTGTTTAAATATACTGCCGGTTATTAAATGAATATTTTTATCCGCATCTAATTCGTAAGTAATACTTCCTATTGGTGTGCCAAAGCTATCGCGCAGAATAAATTCAAACCTGCCAGACTTCTCAATAACAAGCAGATCCTGTGTTTCAGGATCGCGATATTCTGCTTTTTTCACTATGCCGTTATCGTCGAATGTTTTAATTACGATGGCATCCCGGCCATGTATCGTTGTTTGTTCAGGAGTTGGATACGTAAATTTAAGTTTGAATAACGGTGTTGAATCTTCATCTTCAGATGGTGGTTTTGTTTGTTGTGTTGCCGATGCATCTGGTTTCTTTGCTGCGGGTTTCTCAGTATCAGTTTGGCCAGAAAACGCTACAAGAGCAAAGGAAGCAATGTCCTGATTTAATGAAGGGTGATATCCGATTTTTTGAGATTTTAAAACTGCTTCTAAAGTAACGGAAATAGCTTTTTCGATTTGTGTAACATCAAATGATCCATTATATTCGATGGAAATGGTGGGCCTTTCGAATGAATGTTCATGTTCATACTGAGGATCATACACGGTGATTAATTTATTTTGCTGATCATAGCTCCATAGGAGATAGCCATTCATAAAATCCCGTGCTTCATACCGCGCTGCGTTTTTGAAAATATTAAACATGAGGGTAATGCTATTTCCCTGGCCGTCAAATGTTTTAGGATAATCGGGATCCGGAAACCACATCTTTTCAATATCATAGGGGGGGCCGTTTTCCATAGATTTTCTTAATCTATCTATGCTTTGGTCTATTTTATCTGCGCGGGCGAGTATACGCTCATGACGTAATTGGTTAGCGCGTGCTTCCTGTTCGCTGAAAGTGCGCTGGAAGGTGATTTCATTTTCATAATCGTAAAATACATAGCTTTTAAACTCTGGCGGCTGTAATTGTAAATATTGTTTTAAAGCATTATAATTTTCTTCAGTCGGTGATGCCTGGTATGAAAGCCAGGCCAGTTCCAAATCCTCAGGTAAAAGATCGTTTAATCGGTAGTAGCTTAAATAGACCCATAAAGCGCTCTGTATGTCAGTTTCAGCGAGTTCAAGCATCATATCAGTGATTTCCTGCCGGCGTTCCTGCGCAATAATAAGAAGCAAATGATCTTGTTCTTCTTCAGATAAGTTTTGCAGGCTCGCATGGTTTTTGCATTCCTCAAAAATATGGCTCACACTATGAGATAATTCACGCAGCAGAGGATGTTTTTGGCGCAGGAGGGCAAGTTTTTCTCTGTTATCCTCACTCTCTTCAGAAGCATGCTTCTTTACTTCAGCGATAACCGGCCCCGCCTTTTCTTTAAAAACTTTAAGATCTTCAGCATCAGGTATTATTAAAACTCCGGTACCGGCCTCTTCACCTTCACCTAAAGATTTGCCCGGAATTTTACTGCCGGTTACCGGCGTAATAATAAGCAGTCCTTGATTGCGTGTTAATGCCTTTGTCTCTTTTTGTGAATTGACCGCTTTTTGGAGTTTAACATCCACATGTTCTTGAATAAGCAGATCTCCCCGGGTAAACTGGTGCATGGTAGAGTTAATATAGAATATATCAGTTTCACTGCCATAGAGGATGTTTCCATTTTCATCAACTAAATATCCATCGCTCAAGGAAATGCCGGAAGTTTGATACTTTTCGCAAATTTCATCGAGAAATTCTTTTCTTTTTTCTTTATAATCTTCGACAGTTTGAAAGGTTTCAATAATCGGTTCAGGAGGAACACCGCTGTTTTTATCCGGCTTTGGGAATGTAATCATCAATGCTGCCGGTGCATCAGCGCTTCCCTGCGCGGTTAAGAATGCGGTTTTTGCTTGTTCAACCGTATGTGCGTATGAAGATTCTGTTACGGCAGTTTCAGTTGATTTAAGACCAAAATCAATAGTAATAATATAGGTAACTTCTTTACGTTCATTGCCGATGTCTTCCTCAACGTCAAATTCAAACATGCTGCCTGACTCATGCATGCGAAGTCTATCGGTTCCCTGATACCGTTTAATCAGTTTCTCAACATTATCAACAGCTTGTTCGCCAAAGACAATCATAGAAGCATCATACGTGCCTTCAACATATCTCACGTAGCTGACTTTTTCCATCTCAACACGTGATGATAATGCTGATTCTATTCGTTTGTCAGCAAGTTGTGCTGCAAGATGCTGCATCTCCTGAAAGAGCCGCTGCGGCGTAAATAACTTTCCTTCAGGTGTTAAGATGATTTTATCTGAGTAATGTGATGCAGGACCTCCCAGCTTTCCTAATGTGCCTAATTGAAAAGGCTGCTGGATAAGATGAAACCATAGTCGGTCTACCCCGTTTACAAATGCACCTTTTTTTACCGTATGCGAATCATACGGTATATCGTTAGGATCATGAATATTTTTATTAAACATATTAACCGGTCCTTGCACTAATAATAATTCTATTCCCGGCGCCGTTACCCAGGAAAGGTTTGGGCCAACCGTAGCGTATGTATCAACGGCATCTCTTGCTATGTGTGCATTAATATAAAAAAATGGATTAACTATTTCTCCCATTAAAATATTTTGCAATGCGCTGATAAATGGTGCTGTTTCAAGCTGCTCCGTTTTAGCGTCAATACCTTGTCCCTGAAGATCACTGAGTCTGAGATCATACTCCCGTTGTATCGCACCGGCTATAACATTACATACTTCTCCATCAACCAGTGCATTAACCTTCAGCGGTGCACCAGGATAAATGTGACCTTCATGATGCCGCCATTCAAGTTTTTCTTGTACATTTAATTGGTGAAATTTAGGTAAATCAGTAAATGCTTCAAAATCATGGGGATGCTCAGCCTCTGGATCAGGATCTATAAGATAATACGCATCTTTTATGCGCTGATCATCTTCAACTAATACACTAACCAATGCATGAGTTTTTCCTTCTAAACCATAGAGTTTATTCCCGTTTGCTTTAGATTCGGCTATATATCCTGCAATATCAGTAATCGCTGATTTATCTGTATCCGGGAGAAATCTCTCATTAATAGGAATTAATTGCCTTGCGGTTTCCATAGAACAGTTTCGGTCGATACGTATCTGGTATATCCCTGCGATTGTGCCGGATGCATCTGTTTCTATAACGAGTTTATCTCCTTCTTCAGGCAGGACTTCAAAATCTTCAGGTTTCGCGCTCTTATGTGCAATCTTATGCGCTATATCTCTATCATCAGGCAGTATACCGATTGAACCATACTTTATGGTATATGATTTTTTATTATGTTCATTATAGGTTTCTCGTATTGCGGGCAATGCGGCGGTTAATCCCGCATGAGTGCTGAATGAATTAATTACCCTGCCGTCCTGATCAATAACCGTGGCAAAATTTAACAACACATTAAGCGCATGGCGGTTAAATCGTATCTCGGCATATTTTTCGCGTAATTCGAAGGTTTTTTCGGTTGAAAGCTCTCCCGCATCAAACCGCAACCATTCTTTTTCCTGTGCTTCGGTGATTGAGGTTACCGGATCATCCTCAGTCTCTTGTTTTCCATCAGGTATATAATATGCAACAATCTTGCCAAGAATTCTTTGATTTACGGGATC
>JBDRMW010000020.1:0-9400 GCA_043811735.1 bacterium
TATATTATTTTAATTTTATATAATAATTAAATATGAGGCATTTTGAATTTGTTTTACACGGATTTAGTCGAATAACCTTATCCTTAAGTTTGCTGTGGACACCGGTACATTTGTCGGCTTACCAGAACGGGTTTGTCGCACCTCCCGGCAGTATTGACAACCACATCTTTAAGAAAGAAACCCCGGAAACGATTGTTGACTTTGTTTTACAACAGCTTGACCGTGATTCGGATCTTCAATTGCATGATTTTATGCGTCCTGATTATACATTAACTCCTTCCTGGGATAATGAGACGCATGGGGTTGATTTAGGGAATTATTATGGAATTGAAGAAGCAGAGATATTAGAATTAATTTTATTTAATAAGTTAGTTGAATTTAAGGAGCATATCCCCTGGCATGTTTTTTATCTCTTACAGTATATGTATAACAATCAGATTGTCCCCCTGATACCAATATCTGAATATGGGGTAGATGATCCGGTTGAGTCTTTAGTAAAGATATTGCAAGGTTATGGCCTGGTTCTCAGAAAAGAAGATGGGGAAATCTATAGTTCAGAAAAAGTTTTTGGAAATTATAGATTGGATAATGTTAAAAAAAGATTAATTACTGGATCGATAGATTTTTCAGACGTACTTATGCTGCATAACTGGATTAAATTTAAAAGACTGGTTGATGCCGCCACGGTGGCTGCTGCATTATCTTTTGAAGCACGAAAGGGAAAATGTATTGAGCTTGATCCCGCGATTCATGATGTTGCCCGGGCGCATCAGGGACAAATTGAGGTGGCTGGATATATGCGTTCATTATTGCACGGTAGTGAAATCGCTGAAGGTACCAGTGATGTCAGCACGATTGTGCAGGATCCTTATTCTTACCGTGGTATACCGCAGGTTCTCGGCGCAACGGTTGATGCGGTTCGATACTTTAAAAATATGCTGGTGCAATCGATACAAGGTTCAGCACGGAAAGATCAAGATATAGATTCAGTAAGTCTGGTTATGCCGGGTGATCTCGCCCGGATCGCTGCAGGTGAATTAGCAAGCATTGCTGAAAGGCGGGTAAGTATATTAATTGATCCGAATCACAGTGATGGATTATCTTTTTTTTTAACTGACATTGATGAAGTTAATGCAGGGCTTAATTCAAGCTTTATGATACCCCAGTATGTTCAAGCTGCAGTTGTGAGTATTTTAAAAGCATTGTCTCATCCGTTAAGTTTTTCTTTACATGAATCAGCGGAATATACGGTTGCTCAGAAATTAAATCAAGTAATTGAATATGTAGAATATGTTCTTGCTATAGAATTAATGGTAGCTGCACAGGCAATAGATTTAAGACAGGCACAATATAAAAAAGAAGAAACACATGAAAAAAAGCAAGGTGCCGGGACCGGTAGCGCATTGTTATTGGTGAGAGAAGTTGTTGATCATTTAAAAGAAGATAGACCATTTGATGAAGATATTGAGGCAGTAAAAAAGCAGATTCAACAGGGTCAGTATAGCAAGATTCTCTCACAGGTAATCGGTCGTTCAGAAATAGATATGAAGCCTTTTCCTTTGGCTGTTAAAGATGATAAGGGATCGCAGGAAGGTATTGTGCTGGATGGGCTGCATGTTTCAGTAGATGAGATAGGTGAAGTTGCAGACATAGGAGTACCGGTTGATATTGCATCAGATGCATATGCCAGTGTGCGGGAATCGCGCGCAGTAGTTGAAGATATTATTCGCCGAAGATTGAATGTGTATGGTGTTACTACCGGTTTTGGCCCTCATGCAAAAACATTTGTAGAACCGGAACAGGCTGAAGAATTACAGCTTAATCTTATCAGAAGTCATGCAACCGGTGTTGGTCAACATTTTGATCAAAAGCTTGTTAGAGCAATTATGGCTTTACGCCTTAATACATTAGCAAGAGGACTTTCTGGTGTGCGTCCTATTGTTATTGAAACATTTAAGGAATTGTTAAACCGAGGAGTGATTCCAGCAGTACCCTGTCTTGGATCGGTGGGAGCAAGCGGTGATTTAGCTCCGTTATCGCATGTGGCATTAGTTCTTGTTGGCGAGGGCAAAGCTTATTACAATAAAGAATTAATGAGTGGAGCTGATGCACTGCGAGAAGCCGGGATACAACCGATTGTATTATCGTATAAGGAAGGTCTTGCTTTAAATAATGGTACACAGGTAATGACTGCATTAGGTATTTTAAATTTGCGCAAACTTGAAAAACTATTTGCACAATTAAAAATGATGGAGACTAATCTTAGTTTTCCTGCCCGCATGAATACGATACAATCAAATTTAAAATATGCCCGCCGGATCCTTACTACGGAGATTAATAGTGCGCTGGATAATCCGTTAATCGTAAATGGCGAGGTTTATTATGGCGCGAATTTTCATGGACAGCCGGTTGGAATGGCATTGGAAGCATTGCGTTTGGTAACACGCCAAATTTCTAAAATGTTAATTAATGATCTGAATAATCAGTTGAAAAGTGATTCAAAAGTTACGCGAATGATGAAAGCTATCGATGAAGATATCGGCAGCAGTTCACATCCATCAGTGGTGGATTCTATTCCAACCTCGTTAGGCCAGGAAGATCATGTGAGTATGGCAACCAATGCGGGATTATTGAATGAAACAGTACCTAAATTAGAACACCTCCTTGCTTTGCACGACCGCATGGTGTTGCAGCGGCAGCATCAACAGTTGCCGGGACGCACGAGGAAGTTTCTTCGACGGCTGATATTGGAAGATCTCACTAATAGGCATTTCCCCGGTTGATTACTTCGAAATACATAATTCATATGAATATAATTAATATAAAAAATATGGTTTCAATTATTATACTTAATTGTTTTTTATATTTTATTGCTACTCATCATCTTTATGGGGAGACATTCTTGGCTCCGCCACAAACGGTTGGGTATATTGCTGACGGATTTAATGAGCCTGAAACAGGGGGGGATGATTTACTGCAGCCTATCAGGGACCTTTATTTATCAATTCAAGAGAATGTTGCATATGTCTGCCTTTTCTATATTAATGAAATATTGGAGATTCTTGAAGCGGTTATT
The DNA here is from genome assembly GCA_043811735.1 of bacterium. Taxonomy (GTDB): domain Bacteria; phylum Elusimicrobiota; class JBDRMW01; order JBDRMW01; family JBDRMW01; genus JBDRMW01. The sequence goes on from JBDRMW010000020.1 coordinate 3,077, forward strand.
CCGGATACCGATGATACGATGAATTACCGGATACACGAATCTTTGTACGAATTTCAACAAGGCATATATGTCCTTTATAAAGACGGGAGTACGGGGCATGCCCTTGCGGCATATTCATTAATAAGTAAATTCTGGCATCTTATGCAGGAAGCTTCGGTTTCATCACCTGTTTGGCGGCATCACGAAGATGCATATGAAAAAATTAGTGATTATGTAAGGGAGATTCAAACCAGCCTTTGTTATCTTCTTGATGATATGCCTCCTATGGGTATCAATAATTTTTATCAATTGGAAGTTTTTCTGGCGATACAATTGTTTCGTGTTGATCTGCCTGATGATCCACAGAATGAGCTTGCTAAGGAACTTAAAGGCTTTGCCATAATGATTTTGAGAATGGCTGATGAACTAGATTGGGATTCTGGTGAAATACTTCCAAAATATTTTATTGATATAATGGATACTATTGAAGAAGATTGGAGTAGATGCATGAGCATGGCAAAAGATCCAGAAAATGTCCAGGGAGTTTATGCGGTTAAACTGAGACAGCATCTCAGGACAGTAGAGTTAAAATTAACGGCCTTAAGTAAACAAGTTGAGCATGGCAGTTTTAGCGATTTACTCCAGGTGGAGATGCTTGCCAGAAATAATATTTCACAAGCACTCATGTCTTCTAATGAAATGTTGGGGCATGTGCTTTCCTCTTGGAAAGATATAATCAAGCAGCGAGCTATTTCTGAAGGTGATCAACAGAAATGGAATAGTGTTTTTAATATTATGCATACATTGTTCGCCAGATTACTCGAAACTGATGACCTGATAAGTTTTGTTGTGCTGCCGGATATGTATGCTAATCCTGAACCTAATCCGCAGAGAGACAGATGGTTAAATGGCATCACTAAGCTTAATTTTCCTCTTCTTTATGAAACAATATTATATATTAATGAAACTATGGAAAATTTATTGGAACATGATAGGGATAATAAGCATCATTGGTTTATGATAAGAGATTGTTATGTTTCAATAAGTAACTACTTTGATGAAATCAGCTATAGCATGGGTAAAAAGAGTCCTGATGATCAGTTTCCAGTGCGAAGATTTAATGAAGATATGGAGTCTCAATCTTTAGCGCTATTAGATGAAATTACTGCGCTGATTACTAAAGCTGCTCATGCTGATGAGTTAATCCAGGCTGCACGGCTAATACACCACGTATATTGCAGGGCATTTATTTTTAATAAATTATTTGAAGTTGAATGGCATGAAAATTTCGAAATCGTATATGAGCTTATTAAGCAGGTTCAACAAGTAGACTTGCCCTTCGGGGAACGTCAAGAAAAGTTACTGGATATACAGAGTCGAATTAATGGACTGCTTAAAGATTTAGATCCTGCCAATAAAGGAAAAATAGGCCATGCATTTGCTGAATGGCGCGAAGGAATCGAAGGTTACCCGGCATTTAATAAACTGTTTAATTTTTCAAAAACTTCTTGCTGAGGCACAAATCTGTATAACCCGGGCAATAGAAAAACTGCCTGAAACATATCCTCAGGATGAACCAGCCGCGCTGCTTGCCCAGGTACTACATATAAGCAATTAGATTTTATTTCACTTTATTTTATTTGTAAGGTTTGATATAATTTCCACTAATATCATTAAATCAATAAATTACATACCATGTAATTAAAGGAGGAGTTGTGAGCATGTTGATCCCCGTAGGAATTATTATTGGTGCGGCAGGCTTAAGTTTAGCTGTAATTACGTATTTTTTACTGAAGAAATTACCGGCGGGCAATGAAAAGATGATTGAAATATCCGATGCGGTGCATGACGGAGCAATGGTTTTTTTAAAAAGAGAATATATGATCATCGGCGGATTTGTTGCGGTTGTCTTTTTTTGTATCTGGATTTTTTTAAGTTTATGGACCGGCGCTGCTTTTTTAACCGGCGCGGTATTTTCACTCATCGCCGGTTATATTGGTATGGAAGCAGCTACCAGATGCGCTCCGCGCACCTGCCAGGCAGCGATTTCCTCAGGCATCGGGGATGCATTAAGCGTTGCGTTTAAAGGCGGATCAGTTATGGGTTTAGCCGTTGCATCGCTGGGCATCATCGGCTTAGGTCTCTATTACTGGTTCAGCAGGGACCCGTTTATCATTAATGGTTTTGCGATGGGCGCAAGTTCAGTTGCTCTTTTTGCACGGGTAGGCGGCGGCATATTTACCAAGAGCGCTGATGTGGGATCAGATTTAGCAGGAAAAGTTGAAGCAGGTATCCCCGAAGATGATCCGCGTAATCCAGGAGTTATTGCGGACAATGTGGGAGACAACGTGGGTGATACCGCGGGGATGGGTGCGGATCTGTTTGAATCATATGTTGGTTCGGTGGTCGCCACGCTTGCCATAGGGGCTACCATGCGGCATAATCCTGAAAGCTGGATGATGCTTCCGATTGTGCTGATTGTAATAGGGCTTATTGCTTCAATAGCAGGTATTTATTCGATTAATTTTCTTAAAAAACTTAATCCGCAGTCTGCACTGCGGTATTCAACGTATATCAGCGGTATACTATTTATTATCGGCGGTTATTTTGCAGTTTCCGGCCTGGTTGATTCAATAAATGTTTTTTGGGCTATTCTCTGCGGGCTTTTTGCCGGTGCATTTATCGGGATAGAAAGTGAGTATTACACATCAGGATCTCCTATAAAGAAGATTGCCGGATCCAGTGAATCTGGTGCCGCGACAACTATTATAAGCGGGCTGGCGGTTGGATTTGAAAGCACGATTATGCCGGTCGTTACTATTTGTCTGGCAACATTTTTATCGTATAAATTCGCCGGAATTTATGGTATTGCGATTGCTGCGGTGGGCATGCTTTCAACCGTGGGAATTGTAATGGCAACTGACTCTTACGGGCCGATAGCTGATAATGCAGGAGGATTAGCTGAGATGTCCGGTGCGGGTAAAGAGATCCGCAAAATAACAGATAAACTTGATTCATTGGGTAATACGACCGCTGCGGTGGGCAAAGGTTTTGCGATTGGATCAGCAACCTTAACCGCATTGGCTCTTTTTAGTGCGTATCAGAAGACCGCGCATCTTAAATCAATCAGTTTAACTGAAGCAACCGTGGTTGTCGGCCTTCTTCTTGGCGCATTAATGCCGTTTATTATTGCGGCTCTTACGATGAAAGCTGTCGGACGGGCGGCTGATAAAATGGTCAAGGAAATCTTACGCCAATTTAAACTGCCCGGTGTGATGGAAGGCACGGTTAAAGCTGATTCTTCCCTGTGTGTCGATATTGCTACCAAAGGGTCATTAAAAGAAATGATTTTGCCCGGCATGCTCGCGGTTTTATCTCCGCTTCTTATTGGATTTATCTTAGGAGCTGAAGCATTAGGCGGGTTTTTAGCAGGTGCAACCGCATGCGGAGTGGTGCTGGGGATTATGATGTCTAATGCCGGCGGTGCATGGGATAATGCTAAAAAATGGATTGAAGAAGGGAATCTGGGCGGTAAAGGTTCGCCTGCACACAAAGCAGCCGTTGTCGGAGATACCGTAGGTGATCCGTTTAAGGATACATCCGGCCCGTCAATGAATATTCTTATTAAATTAATGGCAGTGGTATCATTGGTATTTGCGCCGCTTTTTATCAGATAAACAGTTTATAAATTATTAATTCCTTCTCCGCTGGAAGGAGAATGGAAGGATAAGGGGGAAAAACGTGATTAAAAAAACTTTGTTTGTGACAATGGTGTGTATGGTTGGTATTGGTCAGATTCAGGCAGGTTCTTTTTTTGGAGGTATTGATCCACAAAATAAACCGTCTGTTATCAACTACGGCTGGGCAGGGTTAAAATTAGGGGCATTGTTTGGTTCAGCTGTCGGCGGTGTTCAGGCTGCTGAAGAACATGATAGATTGGATAGTTCAGGTGAAGCTAAAAGGGTATTAAACGGCGGTATGTATGGTTTAATCGGAGGTACTGTTCTTGGGATGGGAATTGGATTTTATGATCTTTCGCAGGGACAGACAGGTGTGGGAGCAATTATTTTACGGGATATGTGGATGGGCGGTGGAATTGGTCTGGTTGTTGGTGCTGCGGTTGGAGGAATAACATATTCTAAAACCAGTGAAACGAGTGATATCGGCCGGAGTATAGCCTGGGGATATATAGGCGGCACCATTATGGGTTTTGGATTCGGTTTGATTGAAGGGCCGAAAATTGCTTCTAATCCGTATGATGAATGGAAGACAAGAATTCGGTTTGCAATGATGCCTGATTCTGATATGATGCTCTCACCCGGAATAGCATTACAGCATAAATTCTAAATAAAATGAGATCTGTTCTAAAAGTTTTTATTAGTATTTGTGTGATTTTTTCTGCACATTTATTGTCTGGTGAAAACAAGTTTGATGTGCAGGTCTTTGTTGATGAAGAGTTTCGTGAAAATCCTGCCTGGTACCGGGAAGTACAAGCTGCCTTAGACTATGTAAACACACGTTATGCGCAGGAGTTTGGTATTTCTTTTAACTGGCTTGAACCGGTTTACTGGGAAACAGATAATAGCCATACAACTATTTTTGATCTTTTAGATCAGCTTGTTTCTGACACTGCATTATTAAAACCCGGCATGGTGTTGGGTTTGACCGCTCAGACACCGTTACAGGGATATGAACTGGGTGTTGCCCGGTATTTCAGCGGACATGCGGTTGTTAAAAAAACTGATTTTATGCTTGATACGATTCTGCATGAGTTCGGCCATGTTTTCGGTGCGGTGCATGTCGAAGGGGAAGTTTGGCTGATGAATGCGCATGCGACGGTGCAGGAAAAACCGCAGTTTGACAGATGGAATTATGAAATAATAAAACTGCATATAGCTCGGCGGTTTAATCCTGCTGAATATCCGGTGTCAAAAGAAGCTTCGGAAAAAATTGTATCAATTTATGATGAGCTTCTTACCCTCCAAAAAAGCGACCAGATACTTTTAATAAATTTGGGCTCTCATTTAAGCGAAATCGGCAGACATGATAAAGCGGTTAGTGTGCTGCGGGATGCGGAAACTTATTTTTACTTAAGATCAGTTGAAGAAGGCACGGATAATGCAAAAAACAAATCATACCGGAAACAGGCGCGCGAAGCATTAAGTTATGCATTATGCAAAAAGGGAGCATGGCAGGATGCTGTATATATCTTGGATGAGCTCTATATGGAAGATCCGGGGAATCTATATATTGCCTGGTATCTTGGGTTAGCATATACAAATCTTACCGATTTTTCTCGTGCACGGGATGTGTTTGAAGAAATACTTATATCTATGCCTGATTCCGTATCTCTGTATCTTAACCTTGGGTATGTGTATGAACAGATGGGGATTCCTTCGGTTGCGGAAGAAAAATACCGGACAGCGATGCATCTAAATCCTGATCGCTGCGAACCCTACATGTATCTGGGTAATTTTTCCCGGAATCAGGGAAAGTTAGATGATGCAATAAGATTTTACGGTGAATCTATCAATAAAAAACCTGATGAAGGGCGTGTTTTTGAACAACGAGGCATAACATACCATAATCTCGGAGAAAAAGACAAGGCGCTGGCTGATTATATGCGCGCATTAGAGCTTAATCCTCAATTACGCGCCGCACGATACAATGCCGGTCTGCTCTATCTTGAGCAAAGCAGAATAGATGATGCTGAAAAAGAGTTTATTGCCCTGGTTAAAACAGATCCTGATTATGCGCTCGGCTATTTGGGATTAGGAACCGCATATTTAAAGAAAGGAGATTTTGCACACAGCAGGAACATGCTTGAGCAAGCGGTAAAAAAAGATAAAAATCTTGCTGAAGCACATGCTAATCTCTATCAGATATACCAGCACCTCGGCCTTGAAAAAAAAGCAAAAAAAACCGCCAAAAAATACCATAAACTAACCGGCAAACAAATCTCAGAGTAAAAAATATTTTACAAAAATTTTACATAAAATTAATACGTATTTTACATAAAGAATGTATAATTATATTAATATTAACAACATTGAGGGAAAATGAGGGATTTTTTAATAAAATCTATAAAAATCATATCTATAATTCTTGTGCTAACCTGCACAATACAATTTCAATTGTATCCATATTCATCTCTTGCAACGCCTGGTATGAGTAGTATACAGGATATTCCAATATTTTATGAATGGTCACCTATTTAGGAATTAGTCAAGCAGAAAAATAAATTCCATTCAGTGATTTCTCACCTTTGACAAAATAATATTCTTTGACTTCTCTATATGAATCATAAATCCAGTACCCGATTGATTATCTTAAGAAGCTCCTGGA
>JBDRMW010000021.1:0-6908 GCA_043811735.1 bacterium
GCGGCAATAAAAATAACCAGGCCGTATCCCGCATCCCCTAAGCATAATCCAAAGAATAAGGCAAAAAATGGGGCAAAAAGCGGGGTCAAATCAAGCTCCTTGTAATTAGGAAGATCAAAGAGTTTTGTGATCGGTTCAAACAATTTGGAAAACCTGTTATTTTTAAGCAAAACCGGCACCCGTTCCCCTGCCTCGGGACGTGATATATGATAGGCAACATCATTTTTCTGCAGAGTTAGTTCTAACTGATTAATTTTATTTTTCGGTATCCAGCCGTGCAATACATAAATGTTTCCATCAACCGCATCCTGCAGATTGTGCAGTACATTTTCATAATCGAATCCTGATTCTTCCCGGTGAAGGAAGCTTCCGACCGCATCACGGTGTTGAAGGAGCTCGTAGAGCTGGAGAATAATTTTTTCATATGCGAAATTAATATTTTTTTCCTGTTTCTTTAAATCAGCTAAACTATACTGCGGAAGAGGAACTTCTTCGGCATGGAATTTTTCAGCATTAAACGGGAGATCTTTTTCAAATAAAACAATGCTGAGCAGATACGTATTATCATCAATGATCTCATAATAATAATTTTTCCACTGATCTGCTTTAAACTTTTTCTTGCTCGTTTTAAGAAATTTTACCCCAAGACGTGCCTCGTGTGAGAGGCGGATTAATGCCTGAGGATCAAAATCTCCCCAGACTTCCTGTTTTTTTAAATCCCCGCGGATACGCGCAAGATCAGCGGATGTTTGTTCGAGTTCAGCCGTTAATTGCTCGTGCTCTTCGATAATATGCAGCGGGTTATTATGCGGGTTTTGATGAGGATACGATCCTTTCATTTTTTTTAACGTGTGTTTAATCCGCTCAATATGTTTGGATCTTTCGATAAATTTCGGGTCATCGGCCCTGCACTGCACATCAATATGCACCATCCCTAAGCTTCTCAGCTCCTCAAGCAGAATATTCAGGGATTTATGGTATATAAGAACCAGCACTTTTGACATCGTAACAATCATAACACATCCATTATTCGTTATTCGTTATTCGTTATTCGTTATTCGTAAAAGTCAAAGGCGAACAACGAATAACGAATAACGAATAACGAATAACGAACCACGTCAGCTTAACGGCCGCTGCGCGGCCGTTAAGCTGCTAATCGGCTTTTTAATATTTTTTGTGATGATTTTGAAAGATTTTCCTCATCTTCCAAAAATCTTTTTATTTTATGCATCGCTTCTTCAAACTCAGGGATTTGCACCTTCTTGTAGAGATTTACCTTCTGGGTCGTTTTCCGGCGCGCGATCTCCATTTGAACTAAAATATTTTTTTGAATGTGAATATTCAGCCTCTTTGCTATAATATCTTTTAAAATTTCTATGCCACCGGGAATCCAGGACGGCAGAGAAAACAAACTGTAATTTTCCCGGGCAAATTCGATCCGTTGAATATTCGGCACCCTGATGCCGGCAACCAGCCGCTGGGTCATTACCACCTTATCAACTGAAACCAGGCCGGGCATCTCTGTCCAGAGCCGGTTCATGCTTGAGAATTTGTTCAATACGTGATCAAGCTCTTGTTCAAGAATTTGGATTCTGGTGCTTAATTTTTTTAATTCCAAACGAAGCGCGGATTCTTTGGCTTCAAGCACGGGAAGTGCGCGTACCCGGACTTTAAGATCCCGTTCAATTTGAAGCATAGCTGTTTTATTAAACTGATATTTTTTCATGTTATACCCTGCTATATTCTCTAACTGTTCTATTCTTTTTAAATCACAAATATTTTGAGCATTTCCATCAATGTAAGATCCCATTTTGGAATCTTAAAGAATCTTCTTTTCAATTTTTCCAGTATTTATCAATGAACTCCTGGCGTATGCCCAATTCTTCTTTTTTGAAATATTTTGCAAACAGTTTCCAGGCAGTATTAAGCATTTCTTCAATCTGAATATTAACATCGATTGCCAGAAGCTTGGTTGAATAATCCACCGCATATGAAAGACATCTTTTATCATAATCCGACAGATCAAATCCGTTTTCCTGCTTTGTTCGTGCATTAGCCGCATCAGCATACAGCCGCACCCCTGCATTCATCACCTGATTATGATCTTCTCTTGTTTTTTTGCTGATGACTAATTGTTTTAAACGGCTTAATGATCTGAACGGATCAACAATGACCTTGGCAATATCCGTATCTCGGCGTAAATATAATTGTCCCTCCGTGATATATCCGGTATTGTCCGGTATCGCATGAGTAATATCCCCGCCGGAAAGCGTGGTAACCGCAACAATGGTAATCGATCCGCCGTCGGGATATTGCGCTGCTTTTTCATAAATCTTGGCTAAATCTGAATAGAGTGAGCCGGGCATTGAATCTTTTGAGGGGATCTGGTCCATCCGGTTTGAAACAATCGCCAGTGCATCAGCAAAAAGCGTCATGTCCGTCAATAAAACTAATACTTTCTGCTTTTTTTCAACCCCGAAATATTCAGCAGCGGTTAAACACATATCAGGCACCAGCAGCCGCTCAACCGGAGGATCCTCAGTTGTATTAATAAAAGCAACAATCCGGTCTAACGCGCCTTCATCTTCAAAACGTCTTTTATAATAGAGGTAATCATCATTGGATAAGCCCATCCCTCCTAAAATTATTTTATCAGCCTGCGCCCGAAGCGCTACATCAGCCATAACCTGATTAAACGGCTGATCAGGATCAGCAAAAAACGGGATTTTTTGTCCCGTAACCAGGGTATTATTCAAATCGATACCCGCAATGCCGGTTGCAATCAGCTCACTCGGCTGTTTTCTTCTGACCGGATTAACCGGGGGGCCGCCTATTTCAATCTCTGTGCCTTCTAACGCAGGGCCCTCATCAATCGGATTACCGTATGCATTAAAAAATCTTCCGGCCAGATCATCGCCGACTTTAAGGCTGGGAGGTTTACCTAAAAAGGTTACTTCAGCATTGGTGGGAATCCCTTGAGTCCCCGGAAAAACCTGCACGGTGACCATGCCTTCCTGCATTTTCACCACCTGTGCCGGCCGGCCGTCAACCAGGGCCATCTCTCCATATGAAATACCCGTTGCTTCCAATGCACATGTTGCTTTAGTAATCTGTAATATTTTCGTGTATATCGTTTTCATCAGTACGACTCCTTTGTTCTATTCCCTAATCCGCATAAAGTGGAAATTCGAAATACGAAACACTAAATTCGAAACAAATTCCAAATCAGAAATCCCAATCAACATCAACGTCAAATACCAAATACATCAACTAAAACTGCTGTTTTTTATATTCTTAGCCTTTGACTTTGTTTCGTGCTTCGTATTTGTTTCGTATTTCGTATTTCATTCTTCGTATTTATCTTTGAACCGTTTTCTTTTTTTTCAATGATCACTTAATATTTTCTGCCATTCTTTGCAAGAATTTTATTATAAAGATACTATGCTAAACTCGGCTCTTTTTCCTTTATAGCTTGTTCAGTTAAAAACAATTGTAACTCCTCTTCATATTGATTGAATTTTTTTGATTTAAACTCTGAATAATTCATCTGTTTTAATATATTAATAACTTTTTTAAAAAATGGAGCTACGTCAGCAAAGCCGGTGTAGGTAAACTTCTGTGCAACAATTCCCATTATTTTTTCAAGCATATATTTCTGTCGTTCCATCGAAGTTGATTTATCTACCGGATCAAAATTGTCCTGCTGTAAAATAATAAAATCTATCATCTCTGATTTCCAAAACCGGTCATGATACTCAAGCGGGACTGAATCATCTCCTAAAATATTAATCTGGTCATGTGCTTCTTTTCCCCGGCGCAGTATATCTTTTGCCTTTAATACCAGGCTTACCCAAACAGGTGATATTTTTTGAGCAAGATACTCCTGGACTTCCGCGTATTCAAGATATTTGGAATAACTATCCAATGGATCAATAGAAGGGTACCGTTTTGCATCAGACCGGTGCTGGGCCAGCCCGTAAAAACATCGTGCAACTTTTTTGGTTGATTCAGTGACAGGTTCTTTCATATTTCCTCCGGCAGGACTCACCGTGCCGATAAAGGTAACTGAACCGGTGGTGTTGTCCGGCAGATTAACTAAACCTGCACGCGCATAAAAATTTGCAATAACCGCGGGCAGGTCCATGGGATAGGCATCAGGGCCCGGAAGTTCTTCCAAACGGTTGGACATCTCACGCAAAGCTTGAGCCCACCGGGATGTTGAATCAGCCAAGAGAAGCACTTTTAATCCCATCTGGCGGTAATATTCAGCAATCGTCATCGCCGTATAGACCGAAGCCTCACGTGCAGCTACCGGCATATTAGAAGTATTGGCAACAATGATGGTGCGTTCCATCAGTTTCCTGCCCGTCCGCGGATCATCCAATTCAGGGAATTCAACAAAGATCTCGACTACTTCGTTTGCCCGTTCACCGCAGGCTGCAATCACCACAATATCTGCTTCTGCATTTGACGCGATCGCATGTTGGAGTACGGTTTTACCGCATCCAAAAGGTCCGGGAATGAATCCGGTTCCGCCTTCAACTAAGGGATTTAAGGTATCCATAACGCGCACGCTGGTTTCCAATAACTTATATGCCCGTGGTTTTGACGTATATGCTTTAATAGGGAGTTTAATCGGCCACCGCTGGCTTAAATTAACCCGTATCTCCTCATTACCTGCTTTTATTGAGGCAATCTTTGAGTCAACCGTATATTCGCCTTCAGGCACAATGCTCGTTATCGTTCCCTCAGCAAGCAACCCAAACGGAGCCATTATTTTATGCGGGATCCATCCTTCTTTCACTTCTCCCAGCCAGCTGCCCGCCGCCACGGTATCACCTTTTTTTACCCTGGGTTTAAAATGCCAGTTAACCTTTTCATCTAATGCACGGGATTTTTCACCGCTTTTTAAGAAGACTCCGGTAAATTTATCCAGATCGCTCTGCAGGCCGTCAAATCTTTTTGAAAGCATGCCGGGGCCTAATTCAACTTCAAGCATATGTCCCAAAAAGACCGCCTTATTCCCAATTTTTAATCCTCGTGAACTTTGGAACAATTGAACAAAAGCTTTGTTCCCGTCAATTTTAATCGTCTCAGCAAGCGCGGTTGCCTGCAGTAAATCAATCTCACAGATTTCATTCTGGCCGACCGGCCCGTCAACCTCAACGGTCACCAGATTTGCCACTATACCTATAACCTTTCCCTTAGTTGCCATAACATCTGCTCCTTATTGTGTTAGTTCAAATTTATACAAATCTTTATTGTCTAAATCTTTACCTGATAAAGCCCACAGGTATTGAGTGCCTTTTTTATCGTTCAAGGCTGCCCATCGCTCCAGGATTTCCAGTTTTAGCGAATATCCTAACACATGCTCGATGTTAAAATAATTAAACCGGTTAATATCATCGATTATTTCAAATCGCAATATATCGATATATTGTTCCATTTCAAAATACTGCTTCTGCTCCAAGAACTCAATAATACGGTTAATATACGGCATTCCCCTGCCTAATCCAAAGTCCTGCATGTTTGAATGCATAATCGATTCAGTCACCATATCATCTGAATTAATAATTTTGTCTGCAAATGGCGTGTTGGTTTTCCGCAAGGAGGCTTTGATAATAATATTTTTTATATTCCGGTCAAAGGTAAAATACTGCTTTAAAAATGTATTTTTTTTCATACAGTAATCTAAATATAATTCCCACAGCACATCCTCTTTTAGTTTCCCGGATTTATCATCCTGCACTGTTAAGAGATCAAGCATATACCGCGGAAGGCCGTACTGATATTTTATCCGTTCTTTAAGATCTTCTCCGTCGAAATTGCCGTTGGTTTTTACATTCGATCCATCAGACAATATCGTAGTCAGATTCTGATTATCTATGCGCAGTTTAAGCAGATCAAAAAGCTCTTTATCACGTCCGTCAAGCGCATCATATGCTTTAGTTTCAAACTCCGCGCGGGTAACGGGCGGTTTTTGATCTTCAAGATTAAGTTCAGGCAGTGACGTGATAAGATAATAATATTTCATGCGGTTACTTCCTGTTATTTTTTCTTTGAGCCGAATAAAAACTCTTTGATCTTGGGGCGCAGAAAACAAGCAAAAAATTCCGCAAAATCATCGCCGGTAAAACCAACTTTGAATTTCCCATTCTGCTGCTCAATGACAAAACCGGATTTTATTTTTGAATCCGCTTTAAAAATCAAGCCTTCTTTCAATATTTTCTTGGCCTGCTTAAAAAAATAGGATTCTAAAGACTTGGCATCTTCAGGAGGAAGCTTTATGATGAGCGCCTCATTGGAATAATCCGAATCATCCCACTTCTCGATCATTGTTTCTATAATTTTTTTCCCTATATTTTTATCACTAACCACCTCATCAGCCGCATCCCCGGCAATTGACACTGTAATTACTTCTTCAATCTTCTGGCGTATGGTTGCCAGAGCTTTCTGAGAAGCCATGCGGATATCAGCCTCGGCTGATTGGGTTAGTTCGGCGGCTTTTTGTTGCGCATCAGCAATAAGTGATTGAGCTTCTGTTTTGCCTTGAGCAATAATATTTTTTTTCTCTTCTTCAGCCTGCGCAATAATGCTTTGACCTTCAGCTTTAGCTTTCTCGACACCTTCCTGATATATTTTTTCGGTTAATTTATCTATTAACTGCACCATGTAATCCTCCCTCAAATTATTTAATATTGAATATATGAAAGTTCATGCATTATAACATATTAGAAGGAAATAAATAAAGAAAAAATTAACCTGTTGAGGAATTATGTTTTTTATGATAGCATGTTTTAACATAAAGAATTTATTTTATTATGATATATACTATTTTGCTGCTTATTATTTTTTGCCTTATCGCACTGGTGTTTTTCAGCATGTTACTTACCTATCTCGGGCTCAAA
>JBDRMW010000022.1:0-5541 GCA_043811735.1 bacterium
CACCCTGACGAAAATAAGCAAATCCATCATAGTTTTGTGTATTAATAAGAGCTTCTCCATAGGGATTTGATTTAATATAAATCGGCCCAACCTGCCGGGGTTTTTCATAATCTAACGTATCCGGATGCGCCCACATAATTATTCCACCTTTACTTGTAACATAATCTATAAGCATTTGATACGGTTTTTCCCCATACTGATCACCATGATATGGATCAAACTTATTAGCTTTTACACATATAACCGGCAGCAACGGCCATAAAAACCGCATCTTCCAAACATATTGCTGGGGATTTGATATGACAGGCATATGTGTATACATATGCGCATCTTCAAATCCAATAATTAACATATGTTTATTGATTTTTCTAAGTGTTAAGTTTTTTTTCCAAAGATTTCCTTCCCAATAATAAAATGGGATTGCTTCAACTCCGGGGATAATCACCATGTCCGGGAATTTATTCCTGCACAATTTAATTTCATTTAAATAAACATCCGGGCCAAGGCTCAATACGGAAGGAAATGCTGCTGTTTTTTTAAGTAGTTCCCGAAAAGGAGATACTCCATATTCAATGCGTTTAAGTGCCGTATCAGTTGGAATAACGATATCTATTCCTCTTTTCTGTGCTTCTGATACAATTTTTTCTAATGTAAATGCACCATGACTAACTATCGATTGCAGATGGATTATCCCGCGATACCTGGAAAATTCAGCATGCACCTCAGGACTATACATACTGGTAATACAATATAACATGAAGATAATAGATGCTTTTTTTACATATTTCATGCGCATATATTTCCTGTTGCTATAATCTTAATAAAAGTTAACGTAAGAATTATTGCATTATATTGATTGGAATAAGTTTGTTAATGCTTCCTTATATATGAGATCGAGCTTGCTTATCATGCGTTCCTTACTAAACCGTCCATATCCATCTACCGTATCGGTAACCCATTTTTTAGCATTTCTTCCCAAATATTTTGTTCGTTCAGGGTCAGCTAATAATGCACATATCGCATCAGCCAATGCTGGCACATCCGCAGGGTGCACGAGCAGCCCTGTACCGCCTTCTTGTATAACATCCGGAATGCCGCAGACTCTGCTGCCGATGCTTGGCTTTTCCATTGCTGCAGCTTGAATCAAAACTTTACCCATCCCTTCATTTATTGACGGTAAAACAAAAAACTCCAGGATTGAAAGCAGCTGGGGTAAATCATGCCGCATACCGGTAAAAATAATTGAATCAAATATATGTAATCGGCGGGCTAAATTATGCAATGATTCTTTTTCTGATCCATCCCCAATAATAATTAATTTAGCATGAGGAAACTTATCCAAAACATATTTCCATGCTTCTATCAAATATCTATTCCCTTTAACCGGCTCTAATCTGGTTATAGTGCCGACACATATTTCATTCTTTTGTAAACCAAGCGATGATCTTGTTTTTTCCACATCAATGTCAGCTTTACTATATGTGTCCAGTTCAACCCCGCTGTGAATAGGCGTAAATTTACTGGGTTTCGCAATATTATATGTTATATAATCTGCAATTTCACCGTCAGTAAGTCCAATAATGCGATTCGTAATATATGCTGATATTTTTTCAATCCATATAAACAATTTGCTCATATATCGTCCATAATACCCATAAAAAACATGCCCGTGCGGGGTATGTATAATTATATCAGCCTGTGTCAACCAGGCTGCCCATCTGCCCAAAACACCTGCTTTTGAAGCATGTGTATGCACAATAGTAAACTTATTCTTTCGAATAAATTTCCCTATTTTAAAAAAAGCGATGCAATCTTTCCAGGGATTAATCTGCCGCACAATTTCAGGGATAACAGTTACCTGAATCCCGTTGGATTTAATAAATGCGTTGATTCTTCCGGTAGGATCAAAGCTTCTCCCTGAAACCAGCGTTACATCATATCCTTTTTTCTTGAGCTCACATACACTGTATAAGGTATTTTCCGCTGATCCTCCCTGATCAAGGCGGGTAATGATATGAAGTATTTTTATTTTATTCATCGTAATGGAAGCATTGCTTTTACCGCATTATACACATCATCAACCGAAATTTTGAGCATACATTCGGGATCTGCACAATAATGCTTATAACACGGCCCGGTACAGGAAGAATCAGCACGAATCAGTTTTATTTTCTTATGTTCGCCATACGGCCGATAACGGCGCACATCCCCCGGTCCAAACAATGCTACTATGCTGGTCCCTACAGCCGCTGCAATATGCATGGGGCCCGTATCATTCGTAACAAATAAATCCATTCTTTGTAACAGTGCGGGCAAAAGATCTAATGAAATATCAGCAAACGTCACTAAAGATTTATTATTAATCCCTTTAAGAATGGTATTAATTCTATCCATATCGCTCCTGCCCCCGGTAATAAGAATATGAATACCTGGATTTTCAAGAATCTTATTCCCCAGATCAATCCAACGCGGGATATCCCATTGGCGTGAAGGACGATACGCATTTGGATTAAAACCTACTATAATATGATCTGTTGGAATATTTTTTTTATCAAGAAACGCGGCTGCTAATTTTTTATCTTCATCAGAAACAGGAAGTTCTAATGCAACCGCCTGGTGCGGTTCAAATCCCAGCGCAACCAGGATGTCCATCATTGAATCAACGGTGTGCCGCCCCTGGCTGTAAACTTCATCGATCTTAACATCATAAAATCTTCCCCGGCCAAAAGTGTTCCTGCCAACCCATATACGCGGCCCAATTAATTTAAATAAAAGACTAATTTTTAATTTCCCGGCAAAGCTGGAAATCCCTTCAAGATTTATTGCCATCGCAAATTTTTCTTTTCTAAGCCTGAAAAGCAGCTTAATATTTGACCGGGTTACATAACTAAATTGTTTTTCATATATAATATCCAGCTCATATATATTTTTTATATATTCAATGCCTTTTAATAATCCTTTACTGCGGGTTAAGCTGAGTAATGAGATTTCCGATTCTGGATATAACGTATGTAACGCATTAAGTGCCGGGAGTGACATCACCTGGTCCCCAATGCCGGCGATATTAACAATGAGTATTTTACTTCCTGGAGGCAAGGTGATTTTTGTCATATTAATTCATATACGTCTGATGCCAGATCTCCAGATTCAATAATGCCCAGATCTGATCAGTAAAATTTTCTTTCCCTTCGGTATGCCGGGCAAGCATCCACGCAATGCCTTGGGGATTAAAATATCCCCGTTGTTTAATTCTTTTTTCATGTAGCAATTCATTAATCAACGGTTTTACAGGACCTTTTATCCAATCCCCTAATGGTACCATGAATCCCTGCTTTTTCCGCTTTAATAATTCTTGCGGCAATACGTTTTTCATTGCTTCAATCAGCATTGCTTTTTTTTTGTATGCCCGGAAATCGAATATGCGCAGGAACAGATGCCATAAACTCAACGAGTCTATGATCACAAAAGGGCACCCGCAGTTCTAAACTTGAAGCCATACTCATGCGGTCTCCCAGGGTTAGGAGATCATCAATTAAATACGTTTGCGTATCAATCATAAAAACTTTATCAAGAATATCTTTCGAGTTGCCCGGGGTACATAATGCATGCCGCGGAGCTGGTATGGATTGATTAATTTCTTGTGCAAAATTATTGGAATAAAGGCCTTTTAAGAAAAATGCTTGATCAAATGTTACCCAATCCATATACCGATCCAGTATATCCATGGTACCGCCCCGGGTAAAACGTTTAATCCTGCCTGATATATTACTGCTTACCGTGGATTCAGGCAGGTGAGAAGTTGCTCGAGAAATAAACTTCCTTAACATAAGGGGTATCTTTTCATAATACTGTGAAAGTTTTATACCCTGATACCTGGGATACCCCCCGAAAATCTCATCACCGCCGATACCGCTTAATGCAACAGTTACTTTTTGACGTGATAACCGGCTGACTAAATAAGTCGGAATTGCCGAAGAATCGGCAAACGGCTCATCAAAATATGTACTTAATTTCTGAACCAAATCCACGGCATCGGGTGAAACAATATATTCTTCATGCGTGCATCCAAAATGATCCGCCACCCGTTTGGCAACATCTGTTTCATTATATGATGCATATTGTTTATCATAACCGATAGAAAATGAATTAATTTTTTCTGAGGATACACTGCTCATCAAAGCAACGATGCTTCCTGAATCCAGCCCGCCGGAAAGAAAAACACCCAGGGGCACATCGCTGATTAATCTTTGAGCAACCGAACTTTTTAAGAGTTTTTGCAGTTGTACTATTAATTCGTCGTGAGGAAGAGAAGTTTTTGCACATGATAGATTCCAGTATCTTTTGATATTAATATTCCCGTTATGCCATTTTAAAATATGCCCTGCCGGTAATTTATGTGCGTTTAAAAAAATACTATGCGGCGTAGGAATATACAGATATTTTAAAAACAATTGTACTGCATAAAAATTGATCTGCTTATGCCAGGATTTGTCCTGCACTAAGGATTTTAATTCTGATCCAAAGTATAATATTCCTGCATCAAACCGGTAATACAGTGGTTTTATGCCTAATCTATCACGCCCGATGAGAACGGTTTTTTTACTAGAATCGTATAGCGCAAATACAAACATACCCTGTAAATGATGGATTAATTCATCTCCATAATCTTCATAAAGATGAACAAGAACTTCCGTGTCTGATTTGGTATAAAATCGATGTCCTTTTTTTAGGCATGCGCTGCGCAATTCCTTAAAATTATAAATTTCACCGTTAAAAACAACCTGGATTTTTTTATCTTCATTTGATATGGGCTGATTCCCTGTTTCAAGATCGATTATTTTTAACCGCCTCATACCTAATGAAACCTGGTCATCAATAAATGTCCCCGCATCATCCGGTCCTCGATGAATAAGAACATTGCACATGTTGTTTAATAATGCTGGATCTTTTCTCCCGATTATTCCTGCTATTCCGCACATAGTAATTTGATTATATCTTATCGTTACTTAAAATTCAACGTAATGCGTTGAATTCTATGAATATCCATGATATAATCTTATTCAATGTTAAAGCTGTTTATCCTTTTTGCTGCATGTATTTCTATTATAAGCCTTGGATGTACCGGGCAGGGTAACCTTAAGGTGATTCAATGGCTGGTTAGTGAGGACGTAAGTATCGTCAGCCGGGAGCTCGCCTGTGCTTACATGGAATCACATCCCGCCATAGAGATTAATATTGTTTCTATTCCTTCAAGCAAAGATGTAAAGCAGGAAATTGATGAGCATATAGATAAAAAGGATATTAACATTATTACTGTTAATCATGAAATCTTGGAATATTTGATTGAACAACACTATATAGCTCTAATTAAGTCGGATTGGCTTAAACATAATGAACAAAATTATTTCAAGGGTGCCATAAAAACTTGTGAAAGTAGTTCGGATTTTTATTATGCTTTCCCCTGGCTTGTTGATACCAGTGTATTGTATTATCATGATGATCATCTAAAAAAAATCGGATTATCCCCCCCATTCACCTGGG
>JBDRMW010000023.1:0-14359 GCA_043811735.1 bacterium
TACTTCCTGATCAATTGCCTACGCTTGGGTATTATGATGGAGCAATTAATACACCCAAAACGTATACGGCGGGAAATACCATGGATGATTTTGATTTATATTCGATTGATATCAGCTATAACAATATTGTTCCGGAAGTACAAATTCCGGTTAGTTTTATAGAGATTCCGGGCCTGCAGGTAGATTTACCTACGGGACAATTTATTGATGGAACCGGGCAGGGGACAGTATCAGGCATTTTGGTGCGTACTGCATCTACTCAAATGTATTTGCATGCAGTTGCTGATACTCAAGAGTGGGGAGTAAGTGAATATTTTGTGGTTGAACCAGCACCATATGAACAGGTTATTCTGATTGCTGACGGGCAGACACTTATTCCCGGCGGCGAATGGCGTGATCCTGATGGGGATGGGACTGATGAACTTGTTGGGAGAGTTGGCAGCCCGGGTTCAAAACGAGTGCATGAGGTTTTTGATATTCATGGATATCTGGTTGATCAGTATTTCAATCCGGTTAATCAACCTCCGACAGGCTGGCCGGTTGTGGAATTATTATTAGATGGAAGTGTGATCAGGACAATGGCTCCCTCTGGACCTGATGTAGAATTTGCAGATGTAGAGTTTACCACCCTAGGATCTCATGAACTGATGATGAGGCAACAAACAGACAACAGTATATTCAATATTGTAACTATTGAAGCCACTTCAGGCGATGTTGAATCATTTACTATTGAAAATGTATCAAATAAAAATGCCGGAGATCCGATGCTGGTGACCATAACCGCATGGGATAATTACGGGTATGTTGCAGAAACTTTTACCGGTGATGTTACACTGGAACTCTTCAGTAATGGAACATTAGTGGATTATGATGGTCCCATTTCACCTCAAACAGTTACATTTGATGCAGCTGATCAAGGAATTAAAGATGTTTCAGTAACGGTGTATTATGCAGGGGAATCTCTTGGGCTGGGTCCAGATAATCTTACCATAGAAGCCTCTGTTATTATAGGAGAAAAGAAAAATGGATTCTCTGATCCGTTTGATATATATGAAAAAACTTATGCAGGCATTATTCTTATGCTTCCCGGAGATGTGCATCATCCGGGTATCCCGAGTATCATGCCGGGTCAGCCTAATATGCCGTTAATAAAACTTGATAAAGGTCATAGTGTGACTGCGGGAGCAAGTATCTTAAGTAATATATATGCGATTGATGAATACGGGAATCGTTTTGATACTCAAGGGAATCCACAATATCAAATAGTTCTTTCACTTGCTGATGGACAAGCAAATGTTGATTTTGATCTGATTACTCCCGGGATGGATGCTGCAGGGACAGTTGTCCTGGGAACTGATGGCTTTGCACAAAGAGAATTTAAAATTTATACGGCTAAAGCAATCCATACGGTTAATGCAATCGGTCTTGGTAATTACAGTGACTCATCAGATATAACGGTTAATATCGGGCCCTATAATGACAATGGAAAACTTCTTCTTATCGTTGCGGGTGAAACAATTCTCCCCGGATGGCCGATAGGTAAAACAGGGAATCCCAATCCAGTCCAAGCATATACGGTAATGAGTTCAACCATATATGCATGTGATCAATTTTATAATATTGACACTGGATTTAACGGGCAGGATGTCGTTCAACTTAACTCAAATGATAACGCGATTAACGTATCTGACATTGATTTTAATCAGGGGAAAGCAGTTGTTTCTGATTTATTCTTACGGGGTGGACAGGGTTTTGAAATAACGACGCTAATCGCTGCTGATCAAACATTGCCGGCACGGAACTCATCTTCTCTAGTTCCTGTTGAACCAGGTGCATTCTTTGTTATAAATGTGCCGAGTGAGATTGCGGTTGGTGAAGAATTCCCTCTGGTTGTTGAGCTTATGGAACCGACTGTGCCCCCAACTCCTGGTAATTTTAACCATGAGATATATTTTGAAGCAGTCAAATCTGATTTATCACCTGCAACAGCAGTTCTGGATTCATCATTTACAGTTCTCATAAATGGTGTTGGCACAGAAAATCAACAACGTTATTTTCATCCTGAAACAATTCGCATAAAAGTTACCGATCAGTTTAATCGAATTAGGTATTCATCAGATATTAAGGTTGTTCCGAATGGATTAATCTATCAAGTTGATTGTCCTGCCAACGATCCGGTTTCAGTTGATGATGAGTTCACGATGACGGTATCATTGTTTGATTCAATCTATCCGTACCATGTGATTACGACGATGGATCATTATACGAATATTTCAGTTGTTAACGGGGGAGGTATTGTAGGTATTGCCGGCCAGCAGTTAGTGGAGGGTATTGCAACGATTACCAACCAATCGTATACCAAAAGTGAAACAGTTAATTTTAAAGCAGCGGGCACCGTTACTGTTGATCAAAATATCTATAGTCCGATAGGATATTCAGAAAATATGACATTTGTTCCTGGTGCATATTCCCGCGTACAGATAATTGCTCCGGGTGAAATACCTTTGCGAGGTACGGATTCTCCTCAGGGCAAAGACTCATCAAACACTGAAGAAATGACACAAACCGCACGGCAGGGTTTTAATGTTACGGTCTATGCGGTTGATATGTATTGGAATATTGTTAATAGTATTGGTTCACAAGGTGCAGAACGAGAGATTAAACTAACCGCCAGTGATGGTTCACTAATTGATTATCCGACCAATTCATTTATAAATGGCAAGAGAGTAATGGAAAATGTTCAGCTCTTTTTTCCGCCGGTGGTTACTGTTACTGCCGAAGATGTAACGAATGGATCTAATGGGATAAATTCTGATGCATCAACGATTCCGGTTGTAGGTTATTCATTTACTATTATAGTCCAGCCGAATTGGCCTCCTGATAATCAAGATCAATATGTAACGGGGAAGAATTTGAATATTCTGGTCAAAGTTTGGGAATATAGCACGGGAGAAGATGGTGATATTGAAAAAGTGGAGATCGTCACCGTAACCCCGTTTCATTTAATTCCGTTAAATAATAATTTTGAACCATTAGATCCAAACAATATTAAAAGTTTATGGTCAGGAAGAGATCCTCTTGATCCGAATAGATTTGTAGCTGATGCACCTTCAACCGGCGGCGGAACAGAGTTTGTTATTCAATATATGGTTGCAGAAGATGTTATTTTTCAGGCAGTCGGCGCTGACGGATGGGTTGGATACAGTGTTGATGAAGAAGATAATACAAAAATTATTCATTTTGAGCCCGAACGCGTTGAATATCAGTTAATGATGCCTGACGAAGGAATTGTCGGGCCGCCGGATACATTTACGATGACGGTCTCAGCTATCGATGTAAATACAGATACAATCCCTGAGAATTATTCTTCGGCATTTACCATTCAGGTTGCCAATGTTGCCAATGCTGCAAATCAACATGACGGGATTCTCCTGGTAACACAAAGAGAGATTGCCGGCGGATCTGTTTCATTTGAGCAGGCATTTACCAGAGCCGGTATCATTTCATTTAAAGTTGTGGATGTATATGATTCAGGGATGAGTGCTGAGTCATCAATCTTACTTCATGCAGGAGCTTTGGCAGAATGCCAGGACGATATTCCGGAAATAATGGAAGCAGGAACAGAAAAAGAAGTCAGGCTCGCTTTTTTTGATCAATACTCAAATCCGATAAAAGATGTACAGAGTGTGCTTAGTCTGGATGATGATTTAAAAAGTTATCAGCTGGGTAAATTAAATACATTTAGTGTCATGAGCAATTCATTGGGTGTTTCAACCGCCAGGCTTTCAGTGCTTGAGGGTTTTTCCGGGCACTTGTTTTTTGCGGCGATGTTTGGCGGACAATTGATAAATAAAGTCATTAAAGTGGTCGGCCCTCCTGAAACCAATTTAACGTTTGGAGGACTTTCGCATGATACATTTAAAGGACACAGCGTAAAAACAACCGATCCGATTATATTAGCGGCAGAATATGACGGTGATATCTTATCACTTGATAGAATAATGTACCGTGTTGATGATGGCCAGTGGCAGGAATATCTGGGTGCATTTAATATTACCGAAGTAGGTGTTCACACCATCGAATATTACGGGGTGACTGTTGGTGAATTAGAGCATCCTGAAGCAGCAAAGAAAAGTTTAACGGTATACGTGACGGCACTTACCGCTGAATCCGAAGGATTAGTAAATTATCCGAATCCGTTCCAGGCAGGCAAGGAAGCAACTGCCCTTGAGTTTTATCACAATCTCGATTCAAGCATGAAACTGCTTGTCTTTGACCTGATGGGTCAAAAAGTTTATGAACAGGATTACGCCGCCGGCGAAATTTTGCGCGATGCTAACGGGATTAATAAGATTTTATGGGACGGCAGAAACAGTGACGGCCGGGTTGTCGCAAACGGCGGATATGTCGTCTATATAAAGATTAATGATGCTGGACGGACAGTGAAGCGAAAAATAGCAGTAAGGAAATAAAAATGAAGAAGACACTGGTAATAATTGGAATTTTTTGTATAATAATAATAACTGCACTTGCAACCTCAGTGCGGGCAGAGAAAACATTCGGTCTGCCGAATGATTATCTGCAGTATGGTGCAGGAGCACGTTCTTTGGCAATGGGCGGAGCATATACCGGAGTTTCTGATGATGCATCTGCCGCATATTGGAATCCTGCGGGATTAGCATATATGGAAGAGTTTCAGCTGGTTACCATGTATGCGCCGTTTAATATGGATACGCATTTTAATTTTGCTTCTATTGCAGTGCCGTTAGGCCCATTGGGATCATTTGCCGTCTCTGATGTTATGCTTCTTTCCGGTGATTTTCAGGAGAGAAATGACTTAAACCAGATCACGGGTGAAGATAAATCGGTTATGAAGAATACCGCATCTGCATCATACGCGTATCCTTTTTATAACAACAGATTCTCAGCGGGAGCACGCGTTAAATTCATTCAGGAACGCGTGTTTTCAACGGCGGGTGATGCATTTGGTTTTGATCTGTCTTTATACAGTAAACCGTATATGGGTATAAGTTTAGGCTTAGCTGCAAACAACATTAACCGCCCTAAAATTACCTTAACTGAAGCACCTGACATATACGGCCGAAACTTACGGTTTGGTGCGGCATATCATGCAAAGAAGGATTTATTTGTTCTGGCTATTGATGCGAACAAGCTTGAAGAACAGAATATGTATTACACCATGGGCTTAGAAGTTAATCCCCATAGATTGTTGAGCCTGCGGACAGGTCTTAATCAGCAGGGTGTGCTTACGGCAGGTGTTGGTATTAATATTTGGCCGTTTAAGGTTGATTATGCATTTTCCAATCATGAAGAGATGGGAACCTTTAATAAAGTATCTCTGACCTTTAGATGGGGAAATGTGTATGAATCAAAAGTTGAGCCGTTAGGCAAGAACATTGAAACAGGCTCGATTTATCTTAAAGGGCTCTACAATGAACTTGTATTTAAAACATCGATTTCAAAATATATCGTAAAACGCTGGAGCCTGGTTATATATGATAAAGATAAAACAATAGTGCGTGAAATATCCGGTGAAAGCCGTCCGGCGGAAAAAATTATCTGGGATATGGTTGATACGGCGGGTAATCCGGTTAAACGAGGCACCTATTTCTATACATTTAATATCGATTTTAAAAATGATAAAACCTGGGTTAATAAAGGAGATTTTACCTTAGATTACAGCGATGCATATAAAAATAGTGTAAATATACAGGTCAAAGGAGATGAATTTATAGAAACTAATCAATTTGAGTGAGGGTTAACACATGAATAAGTTATTTTTCCTGCCGAGAGGGAAAATCATGATTTTTACATGGTTTTTCCTTGTACTTTGTTTAAATGGTTTTACTGTTACAAACGTTCACTGTTCGGTTGATGAAGCTGAGGTTGTGCAGGCTTTTTCATTAATCTCAGGTGCGTTCCAATCGGGTAAGTATGAAACAGTAATCGCTGAATGCCGGATTTTCTTAAAACAATTCAGCCGGCATCCTAAAGCGGTTAATGTTCAATACATTTGGGCTGATGCGCTTTTTATGCAGCAGAAGTATCCAGATGCATCGGATATGTTTAAACGATTTTATATGGAACATAACCGGCCGCTTCATGCAAATCTTATTGTGAGTGCGCGCCTCCGGATGGGGGAATGTGCGTTCAATCTGCAAAAATATCTCAACGCAATTGACCATTTTGAATGGGTGGCAAAATCTAAAAATAAAGTTTTACGCGCGGAAGCTATTTTAGGGATTGCCTATTGCCGTATGATCCGCAAGGAATACAAAGAAGCAGAACAAAGTTTTCTTAAACTTCTTCAATCATTCCCCGGTTATCAGGATCTTCCCCGTGCGGTTGTACCATTAGGACTTATTTATCTTGAGCAGGGTGATATTAATAAAGCATTAGAATTTTTTTCCCGCAATCTGCAGGATGTTTCCTGCCTGTACTACCGGGGAGTCTGTCATCGTTTGCTTAACCGTATTATAACATCTGCACAGCATTTTAAAGAAGTGCTTGATGCTGATGTAGAAAAGATTTGGTCGGATAAAGCAATGTATCAGATGGGAGAAGCGTATTTTATTTCTCAAGAGTTTCCTTTAGCGTATAATTCTTTTAAAAAGGTCTATTCAACGATGCTCGCAAGCCCGCTGCGGCCGTATGCGCTGTTTCGCATGGGATGTGTTAATTATCAAATCGGTCAATATGAACAGGCAGCATTTAACTGGTCGCAGTTAGTTAAAGAATATCCGCAGAATCTCTCAGGCCCTGCCAGCCAGTATTTATTGGCAGAATTATCTCTTCGTCAGGGTGAGTTGGGCAAAGCAATAGCTAATTTCAGCCAGCTGCAGGGTATTGATGAATATTCAATGGATGCACGGTATAAAATTATCTGGTCTCTAGCGGTTCAAGGCCAGTATGACTCGGTTATTTCTAAAGCAAATCAGTTTATCAAAGATTATGAATGGGGTGAGCTTCACGCAAAAGTAACGCTTCTTAAAGGATTATCACAGCATTTAATGAAAAATCACGATGAGGCGATCCTGACCTATCAATCCTTAATTGACCGGTATCCTGAATCAATATATTTTGAAAAAGGGCTCTACTTGATGACGGTAGCATTGTTTCAGGTAAACCGGTATGCTGAGATTGTTACGCATATTTATCAGCTGCTCAAAGTTGCGCCGTCCAGTCCCAGCGAATGGCAGGCAGGCACTTTCTACTGGATTGGAGAAGCATATTACAATATCGGGCAGTATGAGATGGCTCGTCAGTTGTTTGAAATGGTAGAAAAAAATTATCGTTCTTCCACATATATCCCGTATGTCTTGCTGGGCATGGCAGCCTGTTATGCACAGACGGGGGATGAAGACAAGTCGATTGAGCTTCAGGCACGTGCGATGGAAATGGCGCAGGAAATGGAAAACCCCGATGTAAATAAATCAGCTTTGATAGACACTGCTGACGTGCTGTTTAATAAACGGGAATATGAAAAAGCGACTACTTATTATAGGGATTTTGTCGATAATAATCCGAAAGATCCTCGTGCAGAAAAAGCATTGTATCAACTGGGTCTTTCATTGTACCGGTTAGAATATTTTTCTGAGGCTATAAAGAAATGGACGTACCTTGCTAATCATTATTCAGCCAGCAAGTATGCGCCTGAAGCAATTTTCCAGACCGGAAGAACCCATTTTGGATTAGGCCAGTATACCGAGGCATTGCAGACATTCCAAAAACTTATGGATATTCATCCCCAATCAGGACTTGCTCGGGAAGCCATGCTTCAGCTGGGGCAATGTTATTACAATGGCGGGAACATCGATCAGGCGATTATTCAATACCGTGCCTATTTGGAAAAATATCCGCAGGATGAAAAAGCACAGGAAGTTACCGAGCTTCTGCAGATGTGCTATTACAAGCAGGGAAAAACAGCCAAAGAGCTTAAAGAGCTTACCGCGCAGTTTCCTACCAGCAAGTTCAGCGCTGATATTTTCTGGGAACTGGGTGCTGAGTCATACAACCGGAAAGAATACAATCGGGCGCTTGATTATTTTGAGCGGATTATTCTTGATTTTCCAAACAGCTCGCAGGCAAAACAGGCATTTTATTATAAAGCTGATACCTATTTTATGATGGGTGATTATAGACCGGCGATTAGTAATTTTAAGAATTTTATTCTTAATTATTCTGAAGATGCGCTGGTTTCTCAATCCCGGTTTAAATTAGCGGTATCATATTTCAGTCTCAAAGATTATCTGCAGGCAGCGGTTGCGTTTAATGATTTTCTGGAGATTCATCCGAATGATCCAAAAGCACGCGATGCCGCACTTAATATTCCGTTATGCTATCGTAAATCATCACAACCGTACCAGGCGATAGAAACATATAATAATTTCTTGATACGCAATCAAAATGATGAAAAGACTCCATTTGTACTTCTTCAAATCGGGCAGTTATACGAAGAAGTCGAAGATTATCAAAAAGCCATTGATGCGTATAATAAAATACCGAACAATGTCGCCGAAATATTTGAGGCATTGTATTCAATCGGCCGGTCTTACCGGAAATTAAAAGCACCTGCTGATGAACAAAAAACTTATGAAAGGTTAATGCATTTTACGCCTAAAAATAATCAATTCAGGTTAGCAGGATTAGTCCTTTTAGCTGAACTCTATGAACAAAGCGGATTTATACAGCAGGCGGTTGACGTATATAAAGATATCGCCTCATACAGTGCAAACAAAGAATGGCGCACAATAGCGCAAGAAAAAATAAATTATTTGCAGGGACAGTGAAACCGTTATTCGTTTTTCGTAATTCGTTTTTCGAAAAGACACGTCAAAAAATTTCGAACCACGAAACACGAACAACGAACCACGATAAAAGAGGAGGGTAGCGGGTATGATGCATTTAGGGTTTGTTGAGTTTGTTAAGACGAGTCCAATGGTGATCGGGGTATTAATATTCTTTTCGGTCATGATGGTCGCCTATGCGATTGAACGGTGGTGGGTGTTTAAATCAAAAGCCAGATTTGACGAGCAATTCTGGCAGCGTATTACGAACTTTGTCCTGCAGGACCGGCTGAAAGATGCCATATCTTTGTGCGAAGTAACTAAAAACGTATATGCTGAAATATTCAGAGCAGGCATTGATGCATCCCAGTTTTCACGGCAGGATGCTGAAGACAGCATGGTTATTCAAAAAGAAGAATGTCAGGAAGAACTGCGTAAACGCTTAGGTTTATTCGGTACCTTTAGCTTTATATCGCCATTATTGGGTTTGTTAGGAACCGTTTTAGGAATTATGCGCGCGTTTCATGATATGTCGATCGCAGGTTCCGGCGGGCCCAGTATCGTTGCTGCGGGTATTTCGCAGGCGCTTATTACTACCGTAGTAGGTATCGTTGTGGCGATACCGTCAGCTATTTTCTACAACTATTTTACCTTTAAACTTAGAGCAGTAATCGTGCATATGAACGCATACAGCCAGCGGCTGCTGGTTCTCTTGTTTGAGAAAAGGTATAAGCAGAAGAAATAAGTTATAGGTTATGGGTTATAAGTTATGAGTTAACGTCAACTCCAACGTCAACGTCAAAGGCATAAGGAGAAGGTAGATGAAGAAATTTACCGTTTCAAAAGGGTCGTACGATGAGATTTCGGAGATAAATATTACGCCGATGGCGGATTTATCCTTAACTCTTCTTATTATCCTTATGATCGTTTCTCCCATGATTATGCAGTCCATGCTTAAAGTTTTTGCTTCCCATGCCGCGGTTCAAGCGGTTGAACGGCAGCAGAAAGTTGATAAGCCGCTGTATATTGAAGTGAAACCTAACGGGTTATATTTAAATTCTAAAAAAATGGAATCAGACAGGGATTTATATCTTCATTTGAAAGGAGAGTTAAGCAGGAATGCAAAAAAAGCCGTTATGGTAACTGCGGATAAAGGAGTCACCCACGGGAATGTAGTGCATGTGCTTGATTTAGCTAAACAAGCAGGTGCAGAGAAACTCTCGCTCATTAAAAAAGCCGCTGCAAAGTAGCTTAAGAAAAGCAGAGGAGAATTGTGGTATGAAACGTGTCAAAGAATCAGCGCAGCCGATCGGCGGAGTAAATATTGCTCCGATTATTAATGTGGCTTTTGTATTAGTGATCGTGATGCTTATGACCGCACCAATTTTAAATATCCCAAATATGCCGGTAGATCTTCCTGAAGCAGTGACAACGGAAGCAAAAGAAAGTAATATTACGGTGTCATTGGCAAAAGACGGCAGAGTATCCGTTGATGAAGAAATATTATCCCTGGATAGAATCCCCGGTCGGTTAAATCAAAAACTTGAAAAAAATCCTAAAATCATGGTTATTATCCGTGCTGATAAAGATGTTATGTATTCAGCGGTGGAAGATTTAATTGATCTTGTAAAATCACGGTCAAAAGCCAAACGAATATCAGTAGCAACGAAACAGAGAGTAGAAAAAATCGTAAAAGAGTAGTATATGATGATACGATTAAACACTAAAAATGAAGAAATCATCTGCTGGACAATCGCGCTTGGTCTGCATTGTCTGCTTTTGCTTTGGCATGCGGTCCCGTATCAAATGATTGAGGCTGATCCCATAATCAGTGTGGATTTTATTGTTGAGCAAATGCAGCCATTGGGATATAAAGCAGGTCCCGAAGGAGGAGGGGAAGAAGCAAAAGGGCTTTTTAAACGCATAAAAAAAATGCTTGGGTTTGCCGATAAAGCGCGGCAAGAGGCTACCTCTGCCGATCAATTGGCCACCGGGGATTTGAGTCAAAAAATACAATCAAACAGCCAGTTAAAAGATTTTGAAAAGCGCCCAAACTTAAAAGATAAAGAAGCTAAAACATCATTTAAAGGTTTTTCTAAAGATAAACTTGATTCTTCAACCGAAGACCTGCAATCATCGGCGGATGCATCACAGATACAAGTTGCATCAAAAAATAAAATTGATGTTAACACGGAGAAACTTTCTGATAAACAATATCAGGTTGCCAAACGAGATTTACCGTTTGATATAGCGCGTGCTCCTACGGGGGAGCTTGCAACAGGCAGTCTGGATAGGCCGGATAATGATGCGCCGGTTATTGCGGTGGGCAAAAAAACAAGTAAAGGGGTGCGGGATATATCTACCAACGTGGTTGATAAAGGAAGTTATTCAGGCGGTGGATCAGGCGATAGTTTATCAGGAACCGGAGGATTTTCAGGTATAGCTGTTTCAAAAACGGGCGGCAGTGGATCCCTTTCTGGTGCCGGAAATGATGGTGGTTACGGTGGTTCAATAATCGGTCAAGAAAAAACGTATGGCGGGGGAAGGGGAAGCGGAACCGGAGGATTTGCAGGTGCGGGATCAACTGAAGGGGGTGCTGACGGCGGTGAACTCGGCCAGGGTTCAGGGCTTGCCACCGGCGGCGGCGGAACCGGAACAAAGAAAGGCGGCGGCGGAGGCAATAATGCATTGTTTGAATTAAGCGGCCCGCTTTCAAATAGACAAATTATTAAGCAGGTTATTCCAGAGTATCCTGAATGGGCTAAAAAGAAAGGGATCATGGCCACGGTAAGCCTGTATTTTTTTGTACTGCATACGGGTGTGGTTAAAGATAATATTGTTATACAAAGAACGTCCGGATATCCGCTCTTAGACAAAACAGCAATGGACGCGCTTATTCAATGGAAGTTTGCTCCATTATCGAAAGAACAATACGGCAAAGAGCAATGGGGAATTATTACGTTTAAATTTAAAATACGATAACTTATATAAAAATTCAACAGGTGAGTGGGGGAAGAAATGAAGATCATTACCAAAATTACCGCAGGATTTTTGTTATTACTTTTAATGATGACTCTTAAAGGTCAGGCAGCAGAACAACCAAAGGAATCCGCGGATCTGGGAGATATTGAGATTACCGGGGAAGCAAAAGATAAGGTTATTTTGGAGAAAATGGTGCCTGATATTGAGATTCAAATCAGGGATCTGGTTGATTCCGTGACTGATAAAACTGAGAAACTCCTTGAACAAGGAAAACCGATTCCTTCAGAAGAAGATTTTGATCAATTTAAAAGTTTAGGTTCCCGGCAAACGGCACAACCCTGGTTGCCGGAGTTTTCTGAACCGCCTTTAATAAGTTTTTTCCCCAGAGTTTCTGAAACAACCGTTAAATCCTGGCGGTTGGAAGTTACTGATGAACACGGTAATATTATCCGGACACTAAAGGGAAGAAAAAACCCGGTGGCAAAAATTGATTGGGATGGGGTAGATGAAAAAGGCACGATTATACGCGTGGGATCGCATTATTCATTCCGGTTTATAACGATTGATGAGTTTAATTATTCCCATACAACATTAGGGACTGCATTTAGTTTGTCAAACTTGAAATTCAACGATAAAAAGAATCTCTATCTTGAGATCTCAAATGATATGTTTTTTGATGAGTTTACGATTAAGGCGCAGGCACAGCAGATTTTTAAGAAAGTCATTGATATCTTGCGGCAATATTCACAACATACTTTTACCGTTGAATATTATACCAAAAATCCCCGGGGAGAACTGGTGCGTAAAAGACAGGAGACAGTTACCGGAGAAATTGCTAAAGCCATGCAGCTTCTTCCCGAAGATGTGCGGTATTCGTATCCAGAAATTGGCAACCGGGGGGATATTATACGGTTTGTAGTGCATCTAAAATAGAAAAATCTGCCCTCACATATTATAACCCGAGAACCGACATTGGATATGGAATTCGACGAAAAATGCCCGCATTTTTCCTTCAAAAATGGTTCAACCGTACTTTCAAGTACGCTTTCACCATTTTCATCGGAAAAATTTTGGCCTTTTTCGTCTCGGTTCTCATACCAATGTCAGTTCTTGGCTTGTAACATTAAAAATACATTGGTTTTTTAAAAAAAAGCATTAAACATATTGATTTATCAATATGTTCTTAACATAGGTGCAGATTCTCTCAAAAATACAGTACCCCTATTGAATAATTGAGAAATTCGTCTATACTTATAATAGTCGTAATTGTTCATTGAGATATTATACCGAAAAAGGCAAACTCCGAGTGATCGGAGGACGCAAAGCCAACGGGTCTTCTGTAGTAAAAAAGACAGCCGAGCTGCCGGATAGACACATATCCGCATCTCGGTTTTTTTTATTGTTTTTAATAAGATCATTGAAAATTTATTCCGAAAAAGGCAAACTCCGAGTGATCGGAGGACGCAAAGCCACGGGTCTTCTGTTAGCATAGGGAATGACAGCCGAGCGCATCGAAAACAGTATTGCGCTTTAAAAAAGAAGACAGCCGAGCTGCCGGGTATAAATTATCCGCAGCTCGGTTTTTTTTACTTTATAAAGGAAGATACCATGGCTAAAATTTTAAGAAACATAATACAAACAAAACAAATAAAAGCAATTCTGCTTATTATCGGCTTACAATTATTTTGTGCTTCTCTGGGACAGGCGATATATACATTAGCAAATCCTCCAAGTGATATAACCATTGATGAATTAAACCTGGATAGAATAACCATTAGCTGGAACGGTAATGAAGGGAGCTATTTTGATGCAGTTTGCTCAGACAGCAGTGATTTTACCAGTAATGTAGTCGTGGTAACGTTAACTGATGAAACAACAACATTTGATGGTTTAACACGTTCAACAATGTATTGGTTTAAAGTAAGAGGGTATAATGGAGACGGTGTTCCAACCGCATATGCAACCGCCGTATTTGCTCAAACTCTTTCAGGCCCGGTATATCCTTATATTATACATGCGCCGGATTATCTTATGCCTGGAGGCAGGTATCCTATAACAGTTGATGCGTATACAATAGACGGACAGCAGCGGACCGAACCTCATGAAATTCAATTTAGTCTGCC
This sequence comes from bacterium, assembly GCA_043811735.1. GTDB lineage: Bacteria > Elusimicrobiota > JBDRMW01 > JBDRMW01 > JBDRMW01 > JBDRMW01. The sequence continues at coordinate 13,913 of JBDRMW010000023.1, forward strand.
TGAAAGAATGCTTATACTGGAAGGCAATGATGGATTAGTAATAATTAATGAAGGAACCGCTCAATATACGCTCTATCTACAACCTGATATTATCAGCGGTATTAACAATATATCAGTTCAGGATGCACATGACAGTAATTTATCAGGAAATAAGCAGGTAATGGTAAACAATAGGATAAGCGGATTTGACATTGAAGTTCCCGGTGCAGAAGTTAAAACTGCCGGACAATCATTTCCTATTATAGTAACTGCAATAGATGAGTCAGGCAGCAGAGTCAGAGGATATACTAATTTAAGTCAAAACATGGGAGATGTGCAGTTTTCAGCTGAGATTGGTAATGCAGAAGTTGTTACCGATGAAGGAGGCTCTTTTATAAAAGCTTCGAGTTTTAATCAAGGTATTGCAGTAGTTGAGGTAATCCTCTATGGAACATCGATGACCGCTCC
>JBDRMW010000024.1:0-8405 GCA_043811735.1 bacterium
CACCTCTTTTACTTCTCCTGCTTTGGCGAAACGGCTTAGTTCAATAACTTTTATTCGAAATTCAAACACCAAAACTTCGAATAAAAGCCTTCTTTATTATACTAAATCAATATAAAATCCATGTAAAATTTTTGTAAAATCATAGAAATTATTTCGTAAGGATAAAGAGGCCTTCTTCGGCTAATAGGTTTGCTAAACAATGGGGAAAATAACCGGGTTCACGGTCTGCACTTAAGAGCGGGATTTCTTTTAAGATAGTAATGTTGTTTTGTTTACAGAATGCACGGAAATCTTTAAATGTTAACAGTCTGATATTTGGGGTATTATACCATTCAAAAGGCAGCTGCCGTGATTTAGGCATTTTTCCTGAAAAGAAATATTTATATCGAACAATCCAGTGGCCAAAATTAGGGAAACTGACAATTGCTTTTTGGCCAACCCGCAGCATTTCATTTAAAACTAACAATGGATTACGGACAACCTGCAAGGTTAAGTTAAGAATCGTATAATCATATGATTTATCCTGATATTCAGGCAATCCATCATCTAGATTACCTTGAATAACCGATAATCCTTTTTTGATGCATGCAATAACATATTCTTCATCAATTTCAATACCTGAACCAGTAACATGTTTTGTATCCCGTAACACCGCAAGCAGTTCCCCTGATCCGCAACCAAGATCTAATACTTTACTTTTCGGTTCAATAATGTTAACTATTTGCTTATAATCAGCATGCAGTACTTCATATTTTTCACGTAATGGCGTCATGGGGCCAGACCTCGTATAAAACTGGAAATAAGTTTGGTAATTTGTTCAAACTCTAAAAGAAATGCATCATGACCGTATGAAGATTCAACTTCGCAATACGATACATCTTTTTTGTTCCGCACCAATGCTTTTACAATTTCTTTAGAATGACTGCTCGGGAAAAGCCAGTCAGACGTAAATGAAATAACTAAAAATTTAGATTTCACATTTTTAAATGCGTCATGTAATGAACCATGTTTTCTAATAAGATCATAATCATCCATTGCACGAGTTATATAGAGATACGAGTTTGCATCAAATCGTTTTACAAATGAATCCCCTTTGTAGCGTAAATAGCTGCCTACTGCATAATGCTGTGTAAAATCTTTGCCATCTTCATAGGTCATTTTTTCTCTGCCGAATTTTTCAGTCATTGATTCTTCGCTTAAATAGGTGATATGGCCGATCATCCGTGCAAATGAAAGTCCAATTGCAGGAACCTCACCGCCATAATAATTTCCCTGCTGCCATGTTGGATCAGATGCAATCGCATGTCTGCCGACTTCATCAAATGCTAAAGCCTGCGGTGATAAATGCGCGGTTGAAGCAATCACAACCGCTGATTTTACCATGTCAGGATAGTGAATTGCCCAGTCCAGCACCTGCATGCCGCCCATTGAACCGCCTGCAACAGCAAGCAGCTTTTGTATTCCTAAATGATCTATAAGTTTTTTCTGTACCCGCACCATATCAGCAATCGTTATAATGGGGAATGACAGGCCATATGGTTTTTTTGTTTTAGGATTAATTGATGAAGGGCCGGTTGTGCCCTTACAGCCGCCGATAATATTTGAACAAATAATAAAATAGGTGTTTGTATCAAAAGATTTTCCCGGACCGATCATCGAGTCCCACCAGCCAGACTTTTCATCTTTATGGTCGTTTTTACCCGCTGCATGAGCATCGCCTGATAATGCATGCACAATAAGGATTGCATTGCTTTTGGCTTTATTCAACGTGCCGTATGTTTCATAGGCAACGGTAATCGGCCCCAGCTTCTTCCCGTTTTCTAAAACAAACTCATGCGGAATTTCCGCAAAGGTAAATGATTGTGTTTTTACAATACCAACTGAATTATTATCCATTATCTTCTACTCAATCGCTTTCCAGCATTATCTTTGCCGTTCTCATTGCCGTTGCTTGCCTTTGAAGCTTGACACTTTGACACGTACTGTTGTGTCGTTTGATACTTTGATACTTTTAAACTTTGACACGTGCTGTTGTGACTTTTGACACTTTGATACTTTGACACTATTTTAAGGCTTGCTCAATATCAGCCAGAATATCATCAACGTTTTCTAAACCTATTGAAAGCCGCACAAAATCAGCTGTGACGCCGGTTGCTGTTTGTTCTTTTTCTGACAATTGCTGATGGGTAGTTGTTGCCGGATGAATCGCCAGGCTCTTTGCATCCCCAATATTAGCCAGATGAGAAACAAGTTTTAATGCATCGATGAATTTTTTGCCCGCTTCTGCGCCGCCTTTAATACCAAATCCAATAATCGCTCCCGCACCTTTAGGTAAATATTTTTTGGTTCGCAGCTTTTCCGGGCTTGAGCTAAGACCGGGGTAATTTACCCAGGTTACGTGCGGATGTTTTTCAAGATACTCTGCAACTTGTAATGCATTTTCTGAATGGCGGGGCATACGAAGATGCAGCGTTTCCAAGCCCTGCAAAAATAAAAATGCATTAAACGGCGAAAGCGCCGGCCCCAGATCACGCAGCAGGGTAACCCGTGCTTTAATAATATACGCAATATTTCCCATTGGTTTAAGTGCTTCAACAAAATTAATCCCATGATAGCTTGGCTCAGGTTCAGTGATTAACGGAAAATTCCCTTTCGTCCAGTCAAACTTACCTGAATCAACGATGACACCACCGATTGAGGTGCCATGACCACCGATGAATTTGGTACATGAATACACGATGATATCAACACCATGATCTATCGGACGAAGCAGATAAGGTGAGACCGTATTATCAAGCACAACAGGAATGTTATGTTTATGCGCAATCTTTGCAATAGTTTCAAGATCAGCAACATCAAGTTTTGGATTGCCGATTGATTCCGCATACACTGCTTTTGTTTTTGGTGTTATAGCTTTTTCTAATGCCGCAAGATCATTTGATTTAACAAACCTTACCTTAATACCTAACCGGGGGAATGTATAATGAAAAAGGGTATATGTCCCGCCGTAAAGATTATCAGCGGATACAATCTCATCCCCTGCCTGCGCAATATTCAAGAGCGCCAACGTAATGGCCGACTGGCCGCTCGCTGTGGCAAGTGCTCCCACTCCGCCGTCAAGCGCGGCGATCCTTTTTTCAAACACATCCGTCGTTGGATTCATGATACGGGTATAAATATTCCCGAATTCTTTAAGTCCAAACAGATTTGCCGCATGCTCAGTATCTTTAAACACAAACGAAGTTGTCTGGTAAATCGGCACGGCGCGTGCACCGGTGGCAGGATCAGCTTCCTGCCCGCCGTGTAATGCCAATGTTTCTGCTTTTAGTTTGTCATCGAATGTCGTCATCCTCTTCTCCTTTTCAAGCGTATTGTATAAATTTTACCTTGCTATGTAAACCTTTAAAGCTTTTTTAAGATACCATCAGCTCGTGTATACTATCGATGCAAAAACTGATATCTTCTATACGGTTAAAATAGCCGGGGCTTACCCGAATAGTTTCTTTTGATGAATCAATCATACCTTCAAGTGCAGATCCTGCGCAGTGATGCCCGGTGCGCACTAATATTCCGCGGGACTGGTCTAACATGGAACCAAGTGAAGCCGGATCCCATTTGGTATCTTTAAGATTAAAGGATGCCAGACTTACCCGCTTTTTTGGATTATCCGTGCCGTACACGGTGATATTTTTATTTTTAGCTAAGCCTTGCAATAACAGAGCCGTTAACTCGATTTCATGGTTTCGTATGTTGTCTGGCCCTTCTTTAATAATAAAATTAATGCCTGCATTAAGCCCGGCAATACCGACAAAATTTACCGTGCCGCCTTCCAAGCGCTGGGGATACCCTTCAGGTTGAACGAGAGAAGTTGAATCAGATCCGGTTCCCCCTTCACGCCAGTAGGCAAGCTCTCCTGCCCGTTCACCAATACATAAGCCGCCGGTGCCCGGAGGTCCAAAAAGAGATTTATGCCCGGGAAACGCCAGCAGATCAACCTGATCTTTTTCCATATCTATGGAAATAACACCTGCGGTCTGGGCCGCATCAACCAAAAACAAGAGATTTTTTTTTCTGCACAAAGCTCCAACCGAACCAATATCCTGAATATTGCCCAACACATTAGAAGCATGAAGCATGACAACTAATCTTGTTTTTTGGGTTATCTGCTTTTCTATTTCTTCCGGATGTATAAAACCTTCATCATCCGGTTTTACCCGTGAAACAGCAATAAATTTTTCTTGTTCCAACCGCGCCAACGGCCGGGAAACTGAATTATGCTCAAGAGTGCTGGTAATAATATGATCGCCTTGGCGCACAACTCCTTTGATCGCTATATTCAACGCATCGGTGCAGTTTAAAGTGAATATAAGTCTTTTATAATCACGAAGATTAAAAAACCGTGCTAACGTATGCCTGGTGCCTTCAACAATCCGTTCGGACTCAATGGCCATACGATGGCTCGCTCTGCCCGGATTAGCAGCGTATTTCCTGAAAAACTCATCCATTGATTGATACACCATCTCAGGCTTAGGCCAGGTTGTTGCTGCATTATCTAAATAAACCGGGTTGGTCATGGCCATTTGTTAAGCACAACTCCATTCTTCATACTTCTTAGGATCTAATTGGGCTTCTTTGTTGCCGCATATACTGCATTCGGTCCGTTTATTAAAAGGCAGTATTCTCATCTGCAGCGTAAATGCATTAATCGTTAACAGACGATTTACCAAAGGCATACCTTTGTTAAGAATAGCTTTTATAGTTTCAACAGCCTGGAATGTGCCAAATAAACCAGCCACCGCACCAACAATCCCTTGATCCTGACATCCCGGCATAATCGTCTGCGGGGATTCGGGGAATATGCACCGCAAACACGCTGATCCCGGAATATACGTAAACAATTGGCCTTCAAATCTTATGACCCCTGCATGAGAATACGGTTTTTGTTTAATAACACATGCATCATTAATAAGAAATTTTGAGGCAAAACTATCAGCTGCATCAACCACAAAATCATACGGTTCTATCAGAGAAAAGATGTTTTCCGTGGTAACCCGTTCCGGGTATGTATCAACCTTTATATCGGGATTATGTGCCTTAAGCTTCTTTTTAGCTGAACAGGTTTTTTCTCTGCCCAGATCCTTTGACGTATATAAGATCTGCCGGTGCAGATTAGAGATCTCAACCTTATCACTATCAGCAATACCAATTCTGCCGATTCCCGCTGAAGCTAAATACAATGCAGAAGCAGAGCCTAATCCTCCTGCACCGATAATGAGCACACTGCCTGAAATCAGTTTCTGCTGCCCTTCTTCACCAATATCAGGAATGATTATTTGACGGTTATATCTTTTTTTAATCTTATCAGTTAATTTCATAGTGTATCATACAATCCTGAACTTAGATATCGTTCTCCGGTATCAGGCAGAATTACCACAATTAATTTTCCCTTGTTTTCTTCTTTGCTGCCAATTTGAATCGCTGCCCATACCGCTGCGCCCGAAGAAATACCGGCTAAAATACCTTCTTCTCGGGCTAACCGTTGTGCCGTATTCCGCGCATCTTCATTTGATACCCGGACAACATCATCAATTATTCCTTTATTAAGCACTTCAGGAACAAAACCGGCACCTATTCCTTGAATTTTATGCGGCCCGGGAGCACCGCCGGAGAGGACCGGGGAGTCTTGTGGTTCAACTGCTACTGCTTTAAACTCAGGTTTTCTTTTCTTTATGAGTTCGCTTACCCCCGTAATCGTTCCGCCCGTGCCGACTCCTGAAACCAATATATCAATCTTACCATCTGTATCGTTCCATATTTCTTCAGCTGTAGTTGTACGATGGATTTCCGGATTAGCAGGATTTTTGAACTGCTGAGGAACAAATGAGTTTTTTGTTTCTTTAGCTAATTCATCAGCTTTTTCAATCGCACCTTTCATGCCTTTTGCACCGGGGGTGAGCACGAGTTGCGCACCCAATGCCAGAAGAAGATTGCGCCGCTCAATACTCATGGTATCTGGCATGGTTAATATGAGTTTATATCCTTTTGCAGCCGCAACCCACGCAAGCGCAATGCCGGTATTACCGCTGGTAGGTTCAATTATTGTTGTTCCGGGTTTTATTTTCCCCTCTTTTTCACCGGCTTCAAACATACTTACGCCTATTCGGTCTTTCACTGAACTGGCGGGATTAAAAAACTCAAGCTTTGCAACAATATCTGCTTTACTGCCATAAACTATCTTATGTAATCTCACTAAGGGTGTATTCCCGATTAGTTTGGTCACATCATCTGCGATTTTTGGTCTCATCATCATTCTCCTGGCATGAAATAATTTTAAATATCACTTACATTATTAAGTTTATCAACTTAGTAATGATAAGGCAATATTGTTACTTATTATGCAATTGTTGTCAAGCACTAATTTAACCCCCACACCAAATGCGTGCAGAGATTCAGCCATCAGTAATACTCTATTCCCCAAAGAAAAAAATTAGCACTTCAAGTATAAATCAATGACTCATTTGGTGTGGGGGTAAACCAGCTTCTAACGGATAGTTTTAATTCGTTTCAACAAGTTTACGAGGATATCTTTGTTTCCCATGGTCATTAAATGCACGCCGGCACAGATATTTTGTAACTGCTTGATAATCTCCCAGGCGATTTCAATGCCTTCCTGCTCCTGATTCTTCGATCTTTCCAGCCGGCTAATCAATGCTTCGGGAATTTTAACACCGGGAACTTTTTCATTTAAAAATCGTGCCTGTTTGGCAGTTTTTAATGGAAAAATACCCGCCAGAATTTTAACTTTTTTTACTGAATTATCCTTTAACAGCTTTAAAAATAATTTAAAATCATCTATATCAAAAACAAGCTGTGTCTGGAAAAAATCAGCTCCCGCAAGTATTTTTTTTATCATCTGTATCACCTGCATTTCTTTAGGGTCAGCTCCCGGATTAACCGCTGCTCCTAATAAAAACTGCGGTGATCCGTTTAACTTCCTGTCATGCAGATCATATCCAGAATTAAGCCTGGCAGCTGTTTTGAGCAATGAGACACTATCAAGGTCAAACACATCTTTTGCATCCGGATGATCACCTGCGGTAATTGAATCACCGGTCAACAGAAGCAGATTTTCTATACCAAGAACCGATGCAGACAACAGATCCGCCTGCAAAGCAATACGGTTTCTATCCCTGCAGGTCATCTGTAATATAGGCGAGTACCCTTTTTGAACAAATTTATGGCATAATGATACCGGCGACAACCTCATAATCGCCCGCTGGTTATCGGTTACGTTTATGCCGTCAACCAGCTCTTTTATCAAATCAGCTTCTTCCAGGCACGCAGAAATATCCGTCCCCTTGGGCGGGGCAATCTCTGCAGTCACCGTAAATAATTTTTTTTCTAATGCCTGTTTAAAATTCAACGCCGTTATCCTCGCGCTCTTTTAATCTCAATTTTACGCGGCCCATGAGATGCTTTGTATGATTTTATCTTCTTTAAAGATGTCAGTTTACTGAATTGATCTGTTTTTTTCATGCGTTCAAAAATCAAATACCATGCGCAATCATTTTCCCGGTCAGCTTCGCATTTACCCTTATCAGAGCCCCCGCAGGGACCGTTGACCAATCCTTTAGAGCATCTGGTTATGGGGCAGATACCGCCGGTATCAGCCAGCACACATTCTCCGCATACAGAGCATCGTTCATAAAACCGGGAAAGATTATCAATCTGTCCGATAAAAAGCGAGTCAAGGCCGGGCAATACTTTTTTTTCAAAAACCTCAGCAGCGGTTTGAACACCTGAACCGCAGGCCAATACGAGCACGGCTTCAGTATTATGCATGTCCTTATGATGATCCCTGAAATACTTCTTTACCAAACGCTTATCACAGCCCACTTCAACAACCCCTGCATGGGTAATCTTTTTACCCTTTTTAGCAAGAAGATCCGACATCTCTGCAACTTCTTTTTCTCCTCCGGTCTGACACGAAGTCGCACAATCCCCGCAGCCAACAACAGCAACATTCGTACTGCCATCAAGCATCTCAAGAATTTCTTCAAAAGCTTTTTTATTTGTACCGATCATAATGTATCCTTATTGATAATGTAATTACTTGTACATTGTTAGCATTGTACTTCTTATCAATCTTTATTGTCAATAAAGTTTTACAAATATTTTACATGGATTTTATAAAAACTTTATATGTATTTTGTATAATTTTAAAATCTATGAATATGTTTACCTGCACTAAATGTATTGCGTGCATTGAACTAAACCGCTTCGCGGTAGTCTGGTTTAGCTGGGACTTTCTCTAGTTTTTTAAAGACTGTTCTACAAACTTCCTGCAAATAATTAAACTTATCGCTATAATAGTTCCTATCGGATGCATACGCATCCGAAATCTT
>JBDRMW010000025.1:0-10374 GCA_043811735.1 bacterium
CTGCTTTTAAAAGGAGCCAGGCAGGTTGGGAAAACATTTTCCTTAAAAAAATTTGGTAAAGAATTTTTTAAATCCTGTCATTATATTAATTTTGAAAAAGATGATCAGGTAAAAAAAGTATTTGCCTCAGATTTAGTTCCCCAGCGCATTATTAATGAACTTAGTTTTTATTTAAATACCTCCATTGATCTTCATAACGATCTTATTATTCTTGATGAAATCCAGCACTGTCCGCGGGCACTTACAAGTTTGAAGTATTTTGCAGAAGAACTGCCTTTCACTGCAATATGCAGCGCGGGATCTCTTCTTGGCGTTCATTTAGCAGAAACTAATTTTCCGGTTGGTAAAATAGATTTTTTAAATTTATATCCTCTCTCATTTGAAGAGTTCCTGCAAGGTATCGGCAAGGACGCCCTTTACACGCAAGTACATAATCTGAATATGCTATCACCGCAGTCGGAATTAATCCACGCATCGCTTTGGGAATTACTAAAACTTTATTTTGTAATCGGCGGATTACCAGAAGTAGTTACAACATATAAGAATACCCAAACCAACATGTATGATGCGCTTAATGCAGTCAGAGAAAATCAAAACGCACTCATTATAGCTTATCTTGCTGATATCGCCAAACATTCAGGAAAAGAAAATTCTATGCATATTGAACGGGTTTGGCAGAGTATACCAGCACAATTATCACGTACACACGATGGATCTTCATCAAAATTTAAGTTTAAGGGAGTGGTCCCGGGCATTAAAGGATTCAACCGGCTCAGCGGCGCAATTGATTGGTTAAAAGCAGCTGGACTTATTATTCAGACATCAATCATTAACCGGGCAGCGTTGCCTCTTAAGGCATACCAGAAAGATAATTTTTTCAAACTGTATAGTGCGGATGTAGGACTGCTCGGTGCGTTGAGCGGTCTTCCCCCAAAAACAATTTTTGAGTATGATTATGGTTCGTATAAAGGGTATTTTGCTGAAAACTTTATAGCTCAGGAATTTCTTGCTCATGGATTGGATACATTTTTTTGTTGGCAGGAAAGAACCGCGGAACTTGAATTCGTACAGCAATATGAAGGAGAGATTCTTCCTATAGAAGTTAAATCAGGCTGGGTCACAAGAGCAAAAAGTCTCAATGTATTTGCTGAAAAATACCATCCCCCATTTAAAACAATCATGAGCGGACGCAATATTTCTATAGACAAACAACATAAAACTTATAAAATTCCAATCTACTTAGCCTCAAAGTTCCCCATGCTTTTATCGTTATAGAAAACAACTAAACTTTTTTTCTTATAAAAAAAGGGTGATCCCTTTATACATGCTTATTTTTCAATATGTTTTTAGAGAAACGTTCCTTATAGTTCTTATAGTTCGTAGAGGTTTTTGGTAGTAAACTGGGGGTCGCTGGTTAGGTTTACGCCTAGTTTTCTTAAACCCGCTTCGTCACCCGGAGTGGGTTTATGCGTCATATGCACTTCGCAGCTTTTAAGATCTTTTAATTTGTGCATTGCTTCCTGCGCCATGGGATTAGTTGCGGCGCTTACGCTTAAGGCAATAAGCGTTTCTTCCAGATCTAAATTAACTGTTTTAGATTTTAAAATATCATTTTTTAAACTGCCGATTGCCTGTATTATATGCGGTGATAACAGATGTATCCGGTCAGGAATTTCTGCTAAATATTTAATCGCATTCAACACTAAACTTGATGCCGCATGCATAAGCTGAGAATTTTTGCCCGTTATAATGGTCCCATTTTTGAGTTCAATCGCTGCCGCGCAATAAATCCCTTTATTGCCTTTCCCTTGTTCCTGAGCTTCTGTATTAGCCTGATGAGCCGGCCCAACCACCGAACGGTCTTCAGGTTTAATATCTAACTCTTTCATAAGCAATTCAACGCGCTGTTCTGTTTCTTTGTCCACCAATCCCATGATATATTCACAGCGGCTTCTATAATACCGGCGGATAATTTCTTGTTTTGCTGCATTACGGACAACTTCATCATCAACAATGCCAAAACCCGCACGATTTACGCCCATATCAGTCGGCGATTGATAGGGCGATCCGGTTCTCATTATTTTATCTAATATTCGCTTTAATACCGGGAATATCTCTACATCCCGGTTATAATTTATGGTTTTAATACCATATACATCTAAATGAAATGGATCAATCAAATTAAAATCTTTCAGATCAGCCGTAGCTGCTTCATAGGCAACATTGACTGGATGTTTAAGTGGAATATTCCAAATAGGGAATGTTTCAAATTTTGAGTAACCTGCTTGTACCCCCTGTTTATGCTCATGATAGAGCTGAGAAAGACAAGTTGCGAGTTTTCCGCTTCCCGGGCCGGGGCCGGTTACAACCACTAATGGTTTGTTAGTTTTAATATATTCATTTGCCCCATATCCTTCTTCACTTACAATCGTATCAACATCGGTTGGATAGCCTTTCGTAAACCGATGAGTATATACCTTAATGTTTTGACGCTCTAATTTATTTTTAAATACGCGCACTGCCGGCTGGTCATTATATCTGGTAAGCACCACCGCTAACACATTGATATCCCGCTCGCGCAGATCATCAATTAATTTCATCGCATCGACATCATAGGTAATACCAAAATCTGCCCGAATTTTTCTTCGTTCGATATCACCCGCATAAATGCAAAGGATAATATCAGCATCACTCTTCAGCCGATTTAAGAGACGCATTTTTACATTGGGATCAAATCCAGGAAGGACGCGTGAGGCATGATAATCAAAAATAATTTTCCCGCCAAACTCAAGATACAGTTTATTATTGTATTTTTTTACGCGCTCAATAATTGAAGCAGCCTGCTCACTTAAATACTTCTCATTATCGAAACCTATCTTATGCAGTATTGATGGCTGAGATGGCGATTGAATGGATTTTTCGAGAGTTTTTATCATGAGATTAATTATATAAATCCTGCATACATTATACAAGGAAAAACTTGTATGTTTTCAGGTCACATGCTGTGTAATAAAAATGATTTTTATCGTATTTATTTAATCCCAAGTTTGTGCAAGATTGTCATTGCGGGGCACCAGTTTGTAAATGCGGATTGGAATAAATTTAATCCCATAAACGCAGTAAACCACAGCCAGTATGGACTATGATAATGTGCCAAAAGAAGACTTACGGTCACAAAAAAAACCTGCTAATCCTCTTAAATATCGTTCAACCATTAAAAACACCTCCTTTTTTTCTTTTTTTTAAAAACTATATCTTATTCTCGTGTATGCATTGTCGTTTCGTTTCATCTGGCCAAACTCAGTATAATCATCTATGCCCCACATAATATTCCCGCCCAAACTGATTGAAACATGATCATTTAGATCATAATCCATTGATGGACGAATATATGCATCTTCATCGGTAGGAGAATAAAAAACAAAACAAGATAATAGAAGTGTTTGTTTGTACATACGTTTAGTAAGCCTGATCGTTGCCAGCTGCCTTAATTCATCCCGCATAAGATTACTGTTTCCCATACTTATCTTAAACTCATTAAAGTGTATCATCTGTTCAATCAAATACTGGCATCCCATGCTCAAATCATTTCCTAAATCTTTTTCATATCCTGCCATGGTTTTAAAAGATGAATTCTCAATAAGACGATTGGTACCGTCAGAATCATCCGGAGAATGATAATATCCGGTTTCAATATTTCCCAGTCCCGAACCCACCGGCCCGCGAAGACTTATACCGTACACATTAATCCGCGGATACATAAGAGTATTGGAAGAATCAGCTTTTACGCCGCGAGGCGCTTTATAAAATCCTCTAAAAAAAATATCCCGCTGCTTCATAGCGCCCTAATGTCCTATACATTCGCGCCGCTGCTTCCGTAGTTTTAATATTTTGATTTGGTTCAACTACTCTTTGAACTGATTCTTGACCGGAAATACTCATAACAAATGAATCATAAAATGAAAGTTTTTCTCCTTTTGGCATGGTGTTTGGTTCAAAAAAAGGAATATAAACAATATCGGTGTTTATCACCGCATGGTAGATTGAACATTTTATACCTTCAGATGGTTTTTTGAGGTATTCATCTTCACGCCCTATAAAAAATGAGATGTAATCTTTAGGGAAAAGATCATTAATAAAGAGATAATCACCGGTTCCCCAGGTAAAAATCTGACGGCCGCATTTTATATCTGCCCAGGGAACCGGAGAAAAAAACAAATGTAACTCTCTTAACTCAGCATCAACATCTCCACCTGCATACTCATCAATCCATACATCTCCTTTAACCTTAATTTCACTGTTCCAATCAGCAAGCAATGCGGTGTTTGGATAATATGCTGATTTCAATTGGAGCCTTTGTTCAAGAAAATTATACTGATCTTTCCTGGTTGAATCCTCCTCAAAACGCATGCTTGCATCAGCCTCAAGAAAACCATGCAGTTTAATACTCCTTCCCCAGGCCGCAGGGCTACACAAAATTATTACACATGCACCTATGATCGTTTTTTTCATATTACCTGTTTATTTCACGAGGGGGTTTGCGTAAATATCGTTCTGAAAATATATTTTCTTGTAATCCTATATTGTATTCAATATTAGAAAATTCTGATATGGTGCTGCTGCCTGATTCAAGATTTTCAATTTGTGACTTTATGACGGTTGGTATCCCCTGAATCTCTTTGGTTTCAATTGCTTCAACACGTTTATACAATGATCCCTGTTTGTTGTAATACTCTGCTTTGGTTGGTAAAAAAGTTTTAGCATCTATCCACATGTCATAATAGGAAAACTCAACTGATTTCTCATCTTTAGGAGTGTTTTTAAGTTTATAATACGTATCAGTTGTTTCCATCAGTATATGGGCATCCTCCGTGATACTTCTACCGGATACATCTTCATACACAAAATCAGATCCGACAAAACTTGCACGTTTATCACCGGCTGCAATCCGTCTGACCAGATCAAGCGCTGATAAATACAACCATCGGTCATCATTTGCATCGACCTGTTTCCATACCATAAAAACCATACCTTCCACATCAGCTGGTTTTCTAAAATACACATAAAATTTTTGTTTTTGGTTTTTCAGATTACGGCGCAATATAGTAAATTCGCGTTTCCGCATTCTTCCTTGTTTATCGGTTATGGTCATTAATACATCTACCCGGCCGTCATCACCCGCATAGTACGCAGCATTGTTTGCTTTCTCAACAATTTCATCGACAGCCAGCTCACCCTTTACCGGAGAAACACCACACAATCCAATACTTAGCATTAAAGTTAAAATTAATTTTTTCATACAGTTAGCTCTCCTTTTCTTTTGAAACACAAATCTTGTTTTTCGAAATGCGGGAACAAATTCCTGAAAGAACCGCCACTATCCCAATACTGATAAAGGTTACTGGTTTCCAACCCATGGTTGTATATCCCATCAATACAAAAACCACCGCAACTGATACCGCGGCCGCAATAACAAAACAGTATCCACAATTACATACCATGCTTTTCCGTTCTTCCGGAACAATAAGTTTAGTGCAAACCGTTAATATCGCAGGAAGTATAACCAAGGTGGCAATACTTGAAACCAGCATAATGGTAAACATAAAAAAGCCCACGGTTTTATACGGAATAAGAGGTGCGGCAAGAAGCGGTAAAAATCCGATAGCGACCACCAACGCGTTACGGGCAATCGCCCTGCTGGGCTCTTGAAACATATGTTTTACGGTTACGTCCCAATTCAAATGCTGGGCATATAATGATCGTGCCCGTTGAATAAAATGTATAGCAAAATCAATCGAAAGCCCCAGGGTAAGCGCCGATAAAATAGCAACCGGCATATCATAATCTTTACCGATAAATCCGAGTAAACTGTATATAAATAAAATAGTTATCGTAAGCGGAACCATAGAAATGAGTCCCCGGAGAGGAGATCTAAAGAGAAAGGTCATAATAAAAAATACAATAATAAAACTACCCATAAAATTTTTGAGCATGCCTACAACCATTTTATTCTGCCAGACGACATTAATATAGGTCAATCCAGCCCAATCATATGAAAAAGCAAAAGGCGGTTTATTTTTATTCATAAAAGTGTCAACTTGCGCTAAAACTTTTTCCATATCCTTGTTGTCCCCGCTGGTGAGCTGAATCCAGATATTAAGCTTGGTGTAATCAGGCGTAGTAAAATGCCATAGATCATCAGGTTTATGTGAGTTTTCATAAGAAATTAAACATTGGGAAACCGCTCGTTTTGTTTGCGGGATCACATTAAATGCTTGGTCTCCTTCAAGCAGTTCATAATAAACTTTTTTGACCACATCAGCTAATGAAGTTGATTTGCCTACATCCCCTTGTGCATAGAGATACTTCTGCAGTTTTTCAACAAAGATAAGCATTGCCGGTTCTTTACATACTTCTTTGTTTTTGTCTTCGGCCTCCATAATAAGATATGCAGTATATGTGCCGCCAAAATGTTCATTTAAAATACGGTCAGCCACACGGATGGTATGTGATTTTGCAAACCATTTAACCGGATTATCATTTACTTTAACCCGAGAGATGCCATACAAGGAAACTAAAACCAGAATACCGCATATAGAAAGAATATGTTTTGCATGTCTTACTGAGAAAGAACCGATCTTAGCAAGAAACATAGTCAATAATGTTTGTTTAGAAGCAGTTTTAGATTCAGAAAACCCAAAATTTTCCAGGCTCTTTTCATTAATAAGCGCTATATACGCCGGGATAAAGGTTATGGTTAATATCCAGGCAATCATAATACCAAAAGCAACAAATACCCCAAATGTTTGAACCGGTGGAATAGGAGAAAATGATAATGAAAAAAATCCAATCGCCGATGTGAGCGAGGTATAGAGCATCGGGGTAAATAACTCATCCATAACTTCAATAATCGTTGATCTTTTGTTTCTTAATACCGGATACTTATCAAAGAACTCACTTAATATGTGGACTGAATCAAGTACCGCAATCGGCATTAAAAATATGGGGATCATAGAACTCATAATATGAACCGGGAATTTAAGGCCGATCAATGCTCCCATGGTAGCAACAACCGTTACAACTGCTAAAATCATCGGTGATATAATAAGATTTAAATTTTTAAAGAAAAACCACATAAGGAGAAAAATAACCAGGCCTGCCAAAGGGGCTGATATAGCCATTTGCTTAAACATCTCAACTCCAAAGGTATCCTCAGCAATGGGGAGCCCGGTTATATAAAACTTATCATTCCCGGGAAGATCCTGTAAAAAAGCATCTATCTCCTGAGATATGCGGTAACTCATATTTTTTTGCTCAAGGGGCACGTATATACAGAGTGCCTTGCCGTCTTCGCTTACCATCGTGCCTTTAAAGATCGGATTATCCAGCGCTTCATCACGAATCTTGAGCGCCTCTGTATCAGTTGAAATCGGTTCTTTCATAAGCCATTCAAAGACAACCGCACCCATTCCGCCCTGCCGAATATTGTCCTTCATTGAAGGGCTAATGATTTCCCGGGTGATCACACCCTCTATGCACTTAATTGCTTCGGTCGCTGCATAGATGTTATTTAACGTCTCAACATTAAAAACACCGTTCGGGTGATCATCATTAACAAATCCCAGCACCATATAATCGTACAGAGAAAATTCCTGCTTTACCTGATGATGGAAGACACGCACAAATTCTTTTTCCGAAAGCATGTTTTCCGGATCCGTATCAATTCGAATACGCGGCAGCTGTGCAGCTGCAAAAATCACCGCCGCTGTAATAATCAGCATAATCGTTTTCGGCCGGTTAATTGAAAAAACAATAATTTTCTTAAACATGGCACATCTCCTTTATAAACCTTTTTCGTTAAGCATAATATTTATACTATTTTTTTTGAAGCTTCAGCCAGCGCCTGGTTAAGCAGTTTAAGTCCCTGCACAATACCGGATAATTTATGTTTAGGTATTAATGCCGATACATGCCGGCAATACATTGTTGAATATTCGTTAAGATTTCGGGCAGCTGCATGTCCTTTCTCAGTCAAAATCACCCGTACTTTGCGGCGATCAGCAGCATCAACATTTCTCTGGATAAAACCATCGCGGGCCAGAAGATCCAGCACACGCGTCATAGTGCTCGGTGCAACACCGATCAAATTGCCAAGCTCATGCACCGTGACCGGGCCTGACTGCGCAAGTGTTTCAACGACGTGGCACTGGGGAAGGGTAAGCCCACTTTTATTTTTTTCTTCCCGGTCAAGCAGTGCAAGTTTTCTAAACAGACCACACAATTGCTCGTGGAACAGATCCGTTGAATCGCATTTTATGCTCATAAGATAATTTCCTCTAAATGCTCTATTTGTTGTATGTTACACTAATTGTATTATACAACTAATAATCTGTCAAGTAATTTAAATGTGGAGTTTCCCCGTTTTTTTATTTACACTATCCAATAATGCCGGGGAATGATCTGGGAACGAATAATAATTTTAGGATTTTTTGTGAAAAAATTCGGAAACTTATGCAAAGCTGTCTGACGGCAAAAAACGTCCTCGACCTTTTTGCCGGAGTTCTTAGAACTTCCGATTTTTTTGCAAAAAATCCGTTAAGAAATTTTTCTTTCGCGGACAGATTATTCCCCGGCATTATTTCACTTTGTATATATATATTTTCTTCTATTTTTCAATACATATTTTAATTAATTTTCTAAAAACTGGGGAAACTCCACATTTAAATATTGTTTTCTCGTCAGCTATATTTTTTTATATAGCTCTGATTTTGATTATTTAGTAATATATGTAACGGTAAAGGAGTCGTTATGGCAAAAAATTTGGTTGTACTCTACGGGAAGAAATCGATTCATGAGCGCCTAAAATCTAATCCCTCAACTATCAGGAAAATATTTGTCGAAGAAGGATTTGATGACCCCGCTATTCTGGGGCTTGCCCGGAAGCATAAGATAAAACTTGAACAGGCGTTTCAATGGAAAATCAAGGAGATGAAGGCCGGCCGTAATGTGCAGGGTATTGTGGCAAAAGTTGAACCTTTTGTATACACGCCATTCAAAAGACTGCTTGCCGAATATTCGGTCCAAAGATACTCATTGATTTTTTTAGACGGGATAGATGATCCCCATAATTTAGGAGTCATTATACGTTCCTTAAGCTGTTTCGGCGGATTTGGCATTGTGCTCCCCGAACAAGGGGCATGCAAAATCAACGAGACCGCCATGCATGTTGCAGTGGGCGGTGAAAACCATATTCATGCATCGCTCGTTCCCAATATGCATGTTGCCTTATCCGAAGCAAAACAGGAAGGATTTACCATTACAGGTTGCATTCCTGATACGCATCTCCCGGATTCTAAGGCTCAGCTCATTTATGAAACGGATATCCAACCGCCTGCCGGCATTGTGTTAGGAGCAGAACATAGGGGTCTGGATAAGTCCATACTGCATCTGTTTGATCAAAAAATATATATACCCACACCCGGAGCAGATCTTTCACTTAATATTACTATTGCCTGTGCTATTGTCTGTTCAGAAATAATGCGTAAATATTGAATATATTAAATTTTTATTGTATCCTATAGCTGTTTCTCTCATTTCTTTTGGAGGTTATTATGTCTGGTGAAATTAAAAAAGCAGGAGGGAAAATAAATTATTATCAGGGGACTAATTCAAAATTTAATTCACTCGAAGAATTGATTGAGATTGTATCAAAAGAATCTGACAACATGCCTGAATATGTTATTATCGTCGGTGAATCTGATTCCGGAAAAAAATATCAATTATGCCTTGAATACAATATGTTCAGCGAAACAAATATAGACATCAACAGCTTACGCTCATCTAAATTTCAGCGGTTTTTAGGAGATATTTTAATGAAAAAAGGAATAATAACCCAAGAAAACCTCAATGAAGCACTCACCCAACAGAAACAATCCTTATATAATGAGCGGATCGGCGAGATACTTATCAGATTAGGATTTATAACTTATGACCAGATAATAGCTGCACTTTCTGATCAAATGGGCACTGCGAAAAAATAAACATTTCATTTACGCAGCGGCATGTCCCCCGATTAGTTTTGATACAAAATAAATATTTCAAGATTTTCGTTAACATACTATTCTTCACAATTACTTCAGATGTATCACTTTAGAGGTCTCTCAAAAAAGTCAGTATGTGGCGGTATTTCCGAATGACCCCGTAGCGGAAGGGAGGCTCCGGTGAGCGAAGCTCGACGGAGGGAAACCACGGGAGGGTTTCCCCGGGGGTCGGGGGCATAGGGAATACCGACATGCAATGACTTTTTTAAGAGACCTCACTTTATTTAGTATAAAAAGCGATAAGCTCTGCAATTCCCCGGCGGACCATCATGAC
>JBDRMW010000026.1:0-14859 GCA_043811735.1 bacterium
AATAACAAGATCCGTGTTATCCAGCGCAGAGCTTATGGTATCAAAGATCAGGAATATCTGAGACTCAAAGTCATAACCTCTTTTATCAAAGACGCACCGATAAAGGCCTGATTTTATGTACAACAAACCCGGAAGAGCCATCATTCTGTAAAGCTACTCTTCTTGCTGTTTCTATCCCTCGAAATGAAGGAAATGTTTTAGCAACTTTTCTGAAAGCTTCTCTTATAACGACAACATAGAAAGCATCGGGAATTTTTACATTAGCTTTTCTTGCTTCAGCCCATCGCAGAGCTTCGAGTGCTACTATTGCTCTTGGATCTAATAAACGATATTGTCCATCCTCTGTGGGAAAAGCTTTTTGTACTCTTCGTATAATCTCATTGCTTGAAATATCGGGAGATCTTGGATCACGATTCATTCGGGGACTATCAAAAGCTCTTTGAAATATTTCTGCCTTTTCATCTATTGGATCATCCAAACCAAAATCAATTATTTCTGGATTGTGATCTAGAACGAGTTGGAATACTTTATCAATAATCTCATCAGCATAAGCTATTAAAATTAGTCTATTTACAACTATGTTAAATAAAAACATCTTATTATCAGCTCTGTCCGAGCATTCTTTTTTAGTCAAATTAAATACTAAAGAATATAATTCAACAGCACGAACAGCATCCTCATAATTTAAATCTAACTGTCGTTTCCAATATTCAGCTTTATGTAAATTATCTAGAATTCCTTGATTTTCTATTGTTAATATATTAAATACAGAAATTAAATGCGGTATTATTGATCTTAAAAGTTTAAAATAAGAACGCCGCTCTATTTTATCTAATGCAGATTGTATCCTGTCTTTAATTTCTCGAACACCGATAGATTGTTGTTCTGAAAGACTATTAACCAATCCGACTAATTCAAAAACATTAATGGGGTCAACATCTTTAGAGTCATCATGGATATGTCCAGAAAACTCACTCATTGCTGGCGGAGCAAGCAAAGACTCTCCAAGAGAAGGAATAGGAATATTGATAATAACTGTATTAATAAAAAGAATAATTGAAAGTATTTTTTTTAATTTCATTATTAAAGTTTTAATATGATTCATGTATAGCGTATAGTATATAGTGAAAATAGTATACTATAAAAATATTAAATTTCAATAAAGAAAATGTAAAATTATTGTAAAGTTTTTTTTGATTAAAACTTGCTAGGGGTAAAATTTGTTATTTCTTTTTACGGTGTTTTAAGTCTCGGTAGAAGCTCAATTTATTTCTGCCGTGGGTCTTGCCCCAGTAAAGTGCTTCATCAGCTTTTTTAATTAATTCTTCTACGGTATGCGCATCCTCCGGGTAGCTCGCCACACCCATGGTTACCGTTAAATTCAGGTTTTTGCCGTCTTCAACCTCGACGCTGCTCTCTTTGATCGAACAGAATATTCGTTCTGCTACTTGATGCGCGATATCTTCAGGTGCATGAGGAAGAAAAACAACAAACTCATCTCCCCCATACCGGGCAGGAAAATCAATTTTTCGTATAGATTCGCGGATTTTATTAGCAGCCTCTACTAAAACTGCATCGCCGACCAGATGCCCGTACGTATCGTTAAAAGATTTAAAATGGTCAATATCCAGCATAATCAGCGTTATTTTGTTGTCGAACCGTTCTGCACGGTTAAGCTCATCGGTTAAACGCTTCTTAAAATACCGGTAAATGTTGAGCTTGGTTAATCCATCAGTGATCGAAAGCTGTTTAATATCCTGAAAAAGGCGTGCATTCTCAACCGCCATACCAATATGACTTACAAACGAAGATAGTGTTTTTATTTCCGGATCAGAGATTTTCTGTCTGCTTAAGAGATTGTCCGCCACTAAGATGCCGATACTCTCATGTTTTACTTTTAACGGCACATGTACAATAATCTCGCGATATTTATCAAGAATAATATCTGAGGTTCCTCCCAGCACAATATCGGTTAGTTTATTTAATCCTTTACGTAAGATATATGATTCCCGGCTTAAGTCCTGCATACGGCCCCGTAAATCCCCTCCAATCTCACCTTTAAGGTGCATACGCTCCCGATCAACTAAGTATAAGCGTACACGGTCAAAACCTAAATTTTTAATAATACTCTGTACAACGAGATTGAGCGTTTGTTCAAGCTGTAATGCTTCAATAAGAACCGAACTGATCTCAGAAGATGCCAGAAGCATCCTGGTATGCCGCTGATTCTGCTGAAAAAGTTTTATATTCTGGATAATATGCGTCAGCTCACGTGCAAAATCAAGGAGAATTTCTCTGTTCAAGACAGAGAGTTTTCTTACCCCCGGGTCAATACTGATCATACCGATCGGTTTAATACCCAAACGCAAAGCCACATTAATCATATGTCCCATTTTTTCATACACATAAAAATCCGTATCGCTTTCAAGAAAGGTTCGTAAGGGATTATTTTCATCAAGGAAAATCTCTTCTTCTCCTTGAAGTATTTCACCCTGGCTTACCATTTTCTGCATTGATAAAATAAAGTTTTTCTCATCCAGCAAAAATACCGCAGCACGCGTGCATTTCATCTCTTTAATGAGATACTTCATCGCATATTCGAACAGTTTCTCAAGATCCATGCCCGCCTGCAGCATATTTCTCGTAAAACTTCTGAGCGCATGAATATGTTTTTTAAGCGCATTAATATCATCGCGCCGGTCAGGGCCCCTTAATGTATATGATGAATTGCGTTTGTTTTTATGCTTCATATAATGAAAGAATATAATCAGCTTCACGGGCTGCACGCTGGATCTCAGCATGAAGCGTTGACTTTGAATATTTCTCCGCTAAAATTAACTGCAAAATCTGTTTAGTTGTATCCCCCAGTATCTGTTCAAGGGTTCCCAGAGTCAAAACCTGCGGCATAAGCCTGCCGTGATTTAACGCTTCACGGAAGACTTTTCCTATCTCAGGTTTAAGCGCTGCCATCTCATCAAATGCCGACTTTAGACTCGGGAACATACCGATCGATTGGCCATGTCTCCCTTGCGATTCAGATGATACCAGGTAACGCACGAACTCAATCGCTTCAGCAGGATATTTAGTGAATGTAGTAACCCCTAAATTCGATCCGCCGCAAAAGCCCCATCTACCGGCCTTCCCTTGGGGAGTCAACGTTACACCGTAGGTTTTTGAAACCAGCGCGCGGTATTCCGGATCATTGCTGCAGGTAAGTATTTTAAGCGGCCACATGCCGGAGAATTGAAGCGCATATTCACCGGTGAAAAAACTTCCCGGCGGCAAGATCCCGTCTTTGTTTACCAGCGGGATAATTCCTGACTTGATAAGATCAAAATACCATTCAATCCCATATAACGCATCAGTCTGATTAAAAACCGATTTTTTTCCGTCAGACGCCAAGAAATCCCCCCCTGCCCCCCATATCCACGGAGCAATGTCATGCATAAGGATTCCTGCCCGTTGTCCGGACAGGCGCAGGGGATAGCAGGTTTCATCTTTCTGGAATAATCTTTTAAATTCAGTGCACACAGCTTTAAATCCTTCCCAGGTATCCAAATCATCCGGCAAGCAATTTATTTTTTCTAAGAGATCCTTCCTATAATACAAAACACGTAAATCAACAAACCAGGGAATAGAATAAATCTGATCAGTACCGGGATAATATCCGCTCATCAGCGCATGACGGATAAATGCTTTTCTGGACTGAACCGTAAAACTATCCGTAATATTCCTTAAAACACCCAGATAGGTAAGCGTCGATGACCAGGTACTCCCGACTTGAATTATATCAGGCGGAGGCGAAACGGTCCTCCCCTTGATAAATCCCATCATCGCATCCCAGGCTTTTGACCAGGGGTTGATGGAAAGATTGATCTGGTATTCAGGATGGATTTTTTGAAAATTTATTATTTCAGTCTGCAGAATTTTGCGGGTTGAAAAACCAGCATTGGGCATAACCCAGATATTTAATTTCATGGAAAATGGGGAAAAATAGGGACAGTCACCTATTTATTCCAACCGATAAAAAAATATCATAGGAATAAATAGGTGACTGTCCCTATTTTTCCCAACGGACGTGATCGATATAAAATGTTTTCGGGCTTCCGTCGGCCTCATCGCTGTCTTTGGTCACGGCAACGATAAAGAGATCTTTCATTGCGGCCATATCACATGTTGATTCATTACCCGCTAAAGTGAGCAAAGAAATGCTGATTTCCTGCCAGGTATTATCAGCCAGGAAACCGGGAATTTCACTTAGATATTGTTTTGCTTTATTAGCATCTGAATCAGTGGTCAGAGCAGATCGGATACCAATTTGTAAATCAACCGGTGTTTTTACCCAAAATTTCAATGATCCTGTTGTTTGGAAGGCGCTTAAATTTATTGATATTGAATCATCAGCAGCCGCCTCAGGACCGTACTGAATATACCATCCGGCAAATCCAACATCAGCCGGCACCGTAACGGTGGCTTCTTTCGCATAAATGCCCTCTTTAACATCACTCGTCGTATCACTGGATGAATCAAAGGAAGCGCCGTCAGTCGGTATGGCTGGAAAAACACCGAAATAACTGTCAACTTCAATCAAGAGCCGCAATCGGTCTTGTTCACTATATATCCCATAGGTATCTGCCGGCACTGTTCCGTTTGCGTCTTTCACTGCAATCTGAATATTTCCGGCGGCATCAGGAAGTTGCGCATAAATCGTCCCAAAACCACCACTTCCCTGTGCCATAAATACACTGCTGGGTCCCTGCACCGGGCTAAAGATTCCTCGTTCAGACGGGCTGACCGTCCAGACTGGTGAAATATCAATACGACTGCTCTGCAATGTCCGGCCATATGCACTAAGTGCAAGCTGTGCCCCTGCGTCAAGAGTGGCAGCCCCGGGCTCAATAACAACCGTAGTAGTTGAACTGCCCAACCGGTCTTTCTTAGAACAAGACAATGTACATAAAAAAGCAGCCAGTAATAGAATACAATAAAACAATGCCGCCGGCCGTTGACTTTTTACTGATACCTGATAACTCATAATTTAAAACTTCCTCTGATACGCTAATACTGTTTTAGTGCCGTCATAATGAAGACGCAGTGAAGATTCGCGGTTTCGCCGCTTGATCTCATCACGGGCAAACACATAAGCTTCGGCAATACTGTACAACCATATTCCGACCGAAAGACCGCCGGCAATGAGTGATCCCTGCATATATGATTCATAATCATCATACAACTCATCATCTTTTAAGCCTTTATCTGTATACTCATCATATTTGTCCTGAGCAGTGTAAAATAACGCATATGCTGATGATAAGGTAATTATTTCGGTAATCGCAATCGCATATGCTTTTCCTTCCCGATGATTCGCATATTGGCCCCATCCAGGCAGCAACGCAGATTTAATCGCTGCATTACGCGGAGTATATCTTTTAAGGTAAATCTTTTTCTTACCCAAAGGCTCAGCATCTGCTCTCAAAGGTACGCTAAGCACCATCGCACAAAGAAAATAAACAGCGATTTTCTGTCTGGGAACGATTCCGAATCTCATTTACTGCTCCAGTTTTATATCATCAATATATATGGTACCACCATTGCCATGCGTGGTTGTACCGGTCGGCTGTGTATAGATAAAGGTTACTTTAAAATAATCTTTTACATTAGTTAAATCAGAAACAGATATACCGGTTATCTCATGCTTTTCCCATGAACTGCGTAATGAAGAAACTACCTTTTGCGGTGCATCCGTTGCTGTATTACCGTCATCAACAACTTCAAATTTAACCGTGGTATTGGCTGATAAACTGCCCTTTACGAAAAAAGAAGCTTTGGTATATGCTCCAAGCGTTATATCCCGCGGAGAAAGCGCATCATAATCATCGCTCCCTTGTGATATACCCAGATCCAAACCAACATAATCATGGCGGTATATCTGAAGTGTTCCGTCAAAGACTTGTTTGCCGTTCCATGAATAACAAATAGCTTTTTTCCCGCGGCAGGGATTATCTCGTGATTCTAAATCAACCGTCTGATTTTCACCGCCGGGAAATGTAAATAGATTACCGCCTGTTTTGATTTGATCATCATAAATGATAAACTCAGAACTCACTTCAGGCAGCAGTCCTTCACTCTCAAGTGCTGATGTATTCTTAAACGGATGCCGATCACACCCTATGATTGCCGAAAACATCATCACATAAAACAAAATTAATATTTTTTGCCGCATATAGTTGCTCTTAAAAAATAATTATTTCTTGCTTTCCTTTTTCTTCTTTTTCTTTGATTCATTTTTATCCTTAAATTCATAGACAATATCATCCAGATAAAATGTTATTCCGTCCGGATTATTATCCAAATTAGCTGCCCAGCAGAATCCGCCGCTTATATATGAGAGATCGGATTCAGACAAATCGATCTCATATCGTTTCCAATTTTTAGTCAGCTCAATATCAGTGATGCCGACCTGATCACTGTCAAAATACTCGCCGGTAATTCCGCCGACTTTAAACTCTGAGATAAACTCTCCGCCTTGTTCTCCCCGTGCCCAAAATGCAACTCGTTTTGCACCGCTCAAATTATACCCGCCTTTACGTGTACCCCAATTATTTGCCGGATTCTGCCAATAAATTCCTGCCCAGCCGGCTCCCTGAGTCATATCTACGGTATACTTTATCTGAATACAGGTTTTTCCGGAACGCGGCTCTTCTGTCCAGCGGTCATTTACCTTAATATCACCATAATCACCCATATAACCGGATGGGATATAATGATTCTTCCGTGAGGTCTTTTCCGTATAGACATCAAACTGTCCGGTCTCTTTGATAATCTCCAAAGCTTGATCTTCTTTAGATTTACGTTCCCGTTTGGATTTTGCCGAGACTGTTCCTTCGCCGATCAAACCAGCTACCATCATAACTGCACAAGCGGCGGTACATATTTTTCTCATGTGAATTACCTCCTTTTTTTTAAAAATCCGAAATACGAATATCGAAATTCGAAACAAATTCGAATTCTGAAATCCCAAACAACAAACCCTTTTTCGAATTTCGTATTTCGAATTTCGTATTTGTTTCTTTAATATTGTACTTTAATCTCCATAGGTGCGGCAAAGGTGCTGTGCGAACTTGTATCATTCACCTGAAAATTAACCGTATAGGTTCCTTCACCGACTGTTGCATCAAAATCTTTATCGATTCCATCCCATATAACATATGCCGGCGGACTACCTCTGCCGCTGAATACAGCTGTATTTCTCTGCGTATCATCAATAATCGTAACCTGCCAGCTGTCAATACCTCCTGCAATAACTTCCAGATGTATGGTGATGGTATCATCAATCCCATCTCCGTCAGGAGAAAACACATAATCATCAATCAGCAGTTTTGTTTGAAAGACCGGCGCCTTTTCTTCTTGTTGATAGGCTGCTGCCTGACCGCGCTGATCAGGAAGAATTAATGCGCCGAATTTAAATCCAAGAAGAAGTCTAAATTCATCAAACGAACCCAAAGAAAATGTATCTGTCAGATTCTCAATCCTGCGGGCAAATAAGTATTCTGCATTAATATATGCAGCATCGCCAAACTCATACCCGGCGGAGGTCTTAAACAGCCGGTCAATAATTTCGCCGAAATCACGGTGAAAATCTTCCGGTCCCCAGGTATCTCGTTCATAGGTCAGGCTGAGAGAAGCATGCCCTTTACGGCATGATATCTGGCTGGTAAGAAAATTAGTAAAATTTTTACCCTTCTCATCTGCAAGCACCGTTGAAGCAGGCATCTGCCCGCCGCCCAATCCAATAATAAGCATATACTTACGCGGAAGATTTAAGATACTCATCAGTTTTGCTGAAGGGAGATACCCTCTGCTCGGAGGCATACCGGTTAGGTGCGCAGGAACAAAGGTAATATCCCCTGGTTCATTAAAATACGGCACATTATCCGTCGTGCCGGGATATTCAATAAAACGCAGCTGAAATGCAGCCGCATAATGAGCATTTTCAGCTGGATTAATATTCCACTCTTCAACAATATTTTCTTTCCATTTAAAAAACCAGGTGATCGGTGTGGGATCATATATGGTAACAAAATCAACCATATTCTTTTCACGATTTCCCCATTCATCCCCAAGCTGAGGATCTTCGGTTACTCTAAAAGGAGAATCCTTTCCCCGCGGAGAAACCAGAATAGATCCAACCGGATCGGTAAGAAGCGGCAGAGGATCTTGAATCGGCTTGATACGCGTAAATCCAAACGAACTCGTTACCTGTTTTGAAAAAAAACTTCGTTTTCCTTTAATGGACGCTTCATCTTTATTGCCGGCAACCAGGCCCATATGCTTATACCCTACGGTAACAGAATCGAGCACTGGTTTGGGGTGAACTATTAACTCAATTGCTTCACCCCAGGCATCATATGCATCAATAATATCAGTCTTGACTCTATATTCAGATCCGAGGAGCCCTGCTCCCGGCGCCACGTCTTCAATATGTTCATAGGTTTCGCCTACCCTGAACGGCTGATAAAGAAGACCGATGTTAAGTTTGGTTCGTTTGAGTAAATATACCTGCTCAACGATTTGCCAGGAATTCAGTTTTTCATCCGGTCTTCCGTAAGAAATCTCTTCCCGTTTGTAAAACAGGGAAGTCTGAGTCTTCCCAACGCGTTTATTGTATTTTGCATAATGAGACGGCCCATATCCCCAGACTAACTCTTTTCCCGTTATATATGTTAACCGCCCGGTGGTATTATTGCCAAGCTCAACACTCCCCCCGCGGGGCAGGATTCTCCCCGAAACTCTGCGGTATCGTGCTTCCTCAAACTGCTCGGGATAAAAATTAAACATATCAATATCAGTATCGAGCCAGCTCGCGTGGCCAACACCTTTAAATCCCTGCAGACGTATCATCTTTCCTTTATATAGTATATTTCCCCGCACCCATTTATTTTTGTTACCGGATAATTCCATTCTTTTCCGGTCACTGATAGGCTGCCACAATCTGCCGGCATAATTCCCCAGGAACTCATATCCGAGATCAAACGAAAGTTTCTCGCTTGGTTGTGCCGCCAGATTTACCAAAAAGACTTCTTCGATTTCCCCGCGCCAACCCGAGGGAGTTGCAGTTGAAACTCCGCGCGTATACGAAAAATCTTTATTAACTCCCTGCGGATCGCCCGCATCAATTGATTTCCAGCCATCCTGAAGTTTATGGGCAATCCATTCAGTACGCAGTTCAGCATCAAGATCAATCCACCGCTCCGCAGCAATCACTGATACCGGTAACATGAACCATACAGAAATAAATAAAATATAAATTTTTTTCATGAATGATATATTCTCAACTGCCTTTTCTGCCCTTTAGCCCTGTACCTGAGCTTTGCCCTGTACCCGAACGAAGTGAGTGGTACGGGGGAAGCAAATGGTACGGGGTTGACGTTGAAGTCCAATTATGAATTCTTAATTATTAATTGCCTTTTTTCCACGCTTCCTTATAATAATAGTATGTTTTCCGCAAGTTTCTTAAAAAAGGAGAATTAGATCCGTCTCCCTGCCCGACTATACCCAGCCATTCCTCATGAGACCAGCCGTCAGGAAACGGCATCTGAGACTGAGCAATAGTTTGATGTTTGTCATATTGATCACCTGAAATATTATCTTTCCACCATTCATCAATCCATTCAAAAACAATACCGCCTATCGCATTCCCCGCGCCTGTCTGGTTAAAACTATTTGATTCAATATCTTCCCAACATCCTTTATGATACTTTTTTTGAGCTTCCTCATCAATACCTTTTTCGTTATCATATGCATCACAGCCATATTCAAGAATTAATACCGGCCGGTCAAATATTTTCTTAATATCTAACCATAAACCGCCGAATCCGCGTTTACCGCGGTATGAGTTAACCGCGAGTATATCAATCTCATCCGAATAGCGCGCATAATATTCGATTAAATCAGTTTCGAGATTCCCCAGAGCAACCGGATGATTAGGATCAAGTTTATGAATCATCCCGGCTATTTCATTTATAAACTCAGCATATGCTTCAGGCTCAGAAGATGCATTGGTTCTGGTTGCATTTACTCCGCTGAAATCCGCCGGCATATTGTTTTCATTACCCAGCACCCACATCAGCAGATACGGCTCATCTTTATGGTCAAGTACCATATCTTTAACCGATTTCATCATTTTTTTCCGCTGTTTCAGGTCAGTATAATCGGTTCCCTCATCCCAATCTGCACCTGAGCCGATCGTATACGCACCGACAAAATCACCCATAATAATTCTGACTCCGTATTTTTCAAACAAGGTGCGCAGCAGCATCTTATTAAACTCTTTGTTGTCATACGTTTCCGCAGATGATGAATGATACAATCTAACCGCATTGCATCCCATTGCGTTAAGCAATGAAAAATCACCTATATTTTGTTCATGTGTATCTTTTTTATTGTTTTTATTTATATCTACCCAGGATTCATACGGTGCATCGATCTTGCCGTTCTCGTTACAATCTTTAAACATCCATTCATGCGTTTGGGTTGGGCCCATCCCAACAGGGGTCGGTGCATAATGGACACCCTGCACCATAAAAGATGTGTTATCAACAACTAACTGCCAGTGGCCATTGTCATACTGAAGCAGGTGCACGGCGCCGGTACCTCTTCTATTAGTGATTTTTGATGCTTTACGGCCTGATAAAGATGCGGCGCTGCCGGTATATTCTGTCCGTTTAAACATGCCGGGATTAACAATCACTTCATCATTGGAAAGATTAATATCACTCCCATTTTTAATAGTAATATCAGCATCGGTCAGGGTAAGTCCTAATTCAGGATGTTTTGTTAAGATCTTTTGTATCCGCTGGATCGCCTCAGGGCCGATATACCAGACAAAAGACCGGTCAGCTCCCCAGCAGGGGGTCTGCGGAAAAAACACCACGACCGCATAATATGCTTTTACCGCCTGCATAAAAAGCCCTGATTCTTCCAAGGCCTGTGCCGTAAAAAACTGTTTAACCCCGTACTCCTCATGCGCGGTAACCCATACAAAAAAATCAGCCAGCGGATCAGCCGTGTCAACATGGCTCCAATGATTACCATCAAGCCTGTTCTGTGCTTTAAGTTTTCTATATGCGGGATCTTTTAGAGCTGAAGTCCAATTAGGGTAGACACCGGTGCCTGAAACGAGAAGCAATCCGTGCCGGTCGGTGATATGGTATTTATATTTGGATGTGCCGATGCCTTCAAACTGTCCGTACTTCGCATAATTAACCGCGCCATTAACACCGGGAACCGCAAACTGAAAAGATTTTTTCTCCTCAGCCCCCCCACGCACACTAATCCCCACTATTAATAAAAATATACTTAATTTTTTTATCATATATTATTATTATTTTGCTAAAAAATAGTTTTTTTTTCGCCATACAAATTTTTAGGTGCCCGAAGTAAAAATTCGGAAACTTTGTTCGAGCTGTCTGACGATAAAAAAGGCTTCGACTTTTTTATCGGAGTTCTTAGAACTTCCGAATTTTTACGTTTATCGGGCACCGTTAAGAAAATTTGTCTGGCGTAAAAAAAACTATTTTTTAGCACATCAATAAGCATTAAAAATTATATCCTCTCCTAACTCTTCAACGCGCCTGCCTGTATACCCGATATAATATGCTTCTGCATTAAAAAATAAAGCAGTATAATTGGAACCACCGTAATGGTTATCCCTGCCATAAGCACCGGATATTCAGTAATGTATTGTCCCTGAAAAACCATAAGTCCGCGCTGCAGCGGCATTAATTTCTGATCATTAAGCACTAAAAATGCAAGCACATACTCATTCCATACGGTTAATGCATTAAAAATCACCAAAACCGCCAAAGCCGGCTTTGCAAGCGGAAGCGCAACATGCAGATACACTTGAAACTTATTACAGCCGTCGATACGTGCCGCATCTTCAAGATCTTTCGGAAGTTTATCAAAAAATGTTTTAAGCAAAAAAATGCCGAGCGCCAATCCTTGATTTATTTGCGGAAGAATATATCCAAGCCGTGTATTGATAAGGCCGAGTTTAAGCAGCAGGACATATAAGGCAATGAGAGCGCCCGGAACCGGGATCATCATGGTAGAAATTAAAATCACAAATAAAATATTTTTGCCGGGAAACTCTAAACGAGAAAATGCATATGCGGCAAGCGACGCAATAATAATAATTCCTGCCACCACACAGACGGTATAAAATAAACTGTTAAAAAAGTATATCCCAAACCGCCCTTTAGTCCAGGCCACCACATAATTATGCCAGGTAAATGTTTTAGGAATAAGGCTCATGTCTGAAAAAACCGTGGCCTGTGTTTTTAAACTGGAGGATACCATCCATACAAGCGGGAAAATACAGGTAACCGCAACTGCCAGGCATATACTATGCGAAATAATCCATATGCCAAGGTTTTTGAATTTATACCAGATATCCTTCTTCAAGCGCGGAGCCATAGATTAATCCATCCTTAATTTACGCGACAAAAATATCTGCATCAAAGAAACGCATAAGAGTATGACCCCGAAAATTATCCCCTGCGTGCAGGCATAGCCAAACCTCGAATTACTCCACATTTCAGAAATAATCCTAAAAATCGGCACTTCGGTGTTTCCTCCGGGCCCGCCGTTCGTAAGCGCGACCACAATATCGAAGATCTGCATAGTGCCTAATATGGTAAGAATAGAAACTAAAAAGAATACGGGGATCATCAGCGGTATGATAATATGACGGAAAATTGCCCGCTCGCCTGCACCGTCAACTTTCGCCGCCTCATACAATTCCCTCGGGATGCTCTGCAGCCCGGCAAGAAGAATGATAAATCCCCAGCCGAATCCCTTCCACATATGAACGATCGCAACGGCAGTTAATGCAAATTTTGGATTGGATATCCAGGCTTTGGCATACGCCCCTAAGCCCAGGTTACTCAGCCAATAATTAATAAGGCCGTAATCACCATCATACAGCCATTTCCAGACCAATCCAACCACAATGCCGGAAAGAATCGGCGGGAGAAAGAAAACAACCCGATAAAAATTTTTAGCTTTAATTTCCCTGTCTACGATAAATGCAAGAACCAGAGCCAGTGCATTCTGCAAAATCAATGCTAAAAAGGTAATGTAGACCGCATGCCAGACCGAATTCCACCACCATATATCTTTAAATGCCTCAATAAAATTTCTAAATCCAACAAACGTGCCGGACGGTGATATACCATCCCATTCCTGTGCGCTTAATTCAAAGAGTTTATAAAAAGGATAGATATTAAAAATCGCAAACATGGTAACAGCCGGAATGATAAACATATAATTACCGGACCAGTTTTGTATGTTAAACCAGTTTGTTTTTTTTCTCATATATGTTATTTTAAATCTTCTCGTTCCTTTATGCGCTGAACATCAGCAGCAACACGCTCAGGTGTTTTTTCACCGATAATAATCGATTGGACGCCTTTATTAAAGGCTTCTTTAACTTTGGGTTTTTCATCCAACGGCCAGACAGACGGATGCGTCGTAATATCCATATCATCGGCAAATTGCGCCAAGATAGGCGATATCGATTTAAGGCTCTCCTTATCAGACGGTAAATTATTGGTGCTTTGCGCAAGAAAAGCCTGTTGATCTTTTGCCGTTATCCATTTTAAGAATGCCACTGCTTTATCTTTATTGGGAGATTTAGCATTGACCATAAATGATGATCCGGGACCGCCCCAAATTTTCATAGGAAACGCATCACTTCTCCGGGGAGGAAGCATCGCACCATATTCCAAATTAGGATTCATGCCTTTATATACATTAACACACCACGATCCATTAAACGCAAATGCAGCGCGTTCTAATGCAAAAGACTGTTCTGCATTTTTATTAACCATAGTGACGACATCGCTTAAAAGCATTTTTTCCCGGCGAAGTTCATCGAACAACCCAAAGACCTTCAACCAGTCAGGATCAGTATACGGGACTAACCCGCGATAGGTATCAAGTACTTTTTGTTCGCCCATAATATTAAACGCATAATTATTAGCAAAACAATCAATCATCCATCCTTCTCCCCAGCCGCTGACCATGCCTCTGACGCCAACACCTTTGAGTTTCTGATATGCTTGAATGAACTCATCCCAGGTAAGCGGCGGTTTTTCAGGATCAAGGCCTGCTTGTTTAAACAGTCTCTTATTATAGAGCATCTGAATGTTCGTTACATCCAGGGGAACCCCATAAATACCCTGCTTAACCTTATACGAGTTTCCTTCTTCAAAGATATTTGAAGCCAGCGCTCGTCTAAAAAATCTGTTTTTCCAGAGCCGGTCATCAGCATCCATTTCCGAGGTAAGGTCAAGAATATGATCTGAGTTGATAAATTTTGCATAGACTTCCTTGGTATCAAGCACACCGAAAATATCAGGCAGGGTATTTGTCTGTGCAGCAGCATTTACTTTTACTTTATAAGAATCAGACGGGGCATAATTTAAGAACTCCACCGTGATTCCTGTTTTATCTTTATATTGCTTCGCAATTGCTTTAAATGCATCATCACGGTCGGTCATCCAATGCCAGATCGTAATTTTATTCGTATCGACTGTTTGTTTTTGACCGCAACCAATAATACCTCCCAGGCAGCATACTAATATTAACCATACTCCTAATACTATCCTTTGACTCATTTTATTACCTCTTTCCTGTGTATTTTTTAAAATTCGAAATCCGAATATCGAAATTCGAATTTGTTCCGATGTTCGAGTTTCGTATTTCGTATTTCGTATTTGCCTTATTGTTATTTCGTATTTGTTTCGTATTTCGATATTCGAATTTCGTATTTGCCTTATTGTTATTTCGTATTTG
>JBDRMW010000027.1:0-13548 GCA_043811735.1 bacterium
TAACCCACACTATTCGGGAAAGAACCGGATTTATTGTTGATGATGAAGAAGAATATTCTTTTGTTAAAAAAGAAGAGAATAATAAGGAAATAGAATTAAATGGTATTATAGCGCAGCTTTGTGAATGTGTTAAGAATTTGAATAATAGAATTGTTCAAATGGAACAGCAAATAGAAGCTTTATAGCATTAATCAATATTAATATAGTGCAGATATCCTGAAAACTGCTTGCGTTAGATTTTAAATATAGTTATAATCATTTTTACATACATAGGATAATTTATTATGAAACTAAATGATATAATAATTTTGTTTGTATTGCTGCTTATCCCTTCAAAAATATTCTCATTGTCTGTTGTATCAACTGATCCAGCAGAAGGCACCAGAGGAGTTAATCCGGGCAGTACTGTTTCTATGACATTTGATAAACCTCTTAAAAATCCTTCAGGATATGTCAATATTGCTGATTATTTTAGTTTAAACCAAATAAAAGATAAAAATGGAGAAACCATTGATCCTTCAGCAGGATTAGTCGTACTTGATTGGAATAACATTGCACTTTCTCAAACAAACACGGAAATACTCCAAATTACACTGCCGACCAACATTTCTAAAGGTTCGACTTTTAATCTGACTGTTACTACCAGCGTGCTGGATGCTGCAGAAACTGAAACTCTTGCTGATGACTTTACTCTGC
This sequence comes from bacterium, assembly GCA_043811735.1. GTDB lineage: Bacteria > Elusimicrobiota > JBDRMW01 > JBDRMW01 > JBDRMW01 > JBDRMW01. Next base: position 697 of record JBDRMW010000027.1, read on the forward strand.
AATTTATAACCATATGGAACTCATTAGTGGAAAATATTCTGTTTGCTTCTGATAACATTGTAAAAGTTCGAATACCATTTGAAACACTTCCTGCTGACGGTTATGTTGTAATTATAGAAGATCCGTTGAATAATACGGTTGTTTCGACGCATGATGATATAGAAACTGCTAATGCATCGGCAGTCGATTCTTCTAATCTTTTAAAATACCCGTTAACTGAAACAATGAAAGAATTTAATCTATATCAAGGAGATAGCGGTAATCCGTTTTTCTGGAATAATTATAAACACACTGAAAATCTTGCAGGAGAATTGCCTGAGATCACCCTTGCTTATTCTGATGCAGATAATGATGGTATCGTTGACGGTACATCTCCGCCTGTATCAGAGGAAACATTGTCAATGTATAGGCTTGATATAGATGCAAAAATATGGGAAAAAATCGGCGGAACTGTTGATGCCGCACATAAGACGATTACTGCGCAGACCAATCGGCTGACTGTATTTGTGCTGATGGGAAGCATTTATGATGATGTTAATGAGGCTTATGCCTACCCCGTTCCTTTTAAACCAAATGCTGATCCTTTGCATGCACAAATAACGTTTACCAGATTGACGCCGGGGAGCACCATAAAAATCTTCACCGTATCCGGCGAGAAGGTCAGGGAATTACATGCAGATTATTCCGGTTCAGACGTATTGTGGGATACGCGCAATGATGCAGGTAAAAAAGTAGTAAGCGGTGTTTATTTTTATTACATATCAACTTCATCAAGCCATAAAAAAGGCAAATTAGTTATTATCCGCTAACAGCAATCCCCTGGCCTGATAAACAAACACTCCTGTTTAAAAATTGCCATGCCCTTCAATTAGTCTTTAATACCCGTATAAAAAAGGAAGTTAAAGGGATCTCCCTTTTACCTGCAGCTGGTTGGCTTTCAACATTATCGGCATAAAGGTAAACACAAAAGAATTTTCCGCCAACATTCCAATATTATTACGGTGAGTTCATTAAGAGATTAACAAATCGGAAGTTTATAAGTTGGGTTCCCTTTTAATAAAACCTTTGATTGACAAGGCATTTGCGTATATATACAATAATGTGTGAACTTTATGTTAGTATGAATTTACATTTAAATAAGAGATTTAATAAGATTGTTGTTAGTATCTTATTTATTTTTATCCTGCTCAGTTTGGATGTTTATTTTAATTGGACAGGGGCAGGAACGTTTCTCTATAATGCAATTTGGCAGCCTGCCCTAATCCTTGACTCTTTACCTTCCGGGGCATCAATTACGCTGGCTTCCGGGGCAGAACAGGTTTTACCCTCAGGCGGAATTACCCCGATTCGTCTGCGGAAAATCACCAATGGAATTTATACGCTTACCCTGGCTTACGCAGGATACAATAACATAGAAAAAAAGATTGTTGTTGATGGAAAAAAAATAACTGTTTCCGGCGGGGGAACAAAACAGACTGCACGTACGGGAAAAAAAATCAATATTCCGCTGGAAGCAACGATAATGTTTAGTTCGTATCCTGATGGGGCAGAGGTCTATATCGACGGGAGAAAAATAGATCAAAAATCACCGGTTGAGGTAACCCTTGCATATGGGCAATATAGTGTTTCAATGGCTGGTGAGGGGTATGCGGATTTAGGAAGCGCTCCTGATGATCTGTGCGTGCTTGAGCTTCTTGATGATATTAATCTTAAACAAGGCACGGACATCAATACCTGGTCATTACTTAAACTTCCTCATCAGGATGAAGTGCGCTGCCAGGTGAAAGGTATTTTTAAGAAAACAGTCTCGATTGTTTCATTTCCGGAGGGGGCAGATGTATATCTTGATGGCCAAAAAAAAGCTTTCGGGAAAACGCCGATGAGCAAAGCGGCAATCTCTTCAGGGAAACATACACTCTCTTTTGTTCTTTCCGGATATAAAACCGTTGCCAGGGATGTTATTATTGATGAAGCTACGAACAAAGAAATTTCAGTTGATTTTAACAAAGTTGTTTTGTTTCACGCGTATGAGGGGTCTTTAGCGCAAGAGGATATTAATGCGCGGGTAGCGATAGAGGGAACACTGATTAAAAACAGGCTTACTCCTTTTGAAGCAGAGTTGCCGCTTAAAGTTGTACACGCAGTATTTACCAAAGAACCTCTGTATCTTCCGATAACCAAAACAGTTGATATTGCAAAGGTTGCCGTAGTTGCTGCCCGGTTAAGTAAGATAAAATCTTTAGTTAAAATTATGGTTCTTGAAAAAACTCAACATAAGCCGGTTGATAAAGCCGAATTATTATATGCGCATACAAAAATCGGGGTAACGAATACCGATGGGCGGTGGCAGGGAGCATTGCCTGCCGGAGAGGCTTTAATTACGGTTGAAACAGGTGCGCGGTTCCAAAAAGGAGAAAAAAAATTATATATCCCGTCTGATACTACCCTGCAGGAAATCGCCGTATATCTTGAACCTCCCGCTGATGGGACACTGGTGGTTGATATGCAGCCGCATTTTTCAGGAGCTAAAATCTATGTGGATGGGGATTATGTGGGGGATGGTGTTCGAAAAATGACCAACATGTCCCGGGGACCGCATACGGTGTCTATCAGACATTACGGGCTGGACAAAGATGTCTTAACAACCATTGAATTTGCTAAAAAAAAACTGATTATTCTTAAAATCGACAAGAACGGAGAGTTTTATTATGAATAGGAAGGTTACTAACATACCGCTGATCGTGTTATTTGGCTGTTTGATATGGTCTGCGAATCACTCCTTGTTTGCGGTATTAAATCATAAAGAATATTTGGAACGCGGTATTGCATATGTAATGCAGGATTATGATGCAGTTCGAGCCCGCCAGGAATTTAAATATATTCTGGATGCTTCAGATGTTAATGATGAGATAAAAATTCAGGCATTTTATTGGATGTCATACAGCTATTTGTTTGAAGGAAATACGCAAGAAGCACGGCATATGCTTAAAGAAGTTTTTAAGTTTAAAAACGATGCTTATTTTGAATACGATACCCTGCTTGACCAGACATTGCTTAATAATGGTGAATTGATGCGGCTCTTTAATATTGAATTTAAAGAATTTTTTGGTTTTGACCGGATTGACCGGGGCACACATAAACAACGCATTAAAGAGATACGGCCGAAAAAAAAATATATGCCGCGCATTATCGTGTTTTCAGGGATTGTTATTGCGGCGCTGTTAATATCTTTTCTGTAAAAATAAAGGAGATATATGAAATTCCGCAAGGCTGCCTTTTTTATACTGGCTGCAATGCTTGGACTGCATGGCCCGGCATCTGCGGTTAATCTGTTAAATGAGATTGAGATTAAGATTGACGGGATTAATTCAATTGCACATCTTCAGTTCAGCGAGAAGGTTGCCTACAGCGAAGCACTGCTGCTGGAGAATCCCTATCGGCTCTTAATTTATTTTAAAGGCCAAAAAGTTTATTGTTCTAAAGCCAACGCTTCTATTGATAAGGGTATCATCAAAGAAGTGCGGTATGTATATAAAGAATCCAACCTTAAGGCAAAACCTCTTGAATACATTGTCTTGTACTTTGAAAAAAAAGCATCATTGGATATTGAGAAGAAAAAAAAGGTATTAACGTTTATATTACGCACAGCACAGATTAAAGATATTGAAACTACCTATATGACTACTCCTTCTTCCCAGAAACCGCGGGATCTGGCCTCATGTATCCAGATTGCACTTGCCGCAAACCCGCAGGTGCGGATAGCTGCTGATGAGGTTCGTCTGGCTGATATTAAAGCCTGGGAAGCTTTAAGGGCATTGTATCCCGGGCTAACCGCTAAATATGAACAGACACGCGGTGATGCGGTGCGTGAAACCGGTGTGCCTGATTTTGATGAAAAATCGTTTGGTATTCAGATGAGTCAGGCTTTGTATCAGGGAGGGAAATTAAAAGCTACGTATAAACAAGCAAAATTAAGCAAGGATATTGCCAGGATTAAATATGAAGAATTAAGCGGTAAAATAATATTTGAGGCGATTAAAGCATATTATGATTATCTTAAAGCAGTAAAGGCATATGATGCTTATAAGGAACTCTCAGATGATGTTGCCAAAGATATTAATTCTTCACGCAAGCGGTATAAAGCCGAACTATCCACTAAGATCGAGTTTTTTACCGTTGAAAATCAACAAAACCAGGTTGCATACAGTAAGCTTTCCCATGAGAAGGATCTGGAACTTGCCAAGCTTAATTTAACGCAAATCCTATTTCTTCCTAAAAAAACAGAGTTTGATGTTGATCCAATCATTCCGTACGGGAATATAGAGGCAGATTTGGAAGAAACCGTACGATTTGCCGTGCTTCATCAACCAGCGCTTAATATTGCACAGCTGGAGTTTGAATTACATGAAGCGGGTAAAGTTATTGCGGGCTCAGCCAATGCGTTTAAAATAGAGTTATCCGGTTTTGCGGGCAGGTCAGGCGGTGCCTACAAAACAGAAAACCTGGAAATGGGGGAGGATTATTCGGCAGGTGTTAAGCTCTCCAAACCTTTTGGCGGGAATACGATGAACTCTTCGTTTTTGTTTGATAAAACAAGCCCTAAACTGGGGCAGTCATCACGAACCCAGTCTAAATCAGGCTCTGTATCATTAAGCCTGTTTGATAATATAAAAGGATATGGTGAAGCATTGGAAGGCGATATTAACTATAACCAGTCAAAATTAAAACTTATTGAGATGCGGACTCAGCTTGAACAAGCAGTCTGCGAGAGTTTGTTCAATGTGCAGAAAGGTTTTTTACAGGTCGGCATTCATGAAAATGAGGTCAGTCTGGCAAAATCAGAAGTTGCGGCGGTGCAATCAAAAAAGGAGCATAATTTAGCGCAGATTTCAGAATTAATCGGCGCTAAAATTAAGCTGGCTGAAGCACACAAAGCATATTATGAAGCATTGAGTTTTTTTAATGTAAGCCTGGCAAGTCTTAATAAAGCGGTCGGCAAAAGCGATAAATTTACAATAACTCAAACTAAATAACAGGGATTAGGAATCTTATGTTGAAGAATAAAAAAATTATGGTTACAGCAGGTTTGGTTGCTGCCAGTGTATTGATCCTGGTTGTAATGGGGAGTGTTATCAGCGGCTGCAAAAAAAGAAAAGATCAGAGAAAACCGGCGCCTGAACAGAAGAGCAGTACGATGGCTGTGCGGGTATATAAGACTTCACGTGCTAATTTTAAGGATATGCTTACCGTGCTGGGCAATGTTGAAGGCGGCTCCCAGGTTGACCTTAATTTCCGGAAAGAAGGGATAATTTCCGTGTTTCATTATAAAGCAGGTGATCTGGTTGAAAAAGGCAGTACTATTGCTGAACTTGAATCGCGTGAAGACGAGCTTAAAATGCAGCAGGCAAAATTAGAGTATGACCAGCATCAAAAACTTTTTGAAGCAGGAGTTATTATTAAAGCAAAACTTCAGCAGGCGCGCATTGCCTTCCAGCAGGCCGGCGAAGAATACAGCAAAAATCTTCTGAGAGCTCCCATTGACGGGATGCTGGCAACCGTCGAATATCGGGAAGGGGAAGTCGTCAACCCGACGGCTAAGATTTTATCTATTTTTGATATTGCCAAAATGATTGTCAAAATAGGAATCACTGAAAACGATATTAATAAACTGAGTAAAGGCCAGTCCGCACACGTAATTATCGATGCACTTCCGGATATGGTATACGACGGCGTGATTCAAAATATTAATCCTTCCATAGATGAGCTTATGCGGATGATGACCGCTGAAATAGCTGTTGATAATCCTGATAAGCTTATTCTGCCGGGCATGTTTGCGCGTGCGGAGATCATTATTTATAATGAAGAAAATGCTCTGCTGATCCCGAGTCTTGCGTTCAGAAAAATTAATGATGATTATATAGTCTATGTCGCTGGAGAGGATAAGAAAATTTCTAAACGCAATATTAACATTGGGTATATCTCCCGGGATTATGCGGTCGTATCGGAAGGATTAAATGAGAATGAACTGATCGTCATTGAAAAACCGGATAACATACAAGAAGATATTGTTGTTGATATTATGACCATTGACGAATATAAGCCTGACACGCCTCACAATCAAAACGTGCAAACACAACCGTAATGCATGAATATTGTTAAACTCTCAGTAACACGTCCGGTAACGATTATCATGATTTTCTTGCTCTGTGTCCTTATGGGCATAATCTCCTGGAGTAAGCTCTCGCGCGAGTTGTTCCCTCCGTTAAGTTTTCCTCAATTAAATATTGTGACGGTCTATCCAAATGCCGCTCCCGAAGAAATAGAGAACCTGATAACAAAAATAATTGAAGAAGCAATCGGTACGGTAAAAAATTTAAAAAGGATCAGCTCGGTCTCCAAAGAAGGCGCCTCGGTGGTAACGGCTGAGTTTTCCTGGAATACCAACATGAATTTTGCTTCACTCTGGGTGCGGGAGAAACTTGACCAGGTAAAAGAACAGCTTCCGCCTGAGTCCAAAGAACCGGTGGTGATGGCGTATAATCCATTCAGCGAACCGGTTGTTCTCTTGAATGTAACCAGCCAGATGAAGCCGAGTGAACTGCTGCAAATCTGCAAAAAGATTATTAAAGACCGTATTGAAAAAACTGAAGGGGTCGCCGCTGTTGAGATCAGCGGGGGCGAAGAGCAGGAGATCCGTGTTGATGTGGATCAGGGGAAGCTGCAGGCTGCCCAGCTTTCTCTCACCAAGATAGTCGATGCGGTTAAAAATACGAATATCAATTATCCTGCCGGAACGACCGAAGAAAAAATGCTTGAGTATCTGGTACGCACCATCGGTGAATACCGGTCATTAAGTGATATCGGCCATACGGTTATTGAAACTTCTGATTACCAGTCTCAAAGCTATAAATACCGCAAGAAAAGGGAAGAAGGGAAAGATTTTAAAAAGCATGCCCGCCATGTTATGCGGCTCTCAGAAGTTGCCGATATTTCCTGGCAGGTAAAAGATAAAACAAGTTATTCCAGATATAACGGCGTTGAAAATATCTCGATTGCTGTGCGCAAACGTTCTGAAGCAAATACAATACGCACCTCAGCGCGTGTCGGCCGGGTTGTTGAAAATTTACGCGCAACCCTTAAACCTCATCATGTCTCGGTTGAGATAATCTATGACCAGGCTGAGTTTATAAAAAAATCAATCAACGGGCTCATGATGAATGCGGTGCAGGGAGGCTTGCTGGCATTCATCGTGATATTATATTTTTTAAAAAGTTTCCGCATGGCAGTGGTGGTAAGTATTGCGATCCCGGTTTCTATTCTGATGTCTCTGGCGTGTATGTTTATTTTTAAGTTAACGATCAATATGATGTCCCTGGGAGGCCTGGCATTAGGAGTCGGCATGCTGGTAGATAATGCGATTGTGGTTATCGAAAACATATTCCGTCACAGCAGTAAAAACAAAACCATGTCTGAAGCATCAATCACCGGCACCGAAGAAGTTGCCGCCTCAATAACATCATCAACGCTAACCTCAGTGGCGGTCTTTCTGCCGCTCATTTTTATTATGGGCATCGCCGGCCAGGTATTTAAAGAATTATCCTTAACCGTTATTTTTTCTCTTACCGCATCATTGTTTGTGGCGCTTTCTCTTATCCCGCGCTTAACCTCAACTTCGGGTAAACCAAAAAATATGAGTATTATTCAAGCAGATGACAAGCTTGCACCGTATTATCGGTCAGTACTGCTTAAGATACTTGAGAATAAAAAAATATTTCTTTCAGGTGTATCAGCGGCTTTTATTATTAGTTTGCTGGCCGCCGGGTTTATCGGCAAAAGTTTTCTGCCCAAAATTGATCAGGGACAGTTTATTATGCATATAGATCTTCCGGTCGGAACGAGGCTTACGGTTACAAACCGTATTACCGGAAAAATTGAACAAATGCTTGCTCAAAATGCGCAGATCAAAAACATGATGACCCAGGTGGGATCAGCTTCAGAAAAAGCTGTCGAAACGCTTAAATCCTACCAGGCGCAGATCGTCGTTACGCTCTTTCGTTCAAAAAAAGAGATACCGCAGGATAATGCCCAGCAGCCAAAACACATCTATTCAACACCTGATATGATTGAGTTCATCAGGGAAGACTTAACTAAGCTTAATCTCGAAGGCGGCCGGGTAACTTTTACGATGCAGGACAGTTTATTTAAATCAATAGCAAAAAAATCTTCGCCGATAGTGATAGAGGTTAAAGGGTCTGATATGGATGTGCTCGCCAGGATGACTGATGAGATTACATTACATTTAAAAAATATTCACGGGGTCGTAAATATTAATGATGACCGGCCGCTTGCATCGCCTGAGACCAAGATAAATGTTGATAAAGACAAGGCATCAGTCTCTAATCTATCAGTTGCAGATATTGCGCGAACCGGCATGATCGGGCTTAAAGGTATGGCTGCAAGCTCGTTTAAACAGGACGGTATGGAATATGATATCCGCGTGCGTTTACGGGAAGAAGACCGTACTAATACGGCAAGCCTTGAGAATCTGCTGGTTCAAGCACCCGAGGGATTTAATCTGTACTTACGTCAGGTTGCAAAGATCGTATCAGGTGTCGGGCCCAGCCAGATACGGCGTATTAATCAGCAGCGCACTATAACCATATATGCTGATCTTACCGGGATATCACTAAAAAAGGCAACTGAAAAACTATCACAGATTCTTGATGGTTATTCAGATAAGATAGGATATTCAGCAAGTTTAAGCGGAGAAACAGCAAAAATTCGTGAATCTTTCTTAAGCCTCTTGTCTGCGCTTATCCTGGCGCTGGTCCTGGTATATATGATCATGGCTTCACAGTTTGAATCATTGTACCAGCCGTTTATCATTCTTTTTACTATTCCGCTTGCGTTGATCGGCGTTGTCATTGCCCTGATTATTACTCATACCAGTATCAATGCAATATCCTTAATGGGATTTATTATTTTAGGCGGAATTGTGGTGAATAACGGGATTGTTCTGATTGACTATACCAATGAACTGCGCGCACAATTGATACCTTTGCGTGAAGCGGTTATCCGTGCGGGGGAAACCCGGTTGCGGCCGATTTTAATGACCATGTCAACCACGGTGCTGGGGCTTCTGCCGCTGGCATTAGGTATCGGTGAAGGAGCTGAACTGCGCTCGCCGATGGCAATAACCGTTATCGGAGGGCTTTTGATAAGTACACTTCTTACACTCTGTGTTATTCCCGTGATCTATATAAGTCTCGAGGAATGGCGTGAAAAGCGTAAAGCGTAAAGCGTATAGCATAAAACCCCTATGTATTCAATCTCCAAACTTTCTATTAACCGGCCTATTACCATGCTTATGGTATTCTGTGCGATTTGTATATGCGGGATGCTCGCCTTATTCAGGATAACCGTTGAGTTAATGCCGAACACGAGTTTTGGTAATATTACGATTTTTATCGGTGTCCGCGGAAGCCTTCCTCCTCCGCAGATAGAAAATCTTATAACCCGCAAAGTTGAAGATGCGGTTAGCTCGGTCAGCCATTTACAAAACGTTATTTCAACATCCAAGATGAATAAATCGGTTGTTACCCTTGAATTTGAACCTGATACAAATATGGATTTTGCGGCACTTGAAGTGCGGGAACATTTTAATAAAATTAAAGATGAACTTCCTCAGGATAACATAGAAAAACCTATTATCGCAAAGTACGAGGAAAATGATCTCCCTATTTATATTCTTGCATTCACCTCAAGTGAGTATTCATCCGAATTCCTGCGTGAAGTCGTGGAAAACCAGTTAAAAGAACAGATTTTACGCGTTAACGGGGTAGCCAATGTTGAGATCGGCGGGGGGAGAGAGCGTAAAGTTATTGTTGAACTGGATCAATCGAGACTTCAGTCTTACCGCATATCTATTAAAAAAGTAATACATGCAATCTCAATGGCAAATGTTGATCTCTTAGAGGGCGATATTACGACTGAGCGTATGGTCGTTGCGGTTAAAACCATGGGAACATTCAAATCAGTTGAAGATTTGCAGGAGCTTCCCATCCTCTCCGGCAAAGATTCCGGCATGGTTCGGCTAAAACATATTGCTGAGGTAAAAGATTCATACCTGGAAGCCCAGAGTTATTCGCGTTTCAGCAATCAGGGAGCGCAGGCAAAAGACGCGGTATCACTCTATGTGCAGAAAGAGTCAAAGGCTAATACCATATTGGTTACCAATCGCTTGGAAGAAGTGATAGGGGAATTTACTAAAACACTGCATGCACAGTATGCAGGCATAGACATACATACCCTGCAGGTGCAGGCAAAGCATATTAAAGAAGCAGTGCGGACGGTTATTAATGCGCTGCTGTTCGGGGCAATTCTAGCTACGGTTATTTTGTATCTTTTCTTAAAAAAAATAAAACTTACCTTTGTGGTAATTGTAGTTATTCCCATCTCCATTATGGTAACATTTACGCTCATGTATTTAAGCGGGATAAGCTTAAATATTATTTCTTTAAGCGGTCTTGCCTTAGGCATAGGCATGCTCCTGGATAATTCAATCGTCGTGCTTGAAAATATCATGCACCGGATCCGTACCGGCAGCCGTGCTGAAAACATTAAAACAACAATTATGTCGGGCAGTCAGGAGATGACCTTAGCCATTGCTGCCTCAACACTTACGACCATAATTGTATTTCTGCCGATCACGTTCATCAATAAGCAGATACGCATGCTCTACAGCGATCTTTCGCTTACTGTAACCTACAGCCTGCTTGCATCTCTGTTTGTTGCATTAACTGCCGTGCCCTTGTTTACGTACTACTTATGCAACAAAGACCGGTCATTATTTATTCAGCCGGCAACCCTTAAAAAAACAAAAAAATCTTCATATCCTGCGTTGTATCGCAGGATGCTTGCCCGGTTTCTGCGATACCGCAATATAGGGATATTAACCGTGATAGGGATTTTTGTTTGTTCGCTTCTTATATACCGGTTTGGCATTGAAAAGGAGTTTATCGGCACCACGGAACAAAATGAGTTCACCATATTTATTGAGCTGGATGCAGGAATAAAGCTCAATGTAACCAATGATGTCGTCAGTGCGGTTGAACAAAGACTCTCAGAGCTTCCTGAGGTAAGCAAAACATTAAAAACATCGCAGTCGCGGGTTGAGGGCTGGTCATCTAAGATATATGTTTCACTGGTTCCTAAAGCTGACCGGGTTCAATCAACCGAAGAATTTATTGCATATTTGAGGGAGAATCTTAAAACCATCCAACAGAAATATACTGAAGCAGGGGCATTTATTTATTTTTCTGAACCGCAGTCCAGTAAAGAGTTTATTATTGATGTGTATGGATTCGATTATGAAAAAACAGCTGAAATAGCCAATGAAATTGCGGGCAAAATGGGCACGGGATTTACGGATATCAAACTCAGGTACCGGCCGGGCAGGCCGACGTATGATTTTATTATTGATAAAGCAAAAGCAGCCATGCATGATTTAAGCATTCAAGAGATTGCGGATTCATTCCATGCACAGCTGCGCGGTATGCGCGCAAGTTTTTTCCACACTGAAGCCAAAGAACTTGAGATTATCCCGCGGCTTGCGGCAAAATACCGGTCAACGGTCAAATCCCTGGATAATCTAACCGTGGTTAATCAAAAAGGCGATCTTGTTTCAGCGGGGAGTTTTCTTATTCCTCCTCAATACGCGAATCGGTATAATCTCATTCCCAGCGAGATCTGGCGTAAAAACAAAAGCAGGATGATCCAGGTAAGTGCGACCCTGGACAATATATCTCTAACGAAAGCAGCTCGTGCAGTAAATAAAGTTATATCAGAATTAACACTTCCCAAACATTATTATTGTGAAATCGGCGGTGAATATGAACGCATGATCCAGAATGAGAAAGAATTTAAATTTGCCATAATAATCAGTCTGCTCCTGGTATATGCGGTGCTGGCTGCACTTTTTGAATCATACATACATCCTCTTATCATCATGTTTACGGTTCCGCTGGGCTTTATCGGAGTCATTTTTGCCATTTTCTTTACCGTCCGAATCATCACCATCGGTGTTTTTATCGGCATATTGATGCTGGGGGGGATTGTGGTAAATAATGCGATTATACTAATTGACCGGATGAATGCGATATTAAGGGAGCATAATTCTCAATCAACATTTGTGGTCCTGCGGGCTGTTTTTAAAAGCAGCATCAGCCGTCTCCGTCCGATTATGATGACGACACTTACCACCATCCTGGGGCTTATCCCCATGGCATTAGACCGCTCAGAGAGTTCAAACCTCTGGTCACCGCTGGCCATTGCCGTCATAGGAGGTTTGCTGACCTCAACATTCCTCACCCTTATCATCATCCCCAGCCTGTACCTAACCGCTGATACCTGGGGAGAGAAAATAAAATACTTTTTTTTACGCACAAGAAATGAATAACATGTTGTACCCAAGAACCGACATTGGATATGGAATTCGACGAAAAATGCCCGCATTTTTCCTTCGAAAATGGTTCAACCGTACTTTCAAGTACGATTTCACCATTTTCATCGGAAAAATTTTGGCCTTTTTCATCTCGGTTCTCATACCAATGTCGGTTCTTGGGTTGTATGCTGATTAATACAATAGATAGAGTTTTTTGTATTATTCGGAATACAACAATGAAAATTGACTTATTGAAATCCTAAATTTTTATGGCTCTTCCGGGTTTGTTGTACATAAAATCAGGCCTTTATCGGTGCGTCTTTGATAAAAGAGGTTATGACTTTGAGTCTCAGATATTCCTGATCTTTGATACCATAAGCTCTGCGCTGGATAACACGGATCTTGTTATT
>JBDRMW010000028.1:0-13933 GCA_043811735.1 bacterium
GTGCTGTTGATTGCGCTGATTGTCTTTATAATTAAACTGCGGAAACTTAATCAGCCGTTTGATGAATCTGATCATGACGTTGATGAAGAAGTCCCAGAGCAGATGGCATCAGAAGATTCAGTGCCCGAAGAATCTCTGACACCGGAATCTGAGCACATCCCTGAGATGCCGCCTCCGGGCCTTAAGATACGGTCCCAGCTTAAAGTTGAAGCTGCCTCGCCGGCACATCCGGATCCGTTAAGCTCCCGCATAGCTGCATTGGAAGATGCGTTTAAACAATTATCCGGAAAGATAGAGCTCTTAACAGAGCATATTTCCAAAAATCCTCAAGGTACGCTTCCGAAAAATACCATGCAGGTCATTGATGCTATTCCGGGAGCCCTGGAACAGCTTAAAAAAAACATGTCGATTCAAAAACCATCAGGCCCGCCGGTTGAATCTCCTATATTAAAAGAAATAGCCGCCAGCATTCTGGCTCTTCAAAAACAGCTTGCATCTATGCCGGCTAAACAAGCTGACCGCAGTAATGCGGAAACTGTCTCTTCTGAGAAATTTACCGCATTTACGCATAAACTTGAAAACTTGGATGCTCAGTTAAAATCCATTGATTTAACTATCAAAGGATTTGCTGCCGCTAAATCAGTTGCGGGCGCCGGGGGAGGCCTGTCTGAAGATACCGTAGCTGTCTTTAAAAATCTCTTAACCAACATTGACGGGTTAAAAACCCAGATGAGCTCACAAAAACAACCCGGCAGCAGCCTGCAGGAACTTAAACCCTTTCTTGAACAATTTGTCAATCAAATGGAAGAGTTTCAACGCACCGCGCTTGATCTTAAAAAATCTGTCAGCGCTAAATCAGGCGGGGAATCAACTCTTAAAGATCTCTCAAACCTTCAGCAGTCAACGCTTGATTTAAAAGCTGCTTTTGCTGCAGCAACCGAAGCAGAAGAAGATATTTTATCACGGATAACAACTAAACTTGATATTATTCATCAGATCATTACTTCTCAAACGATCGGCGGGGGATCATCCGGCGGCAGTATCATCAGCGATGGCGGCGGCGGCAGCACACATGATGCTGGCAGCAGCGGTCCTGCTCCCAGCATGCCTGATATTATTGATACCGGAGGAACAGGGAAAGATATTTTTTAACATAAGGCGCCTGTATTTATGAATAAACGGTCATTACAGATTTTACTTGTTTTAGATATCATATGCATCATCGGGGTTACGATGTATATGGTTCAGGATGTAAATGATAAATCACCTTTTCAAATCCTTAAAACCCGGGTTGAACTGCCTGTTTCAATACCAACGCCAGCACAGAAAACAATGACAAATCCCATAGAAAAAGAGAGCCCGCTGGTTCAGGTTCAAGACAAAACAACAAGAAAGATCCGCTTTGAATATAGAAATTCAAAACCAAGGCAAGTCTCGGTGTTAGGTGAGTTTAGTGACTGGGAACCGATCCCTATGGAAAAAGGAGAAAACCACACCTGGTCAGCGGTGGTTGAAATTACTCCGGGTGATTATCTGTATTGTTATGATATAGACGGAAGATTACTGCCGGATCCTAATAACCGCAATCTGCGCATATTATCCGGCGATGAAAAGAGATCATTGTTAACCGTAAAACCATTGCCGTAACAGACATTTCACGCCAGCTTAATTTTTAAAGATTTTAAAAATAAATGTGTTCGATTATTTATTCAATAAGACATGCTTCATAACCTGCTCTTAACCATTACAAAAAGACTTTTAACGGTCTTCCTTATTTTTTGGATTATTCTTGTTTTTTCTGCCCTATACACTTTTTCCAGAAAACCAATGTATAAGGCATACGCAGGGATTGTCCTTAAGGATGATTCTTTAAAGAAAAATGCGCTGCACATCCTTTCAGAAGGCCTGCTTACGCAGACCGCTCAAAAGCTTAATCTTATAACGGATACGACGCCTCCTGCAATCTTTAAAGAAACCGTTGATTTTGTAGGCTCAACTATTAATATTGACCTTGATAAAGATCTTGACCTGTTAAAGATATTTACCGTATCACCAAATCCCGAACATGCGGCATTGATCGCCAATACCCATGCGGCTGTTTTTATTGAAAATTACTTAGGCCATATATCGGATACAGCACGGGAGGAATTAATCAGTTTTATACAGCGTGAATATACCGTATTATCAGCATCGTTAAGATCAATGGGAAACAATCTGCAGCTTAACAAGCTCGAGAAAAAACTTACCCTGCGCCTTGTTAAAGCACAACAGGAAAAAGACCGGCTTAAAAAAAAATATTCCGAACAGCATCCCGAGCTCATTTTCTTAAGCCGCAGCATACACGAACTTCAATTGCAGCTTACCCAGATCAGTGAACAGAAGAAATTACTTGCCAAAACCATCCGCACCATTGATTCAAAGGGATCAGATATTGCTTCATCACTGCCGAAAAATGATTCATTGCAAAAACTTGCACGGCATGTACTGATTCCCGCTGAAATACCGGAGAAGCCTTTTTATCCTGATATACAGAAAAGTTTTATACTGGGCATCTCTATTGCACTGCTGTGCAGCATCATTACCGCCGTCTTGATTGAACAGCAGTATAGTTTCAGCGGGGGATTTTCAGAGATTGAATCTTACGTGCATATCCCTGTTCTTGCTGCCATTGCTCATATTGAACGGCGCCGGAAAAATATTGCGCAGCATATAGCCGGCTTTATCCGGCTTAGACACAGAGACCGGCTCGGGGAGCAGCGCTCACGGCTTATTGTTTTTCATCCGTTAGGTTCAGATCTGGTGCATAGATATAATCTGATTTTAGAGAAGCTTAAATTTAAAGAATCATCCGGCAGCAGCATTTTGCTTGTAACCAGCAGCGGGAATAAAGAGGGAAAAACAATCACTGCTTCAAATCTGGCGCTCAGTGCTTCATTGGCAGGCATTAAAACATTATTATGTGATATGAATCTTCGATATCCGGTTATAAGCGGTTTATTCGGCATATACCCCCAGCCCGGATTAACTGATATCATTATGCAGCATATTCCCTTGAAAGATGCGGTCAAATCCGCTCAAGACTGCCAATTTACGACTATTTCTGCACATCATGAACTCCTCAACGCAGGAGTTAAAAATCTAACCTTTTTAACCGCGGGAAAACCTTTATATAATACAGATGCGCTCTTTTTAAAACCCGATATTGGCATGATTCTTTTAACCTTAAAAAATGAGTATAAACTTATTATTCTTGATTCTTCATCAGTAGTTCATTTTAATGATTCCTTGTCTTTAAGTAAATACGCCGATAAGATTATTTTTGTATACCGGGCAGGCAGGCTTTCCCGGCATGTATTAAAGGAAGCAGCCGCTGATGTAAGGGAGGTATCAGGAACCATCGACGGTCTGATATTTAATGATACGAAAACATAGCACAATATACCATGGTTACATTCGCTGATTTGCATATACACACAACGGCTTCTGACGGTTGTTTATCTCCGGAAAAAGTCGTTGCGTATGCGGTTAAGATGCAGCTTGCTGCAATCGCCATCGCTGATCATGACAGCACTGAATCTATTGAAAAATCTCTTGAAGCGGGAAAAAATCATCATATTGAAATTATTCCCTCCATTGAATTATCCGCTGATCCGTTGGAAGGTTCTAACCAGGAACTGCACCTGCTTGGTTACTGGATAGATTGGAAAAATGATAAACTGCAGCTTCAGCTGTCCTATTTTAGAAACGCACGCAAAGAACGTGCTCTGGAAATTATAGAAAAGCTGATGAAAATTAATATCTATTTAGAAACAGAAGAATTGATGCAGATAGCTGAAAGGAGTTCCATCGGCAGGCTTCATTTTGCCCAGGCACTGGTGGCGCAAAAATTTGTTCATAATATCCATGAAGCTTTTGACAGATATCTCTCCCCCGGTAAACCCGCATTTGTCCCGAAGAAAAAGCTTTTCGCGCGTGATGCCATTGAGCTGATCATTCATGCGAAAGGCATTCCCATACTTGCGCATCCTATTTACGGCGTTGAATACAATATTGAACGCTTAAAATTATTGATGGGTTACGGCCTTAAAGGAATTGAAGTTTTTCATCCAAAACATTCAAAAAAAGCCAAAGAGTTTTTCTTGCGAACAGCTCAAGATTTAGGCCTGCTTATTACCGGCGGAAGTGATTGTCACGGCGGATTAAATGGAAATGATCCACAAATAGGCTCTATGCAGGTGCCGTATTCATACGTTGAAGAACTGCGGAAATATCGTTTATGAAAGGTTTAATTCAATATTATTTCGGAGACGGCAAAGGAAAAACCACTGCCGCGGCGGGATCGGCATTACGCGCCTTAGGCAGAGGATTAGCCGTGCTCTGGATTCAATATTGTAAAGACATAACCAAAAATCCCTCAGGCGAAATTATAGCGCTGAAGAAAGCCGGTGCAGATTTCTTGGAAATCGCACCAAAGATTCCTTTATTTAATAAAAATATTGATTTAAAGGATATTATTAATGATTGTACGAAAAGTATTGATACTATTTATAATATATTCAATGAAAATAAATATTCACTGCTCATTTTAGATGAAATAAATGCAGCTGTTACTAATGGTTATATATCAGAAGAAAAGTTACTTCAAATACTTAAAAAAAAACCGTCAAATCTTGAGATTATCTTAACCGGCAGAGGAATGCATCAGGATATAATCAATCACGCTGATTTAGTAAGTGAAATGAAGCTGCATAAACATCCGTTTAATAAAGGAATCCACGCACGTAAAGGTATTGAATATTAAGTGAAAAGGTGCATATATGAAATATATTTGTAAGCTGGGGGCAATTCTACTCACCCTGATGATCTCAGTTCATCATATTGCTGCTGAAAGAAGCCCGTTACGAAGCCCCTTGATCCCAGCCGGTACGAGCATTATTTCCCGTGAAGAAATTATTCAAAGCAATGCTAATGACTTAGGTGAACTGCTTGAACATTATTCTTTTATGAGTATTGGGCGTATCGGTGACCTTGGTTCATTGTCAACAGTAAGCATGCGCGGATCAACGGCTGAACAGGTTCTGATCCTTATTGACGGCAGACAGGCCAATGATACTTCTTTCGGCACGGCGCTCAGCTCTCAGATTCTTCTGAATCATGTCGAGCGTATTGAAATAATTCGAGGCGGTACCTCTATCTTATACGGTGCCCGGGCAATAGGGGGGATCATTAATGTGATCACCCGCACACCGGTATCGGAAATCCCGATAACCGATGTTCAGATAACCTATGGCGGCAATCAAAAAAAGCTGTATCACTATGGTTTCGGTAAAAAAATCAGGTCATTTGAGATCTATGCATCCGGTGACAAACAGGCTTCTGATGGATTTAGAGATAACGGAGGTCTCAGATTAGATCATGCATTCTCTCATATAGGATATGATTTTAAGCGTTTTGGCAAGATCACCCTTAAAGGAGACCTGTACCGGGGAACCAGCGGTATCCCCGGCCCGAACACGACCCCTGTTGATCAATGGAACGATGATCTGGAGAGAAAAGCAGCCACACTGCATGACACGTGGTGGTCAGATAACCGGTATGGATTGGCAGCCTATGATCTTTCTATATCTGAACAGCTCAATCTGCACGCAAGCATGTACGGCAATATCAATGAAAAACAGTTTGAATTTGAAGATTCAGCATTAAATGAGTTTCACGAAAATAAAACAATCGGCGGTGAAGCCCGCATTGATCTTCCGTTGTATATTACCGTGGGGGGAGATTGCCGGCAGGATGCTTTGTTCAGCCGGGATATAACGACAGGGGAAGGGATTGCGCACAAAAAATTTATCAATCGCGCTATATACATAAACCAGCAGTTTACCTGCGGGTCATTAACGATTGCGCCGGGTCTTCGATTTGATAATCATTCGGATTATGATGACCAGACAAATCCGTATGCTGAGATCGCATATCAATCCAATGATACGTACAGTTTTTCTGCTCATGCCGCACGATCAAACAGATTCCCCGTATTCAATGAGGTGCTCAATAATGTGAATATTAATCCGGAAATCGGGACCAGTTATGATTTCGGCATACAAAAAACAATGCATAATTCCGGCAGACAGATTACCTTATTTAAGACTAACACTAAAGATATAATTACCTGGGAACAAGATATTGTCAGCCGGTTATTTAAACCCGTCAATCTTCCCGGTACGACCATCTCTGAAGGTGTTGAAATCGAATCCTGGAGAAACATATCTGCAGATCTATCTCATACTATTTCTTATACTTATAATTCTGTGAAAAACACAAAGACAGGTAAAACACCGGCATATAAACCCGCTCATAAAGTTAATTATACGGTAAGACTCTGTAATGCCAAAGGATCCGCTGTGCGTATTGAGGTGCATGGAATCGGCAGACAATACACCAGTCAAAACATGACCAGCTCTATCCCGGGATACGGATTGGTAGATATGCGGTTATCTCAGAAAATATACACATGTGAACTGAGCTTAGGAATCGGCAATATATTAAACAAAAGATACCTCACCCGCGCATCGTATCCGCTCGGCGGAAGAACATATTACGCAGCGGTTTCAATCAGTTTATTAGATTAATGAACGTAACTCAAAAAAAACGAAAACTCTATGCCATTCTTACACGCTGCAAACAAACAGCTGTTGCATTTTCCGGCGGCTGTGATTCATCGTTTCTTCTTGCTGCTGCCATCAACGTTTTGGGCAAAAATCATGTCCTTGCTGTTACCGCAGTAAGCGAAACATATACGCCGTCGGAACTTGCCTTATGCAGATTAATTGCACGCAGCCTTGGCGCCAAACACCGGATAATTCATACGAAAGAACTGGCTGACAAAAATTTCTCTTCAAATCCGCTTGACCGGTGTTTTTACTGTAAAGACGAGCTTTTTTCAAAACTGCACCGTATTGCCAAAAAAAACAACCTGGTGATTATTGACGGTTCAACCGCATCTGATATGAGTGATTATCGTCCCGGAAAACGTGCAGCTCACAAATGGATGGTACAGCATCCGCTGCAGGAAGCAGGATTTACTAAAGAGGATATCAGGAGTTTAAGCAAAGATTTTAGGTTACCGACCTGGAACCTTCCGCCGGGTGCATGTTTAGCATCCCGAATCCCCTATGGAGAAGAAATTACCACGGACAAATTACGCAAAATTCACCGCGCTGAAAGATATTTAAAAAATATGGGATTTGCACTTACCCGCGTCCGGCTGTATAATAATGAAATTGCACGCATTGAAGTCGACGTTAAAAAACTTAAAATTATATTTAAGGGGGAAATTAAAAATAAAATTATTCATTATTTTAAACAGATTGGATTTACGCACATTACCGTCGATCTGCAGGGATACCGCACCGGATCCATGAATCCTGATTAAATAAAATCGGATTTTATCTTGACTTTATACGTAAAACTTTATATTTTTAAATTACCTTTATGAAATTACAAACCAACACTCCTTTATTCGATGCGGTCAATCAGCATGCAAAAAACAAATATATCTCATTTCATACACCCGGTCATAAAAACGGACGCAGCATTGATGCTAAACTTAAAGATGCAACCGGCAAAAAAATGTATCAGATGGATATCACGGTGCTTCCAACCGTTGATTCATTGCACGACCCCCTGGGCGCGATAAAAAAAGCCCAGCACCTTCTGGCAAAAGCATACGGGGTTAAACAATCATTTATGCTCGTAAACGGCTCTACCGTCGGCAACCAGGCTATGTTTTTATCCGCCTGCAATCCCGGGGACTCGGTCATTGTTTCTCGTAATGCACATAAATCAGTTATGGCAGGAATTATACTGGCCGGCGTATGGCCGATCTGGATACAGCCTAAGATTGATCAAAACCTCGATATTGTCTTTGATGTAACACCGGATCAAATTGAAGATGCCGTCAGAAAGTTTCCTGAAGCAAAAGGCATCTTTATTACCAGTCCGACGTACAACGGCGTTACGACGGATCTTATAAAAATATCTGAAATTGCTCATTCTCACGGCAAGGTTCTTATGGTTGATGAAGCACATGGAGCTCATTTAAAATTTCATCCTGACCTTCCCATTTCAGCGGTTGAAGCAGGAGCTGATTTGTGCGTACAATCAACCCATAAAATCCTCTCTGCCCTCTCGCAAGGCTCGGTTCTTCATTTTAATTCTGATTTGGTTGATGCAAACCGTGTTAAAAAAGTAGTTTCAATGCTGCAAACGACCAGCCCAAATTATATTATTCTCTCAAGCATTGATGTCGCGCGCATGCAGGCATATCTGCACGGCGAACGCATGCTCGACCGGGTGATACGATATGGATTAGCTGCCCGGCGCAAAATTAATCGGCTTAACAACTTTTTTTCGTTTACACGGAATGAAATATCCGCCCGCGGATTTGACCTTGATGCAACAAAACTCACCATCAATGTTACCCGGTCAGGCATGTCCGGTTACGAGGTGGATACCATTTTACGAGAACAATACGGCATCCAGGTTGATTGTTGTGATGTATTCAACCTGATTGCTATTATGGGTATCGGCACAGACAAAAACGACGTAGATTCGCTGGTTGAAGCGTGCGAAGAAATAGACAAGAAATACAAGGGTAAAAAGAAAAACTTATTTTTAAATATGCCGTCCTTATCAACCGAGATGGTCATGATGCCGCGGGATGTATTTTTATCGCAGAAAATCAAACGCGTATCACTGCACAAAGCAGTCGGTCATATAAGCGCACAGGCCCTCACCCCTTATCCTCCGGGTATTCCGATCCTTATTCCGGGAGAACGAATCAGCAAAGAAATCTGTGATTATCTGCTTGATCTGGTAAACAAAGAAATCCGGATCAGCGGCCAGGAAACCGATACTCTGCGTACCATAAAAGTTGTTTCTGTCTGACCTCAAAATATTACTTGATTTTTTTTTACTGAAAGCTATAATTAATAAGTCCTGATACGTATATGTTTAAGAATTCTATAAAAGGAGATATAGGTATGAATCAAAAAGAACTCAATTTATTTAAAAAATCACTTTCAGAAAAACGTGAAGATCTGCTTAAACTGGTTAACAATTCAAGAAAGAATGACGAAGCTGAGACTACGGTGGGAGATGAAGCTGATATAGCTTCTGAATCAATTGAAAAAGAAATGATTTTTGAATTAAATGATAACGAACGTTTAATGCTTGATTCTATTGAAGCAGCATTACGAAAAATCGAAAATGCAACGTTTGGACAGTGTGATCAATGCAAGAAAAAAATAGGCAAAGAGCGTCTTAAAGCTATCCCCTTTGCACGTTTCTGTATTCAATGCCAATCACGCGTAGAAACATAAAAATCTATTTTTAGTAGATTATTACTATGCAATGTAGCCAATGCAATACCCAGAACATAGCGGAATCTTCATACTGCCTGCACTGCGGTTTTAAATTCAAAGAAGAAGCTGAACCAATTCTCTGGACCGGTGTGCGGAAAAATATCTGTACTAACTGTTCATTCCCTTCATATATGACGAGCATCTTCTGCATCCGCTGCGGCTATAAGCTCCCGCACAAAGACAATGTGCGCATCGGATATCAATCGCAGGAAAATATATTTTCAATGCTCCTGGTAAAAGAGAACATAATAACCGAATATAACCGCATTGAAATAATGAATATCATGAAAACCAAGCAGGGATTTTCCTTTATGGACATTATGATTTCATATCAATTCTTGAAAGAAGAGGGCATTCTGTATTTTCTTTCTCAAAAACTTAATGTCCCGTTCGTGCCGATAACCAATTTTTCCCGGCCCGATAAATCATTATTACAGCTTATTCCCGAAGGAATTTCCCGCCGTCAAAATGTAACGGTGGTAGCGCTGGAAGGGAATATCCCGCTTATTGCGATGTCGGACCCTCTTTCGACCCCTGCATTAACTGAGCTCAGATCGATTCTGCCAAATGAAGCATTTGTCGTCATCTGTTCGGCGAATGATATTCGCAAAACAATCGATAATATTCATCCAAAACGCCCGCAGGCACCTAAGATTCATTCAGCAACACAGATTGAAGCATATGATATTGAATCGGTAAATGCACAGCCGGTTAAGAAAAAACCAGCGCAGCAGCACCCGTCATCTCCGGGTGAAATGTTCATTCCGATATCAAAGAATCTTAAGAAAAAGCAATCTCGCGGTACATTTATTTTCTTTGTTATTTTATTCATTTGTATCATTATCGGCGCAGGCGGATGGGGTGTTTATTACAAATATAAAGACCGGCTGTTACTGCCCAGTCACCTGAAGAACGGGAATGAAAGTTTTGAAGGTAAAAACTATACAATGGCAATTAAAGAATACCAGTATTACTTGAAATACAGGCCTGAAGATATTGATGTGCATTTTAAACTGGGGAAAGCCTTGTTTGAGAAAAATGATTATCAATCAGCGCTCGATCATTTATATATCGTCGCAAAAGAACGAAAAAATTCGGCTGAATTGCATTATTTAATCGGTTTAAGCAATTTCCATTACCGGATATATACTGAGGCAATCGATCAATTTAAAAAAGTTCTTAAGATAGATCCCGCATTTAAAGAAGCGGTCAAATATCTTGGCATCGCAAACATATACCTTGGAGATCATAAAGCCGCCATAATGTATCTTGAGAAAACCCTATCGTCTGATCCGAATAATATGCATATCGCAGAATGGCTGGTTGAAGCATATTTAAAAGACCGAAAATACACAAAAGCTACTGAGATTTCAAAAAATATTTTGCGGAAAAATCCTAACTCACCGAAGGTGCTCTCAATAATCGGGTATGCACAGGGGGCGTTAGGAAATTTTGACAATGCTGTTGAATATTATACCCAAAGCGGTTTATTTGTATCTGATTCAGTTGAATCGCATCTAAAGAAAGCTTATACGCATTATCAGGAAAATCAACTGGATGATGCAATCTCTGAGTATGTAAAAGTTCTGACCTTGCGAAAAAATGATTCTGAAGCATATAATAATTTGGGGATTATTTATAAAAAGAAAGGCTATTCTAACGCATCTCAGGAAGCCTCTAAAAAAGCAAAACGTATACTGCGGATAAGATAGCTAAATCAGTATCAAGTATCAAGTCTATAGTTAAAACCTTTCTTAACTTCAAAACTAAACTTTCAAAACCTCAAGTAAAATCTTACTTTAAATCAATAGAAGTGCTTTAATATTGACATAACTTGACATTATAATTTGCAGTGACTTTGAAGTTGATGTTGACGTGGAAGTTGACGTTTGCTTATAACTGAAGACTGATAACTGAAAACTTTATTAGATTAAGATGTGCAAAGAATTGACGATACAATTTTATTCTTATATAATAATACGTTATTAAAATACTAAAATAACACTGATAATACATTCTCATTAAAATGATCTATATCCTTTTGCCTGCTTACAACGAAGAAAAAAACCTTCCTCTCTTAATTTCACGTATTGCTGAAATATGCACATCTCATCTGGATTATAAGATAGTGGTTGTTAATGATGGCAGCAGTGATGCTACTCCAGATATTCTTCAGAATTTTTCAGCAAAATTACCTTTAACTGTGTTGAATCATCCGCATAATCGAGGTTTGGGCAGGGCCATACAAACCGGTTTTAATCATATTGTAAAGGCTGCGGACCCGCATGACCTATTAATTACCCTGGATGCCGATAACACCCATGATCCTGAAACAATGGTATCCTTAATTGATAAATCAAAAGAAAACTATGATGTGGTGATTGCATCACGGTATGTTATGAAAGGTAAACAGATCGGCGTCCCGTGGTTTAGAAAACTATTAAGCAAAGGTTCAGGCCTGCTGTTTAATGTATTTTTTCCAAATAAAAATGTCAGGGATTATACCTCTGGATACAGGCTTTACCGTATATCAGCCCTGCAAAAAGCAATGGCTCATTACGGGAACCGATTTATTGAAGAACCGGGATTTGTATGCATGGTTGAGATATTGACCAACATGATGCATTTATCTTTCACCATAAGTGAAGTTCCGCTTATATTGCGCTATGATCTCAAAGCAGGAAAGAGTAAAATTAAGATTGTTAAAACGATCATACAGTATATATTTTTTATTACAAAATCATGTATTAAAAGAATATTCTAGTTTAAAAGAAAATGGAGAAAACGTATGTCTAAAAGAAAAGATCTGCACAAAGTACTGGTCATTGGTTCGGGCCCCATCATTATCGGTCAGGCATGTGAATTTGATTATTCTGGCACTCAAGCCTGTAAAGCACTTAAGGAAGAAGGTTACCAGGTAGTCCTGGTCAATTCTAATCCGGCAACTATTATGACTGATCCGCAGATGGCTGATGCGACCTACATCGAACCATTAACCATCGAATGTGTTGAACAGATTATTATTAAAGAAAAACCTGATGCGTTGCTGCCGAATCTGGGCGGTCAAACCGCCCTTAATCTCTCATCAGCGCTCAGTAAAAAAGGCATATTACAAAAATATAATGTTGAATTAATCGGTGTTAAAGCTGAAGCAATTGAAAAAGGGGAAGATCGCATCGCATTTAAAAAAACAATGGTAGAGCTTAACATAGCAGTACCAAAAAGTTCTCCTTCACAGTCGGTTGAAGAAGCAGAAGCAATTGCAGAGAAGTTAGGATATCCGGTTGTGTTACGGCCTGCATATACCATGGGCGGCACCGGAGGCGGTATCGCATACAATATTGAAGAATTACGCACCATTATGCCCACGGGGCTTTCCGCAAGCATGATTGGACAGGTCCTGGTTGAGGAATCAGTAATCGGCTGGGAAGAATTAGAGCTTGAAGTTGTGCGTGATGCAAAAGGAAATAAAATTACGGTATGCTTTATTGAAAATGTGGATCCCATGGGGGTGCATACCGGGGACAGTTTCTGCGTTGCTCCCATGCTGACCGTACCCAAAGAATTACAGATGCGTCTGCAGGAAATGTCTTACCGGGTAGTTGATGCGATCGATGTGCTGGGAGGATGCAATATTCAATTTGCTCATAATCCCGACGACGGCAGAATTGTGATTATTGAGATTAATCCACGCACATCAAGGTCTTCGGCGCTTGCGTCAAAAGCAACCGGATTCCCCATTGCACGAATATCAGCAAAATTGGCTGTTAATATAACCCTTGATATGCTCCCGTACTGGAAAGAAGGGACGCTTGATAAATATGTGCCCAGCGGTGATTACGTGGTAGTTAAATTTGCCCGATGGGCATTTGAGAAATTTTCTCAGGCTGAAGATAAATTAGGCACGCAGATGCAGGCAGTTGGCGAAACAATGAGTATCGGCAAGAACTTTAAGGAAGCTTTTCAAAAATCGATCCGTTCGCTTGAAATTAAACGATATGGATTAGGCGGTGCAAAAAACTTTGCACAACTCTCGCTTCCTGAGCTTAAATCAAAACTGGTTAATCCGTCGAGCGAACGTGTTTTTATCATGTATGAAGCGCTGCGCAAAGGAATTTCAATCGACGATTTATACCAGCTAACTAAAATCAACCGATGGTTCCTAACGCAGATGAAAGAGCTGGTTGAGTTTGAAGAACAATCAGTAAAATCTGCGGGAAATAATATTTCTGATCTAATGTTAATCAAAGCTAAAGAACATGGTTTTTCAGATAAATATCTCGCCGGACTGCTTAACACAACTGAAAGTATAATACGAAACCAGCGTCTTTCATTACGCAAAATAGAGGCTTTCGAAGCAGTACCGGTAAGCGGTGCTGATGCAGCGTATTATTTTTCAACATATAATGCAGATGATTCAGTTACGGTATCAGACAAGAAAAAGGTAATGATATTAGGCGGCGGCCCTAACCGGATCGGACAGGGAATTGAATTTGACTATACCTGTGTACATG
>JBDRMW010000029.1:0-19113 GCA_043811735.1 bacterium
TCACAAAAAATCCGTTAAGAAATTTTTCTTCGGTTGACAGATTATCCCCTGACATTATTTCACATTTCCTACATATATTTTTATCTACTTTTCAATGCATATCACACATATGGATTAAAATAACGGGTAAACTCCTCATTAGTATTTATTAATATTTTCTTTACATCTGCTGGGGGGCTGAGATACTTAAGAGATTAAGGCCCTGGGCGATTGTTTTTTGAACTGCTCTAATTAAGCCAAGACGCGCCTGGGTCAGCTCTTTATCTTCAGTTAATACCCTGCAGGTATCGTAAAACTTGTGGAACAATCCGGCGAGGTCTAAGAGATAATGGGTTAGATGATGCGGTGTTTTCTCTTGAGCGCACAGGATTAATACATCCGAGAAAAACAATAATTTTTTCATGAGCATTGTTTCTTCTTCAGTTGAAAGCATCCCGCAGGCAATCTGTTTTGTCATGTTAATATTTTGTTTTTCTGCTTCCCGAAAAATTGAACAGATCCGCGCATGCACATACTGCACATAGTAGACCGGATTTTCATTTGATTTCTTCTTGGCAAGCTCAAGATCAAACTCTAAGTGAGAATGAGGTGAGCGCATGGCAAAAAAGAACCTGCATGCATCTCTGCCGACTTCATCAAGCACTTCCTGCAGGGTAATAAACTCACCCGCCCGGGTAGACATGGCAGCCGGTTTTCCTGCCCGGGAAAGGCTTACTAATTGATACAGAATAATTTTTAATATATCTTTTGATTTTCCCAGCGCCGTCATAGCTGCCTGCACCCGCTTAACATACCCGTGATGATCCGTTCCCCAGATATTAATACATTCCTGGAAACCCCGCTGCAGTTTCATTGCATGGTAGGCAATATCTGATGCCAGGTAGGTCAACCGTCCATCAGCGCGTTTTACCACGCGGTCTTTCTCATCGCCAAACGAGGTTGACCTAAACCAGACTGCCCCGTCTAAGGTATAGATATATTTTTTTTCTTCAAGTTTTGCTAACGTCTGTTCAACAAAGTTTTCATTATGCAGATGTGATTCAAAAAACCAGTAATCAAACCTCACGCCGAATTTGGCTAAATCCTGCCTGATAGACTGCAAAATAACGGTACGTGCAAATTGTTGAATCTCCTCCATATCTGTTGATGTATGTTCTTTAAGATACGCACGCGCTACATCAACAATATAATCGCCCTTATACCCGTCTTCGGGAAAATCAACGTTATTGCCTTTCAATTCCTTTATCCGGGCATACACTGAGGCACCTAAGGTTTCCATCTGGTTCCCCATATCATTAACATAATATTCTGTTTCAACACGGTATTTTAAAAACCGCATAATGCGCGCTAAGGAGTCCCCCAGTGCCGCACCTCTGCCGTGCCCGATATGGAGCGGCCCCGTAGGATTAGCTGATACAAATTCAATAAGTATGCGCGGCATTGTTTCTGCATTGAATGCTGATTCAACAACTGCCGGGTTATTAACTGCGTTATGCAGGATATATGAGCTTACCCTGAAATTTATAAATCCAGGGCGGGCGATTTCAATAGATGAAAAAATATTTTTATTTAATTTTGTTTTAAGTATTTTAATTATTTCGGATGCGATTTTTTGCGGAGGCTGTTTTAATTTTTTTGCCGCAAGCATGGCCAGATTAGTCGATATATCAGCCTGCATCCGCTTGGGAGGTTCTTCCAAAGAATACCGTGTAAAACCGATCAGATCCTTCGCAGCCCACCAGTCCAGTAAACAGGCATTAATTGCTTCTCTTATAAGTTCTTTAACCATGATAGTTTACGGGCATCCTGCCATAATTTATCCAACGCATAAAATTGTCTGAGCTCTTCTCCCATAATATGAATAACCACGCCGCCGTAATCAAGGACATGCCACATGCTTCCTTTCCTGCCTTCATGGTGAAGAAGACGCACCTTTGAGGAATCAAATGCTTTTTGTATTTCTTCCTGAAGATTGCGCACATGAGGTGAAGATGTTCCGGTTATAAGCAGTAAATAATCGGCAATTGCGGTGATTTTTCTAATATCAAGAATTACAATATCTTCGGCTTTTTTTGCATCAGCAGCATGTGCTGCCTTAACAGCAAGTTTTCTAAATGATATTTTTTTTAATGCCATTGGTCCTTACCCCGCTGCAGCCGCTCTCTTTGTTTTTCTTCCTGCAGGAAAGACGCATTCATCAGTGCTGTTGCCGTAAAATTGCCGATCGCTGAAAGCAGAATTAAATCTGAATTATTAAACTTCTCCTCTTCTTTACGGCGCCCTGCACATAGAAACCCCAAAAACTCCCCGCAAATATCTTTAAGAGGCACTGTTAAAAGTTTGTGTATATTCCCGCAGGAGACCAATGAGCCGCCGGCAGATTTTTCATCAGATAGATTGTTCGATAACCATCCGTCATTTTTTTCTTTAGCATACATAATTAAAGGATGGGTATTATTCCATTGAGTATCACCAAGGGATAATGCGGGTTTTCCTTCCAACTCAACGATATCATATTCTTCATTAAAACGATTCCATAAATTAATCCATACCATTCCCTTATCATTAAATGCAGCATAGAGCTTCTCTAAGACTACTAAACAAATAATTTCCGGACTGCTCAATGTTGAGATGGTACGTCCAATTTCATATAACGTGGTTAATTCCAGACTGGTCTGGCGGAGCCGGTTGCTCAACATGCGTAAAATACCCAGCAATTGATCAACCGCTACCCGCGGAGATGATGTGAGCAGTTCAGTAAAATCTTCTCTTTTTAAAATAAGCAGTTCAACTGACGTTTTAGCATATGCAGAAGCTGAGCGCGGCTTATCATTTAAGAGCGACATTTCTCCGAAGTAATCTCCCTGTTCAAGCAATGCTAATATTTTAAAGTTATTTTTTCCTTTATTTGTTATTTTTTTCACCTCAACTGATCCTGTAGAAATAATGTATAAGGCATTACCAATAGATCCTTCTTCAAATATAATCTGCCCGGGATCGTAGATCTGTTCCATCAAACTTTTCGAAAGTTGATCAAGATATTCCTCAGGAAAATCATGAAAAATCTGTATTTTTTTTAATGTATCTCTGCCAACCATTATACTATCCCCCCTTAATACGCGCCATGAACTGAACGTCCGCCGCTGCTGCTGCTGCGCACGGTTTCTTGATTATGCGCCCGTGCAAGAGCATCCTCAATAGAGATCCATCCTCTTTTAACATATTCGGATAAACATTTATCCATACTGATCATCCCATATTTTGATCCCGTGTCAATGGCTCCGTATATCATATGTGTCTTGCTTTCTCTGATTAAATTAGAAATCGCCGGCGTTACAATCATAATCTCACGCGCTGCCAGGCGCCCCGTTCCGTCTAACCGGGGAACCAGCAGCTGCGACATAACTGCTTTTAAGCAAACTGCTAATTGTGTCCTGACCTGCTGCTGCTGGTACGCCGGAAACACATCAATAATACGATCAATTGTTTGAGGCGCATCAGATGTATGGAGTGTGCCAAAAACCAAATGGCCTGTTTCAGCGGCGCTTAATGCACAGGTAATCGTTTCCAAATCCCGCATCTCACCGATTAAAATAACATCCGGATCTTCACGGAGCGCTTGACGCAGAGCAGTGGCAAATGATTTTGTCTGCTGGCCAACTTCTCTCTGCCGTATCACACTTTTATTATGTTCGTACATAAACTCAATAGGATCTTCAACCGTTATTATATTATCCTGTCTTTTACCGTTAATAAGATCGAGCATAGATGCCAGGGTTGTTGTTTTGCCTGAACCGGTCGGTCCGGTTACCAGAATTAGACCGCTGGTAAGGTCAGTTAATTTTATAACCGCTTCAGTTAATCCGATTTCCTCCGGTGAAGGTATTTTTGATGAGATGATCCGTAAGACTGCTTCAATACCATGGCATTGTTTAAACACATTAATTCTAAAACGTGCTAAATCACGGATCATAAATGAACAATCCAGCTCCCACTCAGCTTCAAATTTTTTCCGCTGTGTTTCATCCAAAATACTAAAAATCAAATTTTGTGATTTAGCCGCATCAATTGTTTCAAAATCTTCCAGCGGCCTGATTTTTCCCCGCTCGCGGATCATGGGCGGCTTTCCGATAACCAGATGTACATCAGATGCGCCCCGCTCCACCGCTGCTTTAAGAATTTCTGCAATATCCATTTGTGTATCCCTCCTTAATAGTTTATTCGTACTCTTCACCAAGAATAACCGTCACATCAACCATGCGCGAACGATCAATCCGGCTGATAACTTCCGCATTATTAAGCTGGGCAGCCACTGTCTGGGCTGCCCGCACATCACCCGTGCGGTCCACCACCAGAGTGCGTTGCTGCGGTGTTTCATAATTTTCCCAGTTTACGACATCAAATCCTGCCTGGCGCAGAAATTTAGTGACCCGGTATGCCAGTTGTTTATGCGAAGATGCATTAAAAACTTCTACAATAATTTTTTTACCGTTATCAATATCTTTATATTGTTCCAGTGAACGATAATCAACCGGCGTATACGGCGACGTCATAAGATTTACCACACCGGCCAAACGCTCCTTATCGGGTATCCAGTACCATCGGTGCGGACGGCCGGGTAATTCCAGCAGCCTAATATTTGCTTTGCGCAAAAATCTAAAATCTAATCCCAGACACAACAGGTCCCACAATGACAGATTCGTCTGCAAGTTTGAGATTACTCTATAGAGCATACGGGGTATCTGCAGTAAAATCAAAGGATTTTTAAACCGGGAAAACGCGGTTTTAATAAACAATTGCTGCCTGAATATTCTTCCCCGGTCACCGCTTCGCCCCCGGAACCGCACATACTCCAATGCTTTTCTTCCATCAAGCTTGTACGTACCGGTATCAAAATGAATATGGAGATTACCGCTGTAATCATCATAATCCATTGGTTCAGAAATATGTATCGGCACGCCGCCTAAAAGATCAACCGCTTTAATAAATCCATCATAATTTATCTGGACATAATACGGTATTTCCACTGATTTGCCGGCAGAAAGAAGCCTTTCAACTGCTTCCATTAATTTTTCACAGGCAACATAATCCTTTTTTGACAGCCGGTAATAATAGGCAAATATTTCATTGATTCTCTTTAACCGTACCCCGGGGATAGAGATCAGTGTATCGCGGGGGATGGAGAGAATATCAAGAAACCTGGTCCGCGGTTCATAACTTGCACATATAACCGTGTCAGAATGC
Organism: bacterium; assembly: GCA_043811735.1. Lineage (GTDB taxonomy): Bacteria > Elusimicrobiota > JBDRMW01 > JBDRMW01 > JBDRMW01 > JBDRMW01. Next base: position 5,245 of record JBDRMW010000029.1, read on the forward strand.
CGTGAATAATCAACCCAGTCGGTTCCGATCCAGACCATATTGATCCGCTCAAATTTTGTCAAAGATCTCACAATCCTGCTGCGGGCAGAAAAGAAAACTGCCATGGCCGCTGCACATGCACATACAAGTAAGATGGTTATATCAACACTTCTTTTCTTAACTCGAAACCAACTGTCCTTTAAGATATTCCTCAACGTAATAACTCATTCAATGCATATACTGAATTCGGATGAAGCATCCAATGCATATCCATCACATGAGAAATCCGAATCTGTAATGCTAACCTCATTGCCGCATCAATATCCTGCATGCCAAGTTTACGCAGTCTTTTACAAAGTTTAAACCGCCTGTCTGAAGCAGTACAATCCGCCAGATAAATAATCTTATCAAATATTGACATATTTTTACACGCAATTGTATGGAATGCCATTGCATGCAGAATTTTTGAATCTGTCACCCCAAATTGTATTCGTGCCAGCGCCGCACTTGCAAAACCATGCAGCAACCGTGGATTTTTCCGTAAAATCGGGTCTGCAAATATCTTTGAATCATATCTGCAAGCCAACGAAATTATTTTCTGTATTGAAAAACCCCGCGATGCATCATGCATGAGCCCCGCAAGCCGTGCATGATGCGTATTTTCTCCGTACCGCTCAGCGATCTTCTCAGCTGCACGCATAACAGAGAGCGAATGAAGGAATCGAGGGCGCGGCAGCACGCGCTGCAGACAGGCGAGTATCTTCTGCTCCTCACGGGTATACGTTAATTTTTTATTCATATAATTTGTGTTTCTTGATATACGAGTTTACGTTCGAAGGCACCAACCCGGCAATAGATTTTTTCTTTTTTATCAGCTTCCGTATCCCCGTTGCAGAAATATTCGGCATTGATTTACGCAGTACCACAATATTTTTTCTTCTTTTTTTTCTTATAGTAGAACCCGGCCGCAGACCCGCCACAAATTGACATGTATTAAGCAGCCCGTATCCTCCGGCCCAGGATCCCATCTCTGCCAATGAATCACCGCCGATTAGAAAATAGATTTTCGAGTTTTTATAATAGTTTTTAAAATGTTTGACTGACTGCCTGGTAAATGTTGTTTTTTTACGTTTAAGTTCATAGGTGCTGATACGGTATGTTGTTTTTTTCCCCGCAGCCATCCGCAGCATAGCAAGGCGCTGATTCACCCCTGCATATAATTTGTTTTTGTGGGGAGGAATACGCGCAGGAAGAAAAACTATGCGGTCAAGGTTAAGTTCCGCAGCTGCCGCACGGGCAAGCTGCATATGTCCGTTATGAACCGGATCAAAACTCCCCCCAAAAATACCAATTTTTTTTTCCATTTTTCAAGATTTCGAATCACGAACCACGAATAACAGCCGTTAACGTGTTTGTCCAGAGCCCCGCACCACAAATTTGGTCGTGGTAAGTTCTTGAATGCCCATGGTGCCGCGCGCATGCAGTTTCTGCGTTGATATACCGATCTCAGAGCCAAATCCGAATATCCCGCCATCATGAAGCCGTGTAGAACTATTATGAAACACTGCTGCTGCATCAACTTCCATTAAAAACCGCTCTGCAGTCTGTTTGTCTTCAGCAACGATCGCTTCAGAATGTCTGCTGCCATATTGTGCAATATGGTTAAGCGCATCATCTATTGTTTCAACAATTTTTATTGATAATATCTTATCCAGATATTCTGTTGACCAATCATTTTCTTCCGCTGCGGTGATACTGGTAAGAATAGCGCGCGTCTTTTCACAACCGCGCAGTTCAACCCCGGCTGAAAGGAGCTTTTCCCCTAACTCAGGCAATAGTTTCTGCGCAATATCCCTGTGCACAAGCAATGTTTCCATTGCATTACAAACACCCGGCCGTTGGACCTTGGCATTGTATGCTATATCAACCGCCATCTTCAGCTTTGCAGATTTATCTATATAGGTATGGCATAAACCCTGCCCATGTCCTAATACCGGTACTGCTGATCCCTGGCGCACCGCTTTGACCATTTCTTCGCTGCCGCGTGCAATAACCAGATCAACCAGTTTATCAAGCTGTGTTAATTCATGAACCGACCGGCGGTCGGTTATATTGATAAATTGAATCCCGCCTTCCGGCAGACCTGCTGCAATTGCTGCCGGAACAATGGTGTGGATTAATTGAAGATTTGAATTTACTGCTTCTTTACCGCCGCGCAATACAACCGTATTGCCCGCTTTTAAGCATAATGCGGCAGCCTCAACCGTTACATTCGGGCGGGATTCATAAATAATCCCGATTACCCCTAATGGAACTTTTATTTTCTGCAGCAGCGCACCGCCGGCTATTGTTCGCTCTTCTAAGACAGTGCCGACAGGATCAGATAATGATTTTATTTCCTGCAAACTATCAACCATCCCCTGAATTCGTTTTGGATTAAGAGTAAGCCGGTCAATAAGTGCTTGGGTTAATCCTGCCTGCGCTGCTGCCTCAATATCAATCTCATTGCGAAATATAATTTCATCTTTTTTTGATAGTATAGCATCAGCCATAGCCTGGAGAATATTATTTTTTATCTTTGTCGGGAGGGTATTAAGTTTCCGTGCAGCAATTAATGCGGCAAGCGCGTGTTTGGTTACTTCATTTCTAATATTATCGTTTGACATAAGATATCCCTTTTTATTTATTTTTTGTAAAATTAAGCAGTCCGCCGGCTAATATGATTTTTCGTTCGCGGCCGATTAAATCAATGTTGATTGATATGTTTTTGTTTTTTGTTTTATTAATTAATTTCATGCGTGTTTCGTACGAAATATATTTTCTCATGTTTTGCAGCAGGCACACATCACCCTGTTCCAAGGTGTCATATTCAGATTCATTGCTAAACGTTAACGGGACAATGCCGAAATTAATCAAATTATTTCTGTGTATTCGTGCAAAGGATTTCACGATAACTGCTTTAATCTTTAGATACATCGGGGCAAGCGCGGCATGCTCCCTGCTTGATCCCTGCCCGTAATTCGCCTTGCCGACAATAATACCGCCGCCTTTTTCTAATGCGCGTTCGGCAAATGTTTGATCTATCCCGGCAAAAACATGTTTGGAGATTGCTGGAATATTTGACCGCAAAGGCAGAATTTTTGCTCCTGCCGGCATAATATGATCAGTCGTAATATTGTCGCCCACTTTTAAGAGTACTTCTAATTCAATCTCATCTGCCAAAGGTTGAGCGATAGGCAATGGTTTTATATTAGGCCCGCGCACAACTTGAGCCGTATTTTTTTTTGAAGGTTTAATAATACCGCTGTCATCAATTATATATTTCACTGGTTCTTTAATCTTTTTTTGTTTCCCTAATTTCCGGGGATCAGCCAGTTTCCCTGAGAGTGCGGAATATGCGGCTGCTTCAGGGCTTACAATATAAATTTCAGCTGATTTAGTTCCTGATCTCCCTTCAAAATTCCTGTTGTTCGTGCGCAGAGATACCGCATCACTTGCCGGCGCATGGCCCATACCGATACAAAATCCGCATGAAGATTCAGCAATCCGCGCCCCTGCAGAAATCATATCTGCCAATGCCCCATTTTTGGCAATCATTTCAAAGACTGCTTTTGATCCCGGAGATACAATCAAGCTCAGGTCTTTATTAATTTTCTTGTTTTTTAAAATAGACGCTGTAATCATCAGGTCTTTTAATGATGAATTTGTACAGCTGCCGATACATACCTGATCAACGGGCAGTCCGGCAAGTTCGCGCAGCCTCACTACATTATCCGGCATATGCGGTTTGGCAACCATAGGCTCAATTTTTGACAGATTAATATGCAGCGTATCAGCATATCCCGCACCCGGATCAGCGGTGATCTCCTTCCAATCCTCAACTCTTCCCTGAGCCTGTAAAAACTTCTTGGTATTTAAATCGCTCGGGAACAGAGACGTTGTTGCACCCAGTTCAGCGCCCATATTCGTAATCGTTGCCCGTTCCGGTACTGAAAGCGTCTTAACCCCTTCACCGCAGAACTCATATATTTTCCCTACACCGCCTTTAACGGTTAACCGGCGCAAAATCTCTAATATGACATCTTTAGCATTTATCCAGGCGGATAGTTTGCCGGTTAATTCTACTTTAATAATCTGCGGCATATTAAGATAAAACGGGCCGCCGCCCATTGCAACTGCCACATTTAAACCTCCGGCACCGATCGCGATCATTCCTAATCCGCCGCCGGTAGGCGTATGCGAATCAGATCCCAAAAGTGTCTCACCCGGAATCCCAAACCGTTCAAGATGCACTTGATGACAGATACCGTTTCCCGGCCGGGAAAAATATATACCGTATTTTGCTGCCACGGTCTGCAAATACCTGTGGTCATCAGCATTCTCAAAACCTGACTGCAGCATATTATGATCAACATAACTAACGGATAATGTAGTTTTCACCCGAGGGATCCCCAATGCTTCAAACTGCAGATATGCCAGGGTACCCGTTGCATCCTGCGTAAGTGTCTGGTCAATATGCAGCCCTATTTCTTCACCTGTCTTCATCACACCGGTGACGATATGTTTAGAAATAATTTTCTCAGCAACCGTTAATTTTTTCATAGGTTCAGCCTTTCTTCAATTGAACTATTTAATTTTAACAAATTTATTACTCCAAAGCAATGTAACCAGGTGTGGAGTTTACCCGTTTTTTATTTATACATACAAATAATGTCAGGGAATAGTTTGGTAACGAATTAAAAATTTTAGGAATCACCTCCCTTTATTACCAGGTCTAAAAAGGTTTGAATAAAATGATCAGCCGGGGAAGGAGGGTCAGGGCATTTAAGAGGGCAGTAGCCATGGCAAGTCCCGTGAGAAGCCCGAAAAGAGTTGTGGGCACAAAATTGGAAAATGACAAAATTGAAAAACCAACTATAATGGTGATCGATGTGTAATACATGGCATTTCCAATGCTCGCATGACAGCGATGCATGGTCTGCCAGTAATCGCGGCTTTGAGCAAACTCACGTTTAAACCGATAGAGATAGTGAATCGTGTTATCGACAGCAATGCCGACGCTGATGGCCACAATCGTAATCGTCATCATGTCCAAAGGAATGTTAAAAATTCCTAAAATGCCTAATACCAAAAAGGAAGAGAGCAAATTGGGGGCAAGGGCAATGAGAGAGATTTTGAGTGACCTGAATAAAACCAAAAACATAATCATCAATAGAATCACCGTCATACCGATGGTGCGGATTTGTGATTTAAAAAGGCTCTGCAGCATATTGTTATACAACACCATGAGGCCCGTCAAACGAAATGAGCCCTTGGAAAGCCCCAATTTTTCATGAAGCTCAACGTTCACCTTTTTTAAGAAAGTATCGCGTTGCAGGCCTTCCATGGAATCAATCATTCGAATAAAAATGCGTGCTTGGTTGTGCTCAATGGAAACATAAGGCGTGATGAGTATATGCTGAAACTGTTCCGGCAGTTCGTTAAATAGAAGAGCGAGTTCAAAATTATCCAATGACTTTTTGTTAGTGAGCTGCCTGGCTGTTTTATAAAGCGTAGCCAATGACAAGACCTTTCCGGTAGCCTTCAATCCATCCATATAATCATGCACCTGCTCTATTTTCTGGATTTTATCCAGGGTAAACCAGTATTTTTCCGGATTTGATGATTCTTCTTCCTTAAATTCGTCGAACTCATCAAAATCATCCTTTCCATCTACATGACCTATCGTTCCCTCACTATGAATTGAATGTGACGTATCTTCCGTAAAGTTCAAGATTACATCCAATATGGTAGTACCGCCCAATTCCTGATCGATCATCTTCATGCCTTGATAAATTTCCGTGGATTTTTTGAAATACTTGATAAAACTGTTTTCCACTTTCAATTGTGTGGCCCCATACACAATAAAACCCATCAATAAAAATGCGCCGGTGTAAATGAGCACTCCCTGTTTTTGGGTGAAACGTGCGAATGCGGCAGTAATGGAGAGCCCAAAAGGCAGCTCTTCGGTCACCACCGGTTTTTTCATAAGCATTAGGGCTGAAGGGAAAAACAAAAAAGTAATTCCCAGTGATACACACAGACCCATGCTCATCATCCAGCCAAAATTCACCACAGGAAGAATGTTACACATCAGGAGTGAACTAAATCCTGCAATGGTTGTTGTACAAGAAAAGAAACACGGCATAAACACCATTTGCACTGCTTTTTTAACCAGGTCGCGGTTTTCTGCATCCGGATTTTGATGCAGCAACTCACGATATCGAACAATCAAGTGGATGGTAAAAGACATCGTAATGATCAGTTGAATCGAGATGAAGTTAGATGAAATGACCGTAATATTCCATCCGAATAAACCCAGCCCTCCCATCATCACCACCACTGAGAAAATACAGCAGCACATAGGCAGAAGAATCCAACGCATTTTTTTAAAAATAATCCCCAGCGTGAAAATCAAGAAAATCAGCATTCCCAAACCAAAAACTTTCAGATCCTTCTTGATAAAGGTAATCATGTCATCAACCACCATTGGCACCCCGCCCAGAAAGAGACGTGCGCTGTCTCTGTATTGGTCCATGATCTTCCGAATGGAAATAATGTCCTGATGACGCTCGGAACGTACACGCACCTGATAATTCTGGTATTCATTCTCAACCGCTGCCAAGCGTAATAATTCGTCATCAGTTAACGTATTGTTGTATTTTTTCTCCCGAAGGTGTGAACGGCGGTTTGCTAATTCGATTAAGTTTTCATCTTTCTGGAAATTAATCAAAAGAGCGGTTGAGCACATGTCATGACTCACGAGCATCTCTTGATAGATGGGGCTTCCCTGAAACTCCGTGAAGGCCATGGACTTGTTAACATCAGGGGATTCAAGGGTTTTGACCTGGCTTTTGATATCTTTGAGTGCAATGGGCGGGCTGCGCAGAAGAGGTACATCTAAAATGGTTACCACAGAAGCAACCCGTTTTAAACCAGAGAGATCCGATCGTAATGCTTTCAACGTGTTTAAGACTTTATCTGAAAGGAGATCAGCGCCTTCAATATGATACGTCAATATCAAAAATTCGGGGGATTCATAGTTCGCTGCTACGCTGCGGAAATAACGCAGATCCTCATCATGCTCCAAAATCAATGAATCGGCAGAGGCATCCAACTTAAAATCTTTAATCCAGTATCCCAGCGCGGCAAATGAAATCAACAGAATAACAACCGTCCAGCCAGGACGGGATAAAATCACTCGATCATATAATTTAAAAAACGAATCACCCTTGATCATAGAGTCCTGCGATTTTTAAGAATTAAGTTTACTGCTGTTGAGGAGTATGATTCTCTTCTTCAGGAGCGGCGATCTCCTTTTTATTTTGCCCGGTACGCTCCTCCATTTTTTGCAAGAGCTCCTCCACCGTTCCCTTTTGCAAAACTTGGTCATACTGCATGCCATAAGATGTAACAATACTAATGCCCTGTATTTCAACATCATAGACAAGCCATTTTTTTAATTTTTCTTTAAAATAAAGTTTATAGAGAATTTCGACGGGATCCTCTTTGGTGATGACGCGTGTCATCATATGCGCCTTTTGACTCTTGTAGAAAGGCTTCTCAAACTCCACCTCTTCATCCGCCACCATCTCCACATTTCCCAAATAGGATTCTCGAAGCTGCGTCACAAACAAACCAGTAAATTTTTCTCTCTGCTCAACTGAGAACTTGGGCCAATTTATTTTGCCCAATGTCAGCTTAGCCATCAGCGGTAAATCAAAAACAGGGATCACCACATCCATGACTTTCTCCACTTTTTCATCTGCATTCAACTCATTATTACGAACGACTGTCAATACCTGATCGACTGTTTCACGAATGAGCTGATCAACTTTTTTAAGTTCATCCCCCCAGACGGGAGCAACAAACGCTACAGTTAAACCCAAACATATCATCTGCCGCATTTTGTAAGTAAACATGATTTACCCCCACACCAAATGAGTCTTCTATTTTTTCAATAATATTTAAATTTTTACCCCTGGAATTATAAACTATAATCAATGATCAAACGTGCACACCATTTGGTGTGGGGGTTTACTCCTTAATTTTTTTATCCCTGTTCTGCTTGTACGCATCTCGTACGAATGTGTAAGGATCCAGGGCATTCTTTTTTATGTTCTCATACACATCCAGGCTTAACGAGGTCTCGTTAATCATTTGAAACGCGTGAATACCAATGTAGACTGGATCAAAAAATCTCTTTTCCTCAGGATTTACATATGAAATCGGATTCAAGTAATAATCCGGAACCAAAGACAGCGTGTCGCGTAAATTACTGGGCCCTAAAAAAGGAAGGGTGATGGGAAACCCTTCACCCACCCCGTAAAAACCTAAGGTTTGACCAAAATCTTCTTCAGAAGGCTGTAAGTTCCACCAGGTGCGGGCTGGATCAAAAAATCCTAAGAATCCAATGGTTGAGTTAGCGATAAACCGGGCGGTCTCTCGCCCGGCACCTTTCAACTTGAACTGCAAAATGTTATTCACCAATCGAATGGGAAATTTCAAGTTATGAAAAAACCGTTTAATCGAAAGACGTGCGGGTTCAGGAACCACCTTGCCATACCCTTTACCGATCGGTTTCAATACCCAAAAATATACTTTATCATTAAAATAAAACATTACCCGGTTATACCCTCTTAAGGGGTCAAAGACCGGTTTTTGAATCTCTGTAACCTCAAACCCAAATTCCCCGAAATCATCAAAAACCTCCTCCTCAGCCGGGGTGAGATTTTCTGCCAGGGAGAAAGGGATGGCAGAGAGGCTTATCATCATAACCATGAGAATCATGATTATAAAGAGAGGATGAATTTTCATTGGTAACGCCGGTGTCCTATCAAAATAAAATACCCCGTAAAGTTTTTAGAGGTTTGTCCTGCGTAAGCATCGCACCTGAACATGTTATCTTGCCATTGGTTTTTTTTCACTGAAATAATTATAGCACAAAAGGATTAGTGTTACAATAAAAACGGGTACATCCCCACACCAAATGAGTGCAAAGATCTTGCTATAAACAATAATCTATCCCCCCGGGGGCTCAACATTTAACAGATTTCGAAAGAATAAAATACTCATTTGGTGTGGGGGTAAATTAAATTTGCTGATAGGCGAGTTTGCCGATTTGGGCGATAAATTTTTTGGCTGCAGCATATTGGCGGTTTTGTTTGGTCATCACACAGATAAGATAATCTCCCCGGGGAGTAAATAAAATCCCCGCATCATGACATGCCCCGCGCAACAAACCTGTTTTATGCGCCAGTTCAAACTGCTCCGGCAGATACCTGCTTAACCGGGAAGTATCTTCAGGAAGTTTTAATATTTCAACAATTTCTGCACTTAAATTGTTACTTAAAAATTCTCCGAAATATATCCGTTCTAATAAACCGGCGATATCATAGGGTGTTGTATAGCTTTCGTCTTTAACGCGCCGCCCGGTCATACGGAAGGATTGGTCCGAAATATTCGTGTCCTCAAGCCCCATCTCTTCAAATACCCGATTCATCTCATCAATACCAATATGTTCGGTAAGCATTTTAGCCGCGGTGTTATCACTCTCAGAAATCATTATTTTAATAAGCCCGATAATCGAATATTCCGCACCCGGAGCTACTTTGCGAAGAGAACCTGAACCGGATACTTTATGATGTTTTTTCAATACAATAGTATCATGTAATGAGATCTCTCCTTCGTGCGCTTTTTTAAACACCGCACACATAATAGGAAGCTTAATTAAGCTCGCACTTATAAACTTTTCATGTCCGCCTGAACTATAGGAAAATCCGTATTTTAAATCATGAATGATAAGGCCTGCATTATAGGGATACTCCTCAACGCACGGCTTAATCTCCTTTATAAAGGAAGACCATTTTGAAAACGCAATGTTTTTATCTGAATGGCGGGAATAGAGATTGGCAGCAAGCAATAAGAGCCCCAATCCCAAAAACCAGAGGACGTAGGAAACCGCTCTATTCCCCGATGTTTCCACTTCTTTTGTATACCGCATTGTTATAATTGTACCCATTAAAAAACAAATGTCAATACCCTGTACACAGCTCAATCAAAACAAGTTGATTTATCAATATGATTATTTGTTCAAAAAAATGATAAATTATGCTTAAAAAACATATCGAATTAGGACTTTTTCCACCAGCGGGTGCCGGAGGGGGTGTCTTCGAGGGTTACTCCTTTTTTGGCAAGTTCTTCTCTGATGCGGTCACTCTCTTTGAAGTTTTTTTGTTTGCGGGCTTGAGTTCTTTGTAAGACCAGCTCAGTTATTGCTTCTTCATCTGGTGCGTTATCTGAAGAAGCAGATACTTGAATTCCAAGTACATCTTCTAATAAAACCTGTAATGTTCTTATCCCCTTCTCTAAAGCTTGCGTATCAACATCTTTTGATGCGGTTAATTCATTCATAAAATTGATCATATTAAATACGGCGCTTAAACCCTTAGCAGTATTTAAATCATCATCCATTGCATTGTTAAAATCTTTTTCAAAAGATTCTATTTTGCTTATATTTTGATGTTTAGTTTTATCAGATTTTGAACTGCTGATTGAAGTTCTAATGCGTGCAATGGAATCTGTTATGTGTTTGAGGCTCCTTTTGAATTCTTCCAGCTTTGAATCAGAAAAATCCAGCGGTGATTTGTAATGCTGGGAGAGAAGAAAAAGCCTGACAGCCATGGGATCGTATTTTTTAAATATGTCTTCAAGCGTAAAAAAATTTCCCAATGATTTGGACATTTTTTCCTGGTTGATCGTGACAAATCCATTATGCATCCAAATACTAACGAATGGTTTGCCGGTGGCTGATTCTGACTGCGCAATCTCATTTTCATGATGAGGGAAAACAAGATCCTGGCCGCCGCCATGAATATCAAGTGTTTCTCCTAACCGTGCCATGGCTAAGGCTGAGCATTCAATATGCCAGCCGGGCCGGCCTTTCCCCCAGGGAGAGTCCCATGAAGGTTCACCTGGTTTAGCTTTTTTCCAGAGCGCAAAATCCAACGGGTTTTTTTTCGCATCATTTACTTCAACCCGGGCGCCTGCTTTTAATCCATCGGTATCACGTTGCGAAAGTCTGCCGTATGCAGGGAATGCTTTAACATCAAAATATACATCTCCTCCAGAAACATATGCTTTATTGTTACTGGCCAATTTTTGCACTAACTCAATGATTAAGGGAATGTTTTCGGTTACACGCAAAAATGCATCAGGTCTATTAACATTAAGTTTAGCCATCTGAATTTCGTAATCTTTGATATTCTCATCAGCAATCTTTATGGGGTCTTTTTTTAATTCGTGCCCGCGGTTGATAATTTTATCATCAATATCAGTATAATTCTGGATATAGTTAACCTCATATCCTTTGAATCTTAAATATCTGGATAATACATCAAACGTAACATAACACCGCGCATGGCCGACATGCACCCGGTCATACGGCGTAATACCGCAGACATAGATCTTTATAGGATCGTTACCGGGATCTCGAAGGGGTTCTTTTGATTTGGTGAGCGTATTGTATAGTTTGAGAGTCATAATGTAAAAAAATTACAGATTACAGATCACAGATTACAAATTAAAAGCTTTTTTCATTCTTTTTAATTTTAATCTGGAATCTGGAATTATGCCTCATAGAGGCTATACCTCTATGAGGCATATTGCGTATGCGGCAATTCCTTTTTTTTGGCCGATAAATCCTAATCTTTCGTTGGTTGTTGCTTTTACACTGACGAAGTCATCTTCAATGTATAATGCATCAGCTATTTTTTTTTGCATGCGTTTTATATACGGGCCGATCCTGGGTTCCTCTGCGATAAGCGTTGAATCAATATTCCCAATCCTATATCTTTTTGAGCGAATCAGTTCGCCTACTTTGCCCAATAACTTTAAACTTTCAATATTTTTATAGTTTGGATCAGTATTCGGAAAATGCATGCCGATATCCCCTAATGCAGCAGCCCCCAACAACGCATCACAAATAGCATGAATGACCACATCAGCATCAGAATGCCCAAGCAGCCCTTTGGCATAAGGGATGGCAACACCCCCCAACATGAGCTTCCGCCCCTTAACTAATTTATGGACATCATATCCAATCCCAACCCGAACCATTTTTCAATCTCTCTTTTTTAATAATTTCTATAAACCCTTGCTGTTGACTTATAAAATTGACTTTGCCTTTTGTCTTTGTCTTAGAGCTTATAACTTATGACTTATAACTTTTTATCTGGCTTTCCGCAAACAACAAATCTTCCTTTTGAGTTATCTTTCTGTTATAACTGCCCACATTTACCAACATAACTTTTTTACCGAGTTTTTCTATTAATTGTGAATCATCCGTAACATCAGGTATGTTCTTAATTTTAAATACGTTATCAAGATATTTTTTTGCAAATACCTGCGGAGTTTGGACAAGCCAGATCTTTGATCGATCAAGTGTTTTGTGCACAGAGCCGTTATTCCGCGATAATTTTACCGTATCAGTGCAGGGAGCTGCCGCAATTGCTGCGCCTGATTTTTTACCTGCTGAAATACATTTTTTAATATCTGCCGATTTTATTAACGGACGCACCGCATCATGAATAAGAACCAGGCCGCAGTCAGAAGAAATATGCGCTAATCCTGCTTTAACTGAATCTGCGCGCTGTTTTCCTCCTTCAACGATTTTTACTTTATGGTGTGCGATTGGCAAGATATACGGTGCATATTTAATGTTATATGCGCTTGGTGCAACCAGGATTATTTTCTTTATTTCCGGTACTGATAATAACTTGGTTACTGACCAAGCAAGAATCGTTTTCCCCCCGATTGAAATAAACTGCTTCGGCAGTTTTGATTTCATTCTCTTTCCGCTGCCGGCAGCAACAATAATAGCTTCTGTTTTCATTACTTATCACAAATCCGTGCAAAGATCATACGTCCTGCTGAGGTTTGAAGTATGGAATTAACATGAACTTCAACCCGTTTGCCTACCGCAGGCTTGCCATCTTCAACAACCACCATGGTTCCATCATCAAGATAGCCTACTCCTTGAGAACGTTCCTTGCCGTCCTTTACTACAAAAATCATCATTTTTTTACCCGGCAGCACAATGGGTTTTAATGCCTGGGCAAGCTCGTTAACATTTAAAACAGGGATGCCTTGAATGGCCGCGATTTTATTTAAGTTAAAATCAGTCGTAATAATTTTTCCATTGAGTTCCTTGGCAAGCTGTACGAGCTTAGCATCGGTATCTTTTATCTCGGGGAAATCCCGGTCATAAATTTTAACCGGAACAGTGCTATCCTCCTGAATTTTTTCTAAAATCTCCATACCCCGCCTGCCGCGTGCTCTTTTTTGGTCATCAGCAGAATCAGCAACCGCCTGAAGCTCAAGCAGGATAAACTGCGGAACAACCAGGATACCTGATAAAAATTTTGTTTCAGCAATATCCGCAATTCTACCGTCGATAATTGCGCTGGTGTCCAAGATTTTGACATCAGCAGATTTTTTACTGGTCCCCCGCACCAGGATATCTTTATCAAGTTTATCAAGCTCATTTTTCTTTAAGACAGCTACCATGAGGCCTAAATATGTCATAACCAGTTTAATTAATGTGGAGTACTTTACGAAAAAATTGTCAACTAAGTCACTTTTAAAAACATAGCTGATGACGCCCTCAACAATAAGTGAAAAAAGAAGTCCTGATACCGCGCCAATAGCAGCAAAAATGAGCGTGTCTAATGCAATTTTTTTTATTAAAATCTCAACCCCGATAATCATCAGAGCGATACCAACACCGATCAACAAGCCCTTGGTGCTGTTTTCAACCTGAAACCAGGCTATGGTCGGCGATGCAATAATAAC